>NZ_JBNNPF010000003.1:0-4987 GCF_050275515.1 Streptomyces sp. NPDC004126 | reverse complement strand
GTCGAAGGAGTGCTTGGCGGAGGATTCGAGGAGTCGTTCGGCGATCTGCTCGCGGCCCGGGACCGCCTGGTCCCGGGCGCCCCGGCGCGTGTCCGGTCAGGCGAGCGCGGCCACCTCGGGGTGGTCGGCCAGCCAGGCGCGGACCGCCTGCTGCTCCTTGCCCTTGCCCGTCTCCTGGATCTTCGCCTCCAGGCCGGTGAGCTGGGCCTCGGTCAGCTTGAACGAGCGCAGCCAGGCGGCGACCTCGGGCTCGTCGTCGGCGAAGCCCTTGCGGGTGAGGGTGTGGATGCCGTCGCCCTCGCCCCAGACGCCCTTGGGGTCGGCGAGTTTGGTCAGCTCGTAGGTGGAGTACGCCCAGTGCGGGGACCACAGGACGCTCACCACGGGTTCCTTCTTCTCGTAGGCCCGCTTGAGCTCGGCGAGCATGCCGGGGGTGGATCCGTCGACGACCTGGTACTCGCCTTCGAGTCCGTACTCCTTCAGGACCTTCTCCTTCAGTACGGACATGGCTCCGGCGCTGGGCTCGATGCCGATGATCCGGCCCTTGAACCGGGCTCCCTTGCCCTTGAGGTCCTCCAGGGAGCGCACGTCCTTGACGTAGGAGGGGACCGAGAGCTCGATGGAGGTGGGCCCGTACCAGGAGCCGAGGTCGTCCAGCCTGCTCCCGTACTTCTGCCAGTACTGCGCCTGTGTGACGGGCAGCCAGGCGTCGGTCTGGAGGTCGACCTGGCCGCCGGCGAGCCCGGTGAACAGCGCGCCGAGTTCCAGCTGCCGGGCGTCCACCTCGAAGCCGCGCCGTTCCAGCAGCTCCTTCCACAGGAAGGTGGAGGCGATGCCCTCGTCCCAGGGGATGTAGCCGATGCTGATCTTGCGGCCCTTGCCGGTGTTCTCGGCGCCGGTGGCGGTGGCCGGCGAGCCGGAGCCGCCGAAGGCGCTCAGTCCGCCGGCGACGAGGGCGAGGACGACGGCCGCGGTGACGGCGTACGCGGGCTGCGGTCGGTGGTTCCACAGCCGGGCGGTGCCGCTCGCGGCGGACCGGGCCAGGGCCTGCGCCCGGCGGCCGACCGGGGAGACCTGGCGGCCGAGGGCGCCGGTCATCCGGTCCAGGTACATGGCGAGGACGACGATGGACAGGCCCGCTTCGAAGCCGAGGCCGATGTCGACGCTGCCGATGGCCCGGTAGACGGCGCCGCCGAGTCCGCCGCCGCCGACCATGCCGGCGATGACGACCATGGACAGGCCGAGCATGATGACCTGGTTGACGCCCGCCATGATCGTGGGCAGGGCCAGGGGCAGCTGGACGCGTACGAGGGTGTCGCGCGGGGTGGTGCCGAAGGCTTCGGCGGCCTCGACCAGTTCGGTGTCCACCTGGCGGATGCCGAGTTCGGTCATGCGTACGCCCGGCGGCAGCGAGAAGACGATGGTGGCGATGATCCCGGGGACCACGCCGACGCCGAAGAAGATGATGCCGGGGATGAGGTAGACCATGGCCGGCATGGTCTGCATGAAGTCCAGTACGGGCCGCAGAGCGGCGCTGACCCGTTCGGAGCGCGCGGCCCAGACGCCCAGCGGGAGGGCGAACGCCAGTGTGACGAGGGTGGCGACGAGGACCAGCGACAGGGTGGCCATGGCTTCGTCCCACAGGGCCACGGAGTCCACGAGGGCGAAGGCGCCGAAGGCGAGGAGGCCCGCGAGAAGGCCGCGCAGCCACCAGGCGGCGAGGGCGAGGAGGCCGGCGAAGAGCAGCGGTGCGGGGGCGGACAGCACGGCGTTCACGCCGTCGTAGAGGCCCCCGACCAGCATGCTGACGGTGTCGAAGAGCCAGGACAGGTGGCGCTGGAGGAAGTCGACCGCGCTGTCGGCCCAGGCTCCGAGGTGCAGGCGGGGCATCAGGCTGCCACCTCCGCGCAGGCCATGGGGGGCCGCTGCTCGTCGCCGATGAAGGCGACGAGCCGGTCCTTGGGCACGGATCCGACGACGGTGCCGTCGGGGCCGGTGACGGCGACCGGGTGGGGGACGCGGGCGCTGACGGAGCAGAGGTCGGCGAGCGGGGTGCCGGCGCTGACGGTGGGGCAGCCGCAGGCCTCGGCGGGCTCGGCGGGCTCGTCCATGACGGCGTCGGCGGTCAGGACGCGGGAGCGGTCCACGTCCTGGACGAAGGAGGCGACGTACTCGTCGGCGGGGCGGGTGAGGATGTCCTCGGGGGTGCCCTGCTGGACGATCCGGCCGTCGCGCATGACGGCGACCCGGTCGCCGATGCGCATGGCCTCGTTGAGGTCGTGGGTGATGAAGACGATGGTCTTCTTCAGGGTCCGCTGCAGTTCGAGGAGCTGGTCCTGCATGTCGCGGCGGATCAGCGGGTCCAGGGCGCTGAAGGACTCGTCCATCAGGAGCAGGTCGGCGTCGGTGGCCAGGGCGCGGGCGAGGCCGACGCGCTGCTGCATGCCGCCGGAGAGCTCGTCGGGCCAGGAGTTCTCCCAGCCGCCGAGCCCGCACAGCGCGAGCGCCTCGGCGCCGCGGCGTTCGCGCTCGGCCCGGGGGACGCCCTGGACCTCCAGGCCGTAGGCGGCGTTGGCCAGGACGTCGCGGTGCGGGAAGAGCGCGAAGTGCTGGAAGACCATGGAGACGCGGGTGGAGCGGACGCGGCGCAGCTCGCGCGGGGTCAGCGCGGTGAGGTCCTCGCCGTCGAAGAGGATGCGGCCGGAGGTGGGCTCCAGCAGTCCGTTGAGCATCCGCAGGAGGGTGGACTTGCCGGAGCCCGACAGGCCCATGACGACGAAGATCTGGCCGGGCTCGACGCGGAACGAGGCGTCGATCACCGCCGCCGTGGTGCCGTCGGCGCGCAGCTCGTCGCGGTCGGCGCCGCGTTCGAGCGCGCGGACCGCGGCGGCCTGGCGGTCGGGTCGTCTGGCGAACACCTTGTAGACGTGCTCGGCCTGGAGCGTGGACACATACACCTCGCGGGTCGTACCGGGTCCGGTCCGCCGCCGGGGGCCGCGGGCCGGGGAGCGGGGCGGGATCGGCCCGCGCGGACCGCGCCGCTCCGGCCCACCGGCCGGAGCGCGTGGTTCCGCTCCAGCGGCCCGCATGCCCGGACTTCGCCTGCGCAAACGGTGAAGTGATCCAACTCACGTCGGAGGAGGGGGTGAGGTGCGTCAGCGGCCGGGCTGCCCGGGGGCCGGACCGGGGTCGGCCAGCATGGAGGTGCGCAGGTGGGCGAGGAGCCGGGTGAGGAGCCGGGAGACCTGCATCTGGGAGATGCCGAGGGCGGCCCCCATCTGGGCCTGGGTCAGCTCTTCGCCGAAGCGCATGCGGAGCATGGTGCGTTCGCGGTCGCTGAGCCGTTCCAGCAGCGGGGCCAGGGTCTGGATGTCCTCGACGAGCTCCAGGGCCGGTTCCTCCTCGCCCAGGACCTCGGCGAGGGTGTGGCCCTCGGCGGGGCCGTCGCCGTGCTCGGCGTGCGGGGCGTCGAGGGAGCCGCTGGTGTGCCCGTTGGCGGCGACCAGGCCCTCTATGACCTGCTCCTCGGTGAGGTCGAGGTAGGCGGCGAGGTCGCGGACCGTGGGCGAGCGGTCGAGCCGGATCGTCAGCTCCTCCTTCGCCTTGGCTATGTCGATGCGCAGCTCCTGGAGCCGGCGCGGGACGTGGACGGCCCAGGCGGTGTCGCGGAAGTGGCGTTTGATCTCGCCGGTGATGTACGGCATGGCGAGGGTGGCGAACTCGTTCTCGCGGGCCGGGTCGAACCGGTCGATGGCCTTGATCAGGCCGATGGTGCCGACCTGGACGAGGTCGTCGACGTCCCCGGCGGCCCCTTCGGCGCGGCCGCGGAAGCGGCGGACGGCGTACTGGACGAGCGAGGCGTTCATCTCGATCAGGGTGTTGCGCACGTACTGCCGCTCGGCGGTGCCTTCCTCCAGCTCTCGCAGCCGCCGGAAGAACGCCTTCGACAGCTCCCGGGCGTCCGCCGGAGCCACCTCGCGCGGCTCGTCGACGCGGGGCAGGCCTGCCGCACGGGCGGCGGCCCGGCCGCTCCGGCGGGGGCCGGGGAGGCGGGGAGCGGGGCTGCGGGGGCCGGGGGTACGGGCCTCGGCGAGGGCGGCGGTATGGGAATGGTGGGCGGGGACCGGCATGGGGGTTCGCTCCTTGGGCTGGTCGGCTTGCGGCGCGGGACCTTGACTGTCCTCGACTCTGGACCGATTCCGCTCACACGTCAAGAAATACCGGAAACACTTTTCGCGTCTTGTTCCGCGCGAAACACGTGCCGCATCATGGCGGGATGGGGAGCATGACACGCCGACAGAACTGGACATTTCTCACAAATCACGCGCGCGTCCTGGTGACCATCGCCCGGGACCCGGCGGCGCGGCTGAGGGATGTCGCCCTGGTCTGCGCGCTCACGGAGCGCACGGTCCAGGCGATCGTGGCCGACCTCGAATCGGACGGCTACCTGCGGCGCGCCCGCGACGGCCGGCGCAACCGCTACGAGATCTCACCGGGAGCCATGTTCCGGCACCCGGCGGAGGCGGGCGTGGAGGTGGCCGGCCTACTCGCCCTCCTGACCGGCGCCGTGCCCTCCGGGGGTTCAGGGGATGCCGTGCCCTCCGGGGGTGCCGGGAGTGACGGCGGCGCCGTGCCCTCCGGGAGTGACGGGGGTGCCTCGGAGGTCGTGGGTGCCGAGGGGGCCGCTGGGGCCATGGCGGGCGTGGGTGCCGAGGAGGGTGACGACCCCGGGGGTTTCGAGCCGGACTCGGGCGATGGCGACACCACGGGCGGCGAGCCGGCCTGGGGGGTGCGGGCCCCGTCGGGCCCGTCGGCCCCGGCCCGCCCCTGACGGGCCTGCGCAGCCCCGCCGGCGATCGACGCGCGGGAGGCAGGGCGGCAGGGCCCTGCGGCTTCGGGGCGGTCCTGAGGTCTGCGCAGCCCCGCCGGCGTTCGAGGCGCGGGGGTCTGGGGGCGGAGCCCCCAGGAAGGGGTCCGGGCGCAGCCC
>NZ_JBNNPF010000002.1:0-326983 GCF_050275515.1 Streptomyces sp. NPDC004126 | reverse complement strand
TCAAACGCCGGACGGGCTATCCATAGCCTCGCCGGCGTTTGAGGACCGGGGTCAGGGGCGGAGCCCCTGGGAACGGTGGAAGGGCGGGTAGGGGACCAGCCCCGCGCAGCGGCCCACCCACCCGCAGGCGACACACGCACCCCCACCCCGGCCCGGAGAAAGGCCGTGCCGCCGCGCACCGCACCGGCGTTGAACCGGCGCCGGCCGACCAGACTTCCGCCCCCGCACGCAGGGGCGGCTCACCGCTCCGGAGGAGCCATGCAGATCGCCGTACTGCTCTACGACCGCTTCACCGCGCTCGACGCCGTCGGGCCCTACGAGACCCTCAGCCGCATCCCCGAAGCCGAGACCGTGTTCGTCGCGGAGCGCCCCGGTCCCGTCCGGACGGACAACGGGGTGCTGGGGCTCGTCGCCGACAAGGCGCTCGACGAGGTGACCCGGCCGGACATCGTCATCGTGCCCGGCGGGCCGCACCCCGAGGTGGAGATGAAGAACCCCGCCGTGCTCGACTGGCTGCGGGCCGTGGACGCCACGACCACCTGGACCACCTCCGTCTGCACGGGCTCGCTGCTCCTCGCCGCCGCCGGCCTGCTCGACGGGCGGCGGGCCACCAGCCACTGGCTCTACCTCGACAAGCTGGTCCCCTTCGGCGCCCGGCCGACCGGCGAGCGGGTGGTCTTCGACGGCAAGTACGTCACCGCGGCCGGGGTGTCCTCCGGCATGGACATGGGCCTCGGCCTGCTCGGGCGGATCTCCGGGGACGAGTACGCGCAGGCCGTGCAGCTGCTGTGCGAGTACGACCCGCAGCCGCCGTACGACGCCGGCTCCCCGGAGAAGGCCCCGGCCGAGCTCGTCGCCCGGATGCGCGCCGCCAACCCGCTCAGCTAGGACGCCAGCCGAAGGCGGGAGCCCGCCGTTCCAGGAACGCGGCGACACCCTCCGCGGTGTCGCCGCTCGCGGCGGCCTGGGCCGCCCAGTACGCGTCCCGGCCGGTGCGGCCGTCCGCGAACTCCTTGGCGGCGGCCTGCGTCAGCCGCGAGCGGGTGGTCAGGGTCCGGGCGAAGGCGGCCACCCGCTCCTGCAGGCCGCCCGCCGGCAGCAGCTCGTTCAGGAACCCGGCCCGCAGGGCCGTCTCCGCGTCGATCAACTCTGCCGAGAAGAGGAGGTACTTGGCCCACGCCGGGCCGACCACCGAGGCCAGCCGCCGGGTGGAGGACGCCGGGTAGACGATGCCCAGCTTCGCCGGGGTCACCCCGAACGACGCGCCCTCCTCCGCGAAGCGCAGGTCGCACGCCGCCGCCAGCTGGCTGCCGCCGCCGACGCAGAACCCGCGGATCGCGGCCAGCGTCGGCTTCGGGAAGGCCGCGAGGGCCTCCTCCGCCGCCACGGACAGGGCCTGCGGGTCGTCCTTGCCGGTGAGCGAGGAGATGTCGGCCCCCGCGCAGAAGGTGCTACCGGCCCCGGTCAGCACCAGCACCCGTACGGCGTCGTCCTCGGCGAGCAGTTCCAGCAGCTCCGGCAGCGCCCGCCACATGGAGGCGGTCATGGCGTTCCGCTTGGCCGGGTGCGAGATGACGACGGTGGCGACCCCGTCGCCGACCGTGTGGTGGAGGGCTGCGTCCATGCGCCGGATGCTATCCCGGGCAGCCGATCCTATGATCAAGGGGAGTCCGACCCCCGGGGGGTGCCGAGGAGGTGGCACGTCCATGGGCGCCGACCGCAGTGACCCGGACCCGCGGCAGCGGGAGCAGAAGCAGCTGAAGCGCGGCTTCGGGCTGCTGGCCCTGCTCGGGGTGATCCTCGTCCTGGCCGGGCTGGTGGGTCTGGTGTACACGGGCGTGGCCACCCTGACCTCGATGTTCCTCTTCGGCTGGCTGCTGCTGATCGGCGGCGTCGTCGGCCTCGCGCAGGCCGTGCAGTCGCGGGGGACCCCCTACTTCTGGCTCGCCGTCATCGTCGCGGCCGTCAACCTGGCCGCGGGCTTCGTGATCCTGCGCCGCCCGGAGGCGAGCGCCGAGGCCCTGACCATGTTCGCGGCCCTGCTC
This sequence comes from Streptomyces sp. NPDC004126, assembly GCF_050275515.1. Taxonomy (NCBI): domain Bacteria; kingdom Bacillati; phylum Actinomycetota; class Actinomycetes; order Kitasatosporales; family Streptomycetaceae; genus Streptomyces; species Streptomyces sp. NPDC004126. The sequence goes on along the minus strand of NZ_JBNNPF010000002.1, from coordinate 324,938 downwards.
TTCCTCACCGGCGGGGTGTTCCGCCTCGTCGGCGCGCTGGTGGTGCGCGGCCCGAACTTCGGGATCTCCCTGATCCAGGGCGCCTTCGGGCTGCTGCTGGGCATCCTGATCCTGTCCGGCTGGCCCGGCAACAGCCTGTACGTGATCGGAACGTTCTTCTCGCTCGCCCTGCTGTTCGACGGACTGAGCCTGGTGGGGCTGGGCATGGGCGCCCGCCGGATCCTCGGTCTGGTCAGGGAAGACGACGCGGCGGCCGTGCCGGGCGCGGCGGGCGGGACGCGGGAGGCGGCCGGGAAGGGGCCCGCACCGGATCAGGAACGGCCCAACAACTGACTCCGTCATAAACCAGTGGTCAGAAAGCGTCCGATTGACGCTGACTTCTGGTCAGCGGCGCGGTACGGACCAGGGTCTTCCCCACTCTTGACACGTGGAGACGATCGAGCGCGAAGACGGGGGCCGGAAGATGGACGACAGCGGGAGCATCCCGCCGGCCCGGGGAGGTGAGGTGTCGGCCCCGGCCGACCCCCTCGCTTACGAGGGAGTGTGGCGCTTCACCGCGCCGGCGGTTGAAGAATCCGTTCCGCAGGCCCGCCGGGCGGTCCGCGACCTGCTCGGCCGCCAGGGGGTGCCGGCCCAGCAGGACCTCGTGTACTCGCTGCTGCTGATCGTCTCCGAACTGGTGACGAACTCGGTCCGGCACGCGGCCCTGCTCTCCCCGGAAGTCGCCGTCGAGGTGGCGGTGGGCCGGGAGTGGGTACGGGTGGCCGTCGAGGACAACCACCCGTACCGGCCCAAGGCGCTGGAGGCCGACTTCGGCCAGACCGGCGGCCGGGGCCTGCTGCTGGTCCGGGAGATCACCCTGGAGGCCGGCGGGGTGTGCGACGTCGAGCACACCGCGACGGGCGGCAAGGTGATCTGGGCGGCACTGCCGCTCGCCGCCCCGGCCCCCGGGATCTGACCCCCGGGACGGCCGTCCCGGGCGTCCGCACCTGAACGGCGTAGCGGCTACCAGCCGGCCGCGTCGCCGGTCAGCTCGCGGATCGCGGGCCGCGCCGCGTCCAGCACCGTCATGAACCAGGCGGAGAACGGCTGCTCGGCGTGCCGCTTCTCCAGCTCCTCGGCCGTGACGAAGGCGGTGTCGCCGACCTCCTCCGGGTCCGGGTCCAGCACCGGCCGGGCCAGTCCCACGAACAGGTGGTTGTACTCCTGCTCCACCAGCCCGGAGTCCGGGTCCGGGTGGTTGTAGCGGACCGTACCCGCCTCCGCGAGCAGCGAGGGCGAGAGCCCGAGCTCCTCGTGGGTGCGCCGGGCCGCGGCCGCGAACGGAGACTCCCCGGGGTAGGGGTGGCCGCAGCAGGTGTTCGACCAGACGCCGGGGGAGTGGTACTTCCCGAGGGCGCGCTGCTGGAGCAGCAGCCGGCCCTGCTGGTCGAAGAGGAACACGGAGAACGCCCGGTGCAGCAGGCCCGGTGCCTGGTGCGCGGCGAGCTTCTCCGCCGTGCCGATGGTGTTGCCGGACTCGTCGACCAGTTCGAGCATGATCGGTTCTTGAGCTCCGGTGCCGGTGGACGCGCTGCTGGTGGCGTCGGTGGCTGGTGTGGTCGGCATACCCATCCTTCGCTTCGGACTTCGGCCTTCAGTCTGCCGTACAAAAGAGGCTTGTCCCCACTTCGGAGATCCGCGCATGTCCGCCCCCCTCCGCGTGGTAAGCGGAGAGGGGCGGACGTCCGGCAGGGGATCAGATCCCGAAGGGGGCCGGATAGGAGATCGTGCCCGCCGGCACCGGAACGGAATCGTCCAGCACCAGGGCCATCATCGCCTCGTCGGGCACCTCGAACGGCGCCCTGATCCCGAACCGCGAAGCCGGCGTGAAACCGAACCGCGGATAGTACGAGGGGTGCCCGAGGACCAGCACCAGCGCCTCCCCGGCTTCCCGCGCGGCCGCGAGCAGCGCCCGTACGACGGCGCTCCCGGCGCCCGAGCGCTGGAGCGAGGGATCGGCGGCCACCGGCGCGAGGGCCAGCGCGGGCACCCCGTCCACCCGGCAGCGGGTCAGCAGCGCGTGCGCGGCCACCTCGCCGTCCGGGCCCTCGGCCACGTACGAGAGCCCCGGCAGCCAGGCCTCGGCGTCGGCGCGCAGCGCGTCCACGAGATCAGCCTCCAGCGGGGTGCCGAGGGCCGCCAGGTTGACGGCCCGCACGGCCGCCGCGTCGGCCGGCGCCTCGGGGCGGGTCCGCCAGCGGTCCCCGTCCCCGGCGGTCACCGGGGCCAGCACGAAGCCCGTGTACCCGTACTCGTGCCCGTGCCGTTCCCGTACGGCGAGCTCCTCGCGCACGTATCCCAGCGCGGCCTCCGCCGCGGGCGAGGCGGGCACGGCGGCCCGGACCCGCTCGCCGAGCGGGCCGTAGTACTCGGCCCAGTCGGAGTCGGGCTGGAGCCGGGTGCCGAGCACCCGGTACCCGGCCGCCTGGGCGGCCGCGGTGTTGCGGGCGGTGGAGCGCAGCGGGTACTGCGGGTCCCAGAAGGCCCGGGCCCCGGCCGAGGGCTCCTCGGCGGTCCACTCGCACTCGGTCAGCACGAGCCGCCCGCCGGGTGCCAGCAGGCGCTTCCACTCGGCGAGCGCGCGGTCGAAACCGAGGATGTAGGCGGAGCCCTCCGCCCAGACGAGGTCGAAGGAGCCGTCCTCGAACCCCTCGGAGGGAAGCTCGCCCATGTCGGCGCGCACCGTGCGGACGCGCCCGTCCAGGCCCCGCGCGGAGGCGGCCGCGCGCAGCTCGTCGAGGAAGGGCTCGTAGAGGTCGACGGCGGTCACCTCGGCGAGGCCCGCCCCGCCCGCCTCGGCGGCGAGCAGCAGGGCGCTGCGGCCCGGACCGCAGCCCAGGTCGAGGACGCGGGGCCGCTCGGGGAGCGGTCCGCACAGGGAGAGCAGGTGCCGGGTGGAGTCGTCGGAACCGGGGGTCTGCCGGGGCAGCCCGCGGTGCAGCTCCATGAAGGCGGCGAAGACGCCGTCGTCGGAGCCGGAAGGAGATGCGGAAGAAGAAGCGGTGTTGTCGGTCAACGTGAACCCTTGAACGGGGGCTCCGGCCGACGAGGTCTTACCGGTGGTCGGTGTCAGACCCGGCCGGACGCCCGGAAGGAAACGGGGATGTACCGGAGTTCGCTGCGCACGGCAGCGACCACTGCGACGGTCATCAACCCACCTCGTTTCCCGAACAGGGCCGCTTCGACCCGCCTGGGCGCACCACGTGACCCGTGTGCGCCGCCGTCCACCCTAACATCCGGGCCCGAACGGCCCCGTTTCGGCCTGAACAGCTGATGAATGAGGCCTTCCATTCATCCGATAGCCTCTGCCGACAGCCCTGCCGACGCGCTGCCGCCGCCCCCACCCGGGCGCCCGGCCGTCGGGAATGTCCGTCGCAAGGAGTGAGTTCGTCTGCCGACCGTCATCCTCACCGGCCCGCCGGTACCCGGATCACCGCTCCAGGACGAGCTCCGGTCGCTCGGGTTCGACGTCCGCCCGGCCGCCGGTCCCGAAGACACCGCCACCGCCCTCGCCGGGGTCCCGGCCCAGGAGCGGGTGGCCGTCGTCGACAGCGCCTTCGTCGGGCACCCGCACGCGCTGCGCCTCGCCCTGACCGACCCGCGCTTCGACGCCTGCGCCGTGACCGGCGCCTTCGCCGTCCAGGCGGGGGCCCGCGCGGCCCTCGACAAGGCCGCCGCGCTGGCCCCGGCGGGCACCGGACCGTACGCGGACCGGCTCGCCGCCGCGGTGGAGGCCGCCGGGACCACCGTCCAGCGGCCCGAGCTGGGCAGCCTGGTCGCGGCCGTGCCGGACGGGGAGGCCGAGCGCACCGAGGCCCTCGCCGCCGTGGCCGCCGTCGACGACGAGGCCGTGCGCCTGCGCAGCGCGGTGAAGTCCCGCGACGGCTTCTTCACCACCTTCTTCATCAGCCCGTACTCGCGCTACATCGCCCGCTGGTGCGCGCGCCGCGGCCTGACCCCGAACCAGGTCACCACCGCCTCGCTGATCACCGCGCTGGTCGCGGCGGGCTGCGCGGCCACGGGGGAGCGCTGGGGCTACGTCACCGCCGGCGTGCTGCTGCTCGTCTCCTTCGTCCTGGACTGCACCGACGGGCAGCTCGCCCGCTACTCGCTCCAGTACTCGACGATGGGCGCCTGGCTCGACGCGACCTTCGACCGTGCGAAGGAGTACTCCTTCTACGCGGGCCTCGCGCTCGGCGCGGCCCGCAACGGCGACGACGTCTGGGCCCTCGCCCTCGCCTCGATGATCCTGATGACCTGCCGGCACGTGGTGGACTTCTCGTTCAACGAGGCCAACCACGACGCCACCGCCAACACGAGCCCCACCGCGGCCCTCTCCGGCCGGCTCGACAGCGTCGGCTGGACCGTCTGGGTCCGGCGGATGATCATCCTGCCGATCGGCGAGCGCTGGGCGATGATCGCGGTGCTGACCGCCGTCACCACCCCCCGCACCGTCTTCTACGCCCTGCTCGTCGGCTGCGCCTTCGGCGCGCTGTACACCACCGCCGGACGCGTCCTGCGCTCGGTGACCCGCAAGGCGAAGAGGACCGACCGGGCGGCCCGGGCCCTCGCGGACCTCGCCGACTCGGGCGTCCTGGCCTGGACCGGCTACCCCCGGCCCACCAGGCGGCCGGACCGCGCCGCGCCCTGGCTGGCCCTGGCCGCCGCGCTGCTGATCACCGGCAACGCGCTCACCGGGGACTTCGGGGACCCCTGGCTGATCGGGACCGCCGCCGGGTACGTGTTCTTCGCCGGCGCGGCGGTGGCCGCCCCCCTCAAGGGCCCCCTCGACTGGCTGATCCCGCCGCTCTTCCGGTTCGCCGAGTACGTGACGGTCCTCGTGCTGGCGGCCAAGGCCGACGTCCCCGGGGCCCTTCCCGCCGCATTCGGACTGGTCGCGGCGGTCGCCTACCATCACTACGACACCGTCTACCGCATCCGTGGTGGCTCGGGCGCTCCCCCGCACTGGCTGGTGCGGACGACCGGCGGTCACGAGGGCAGGGTCCTGCTGGCCGTGGTCCTCGCCACCGTCCTCGCCCGTGACGCGTTCCCCGTCGCGCTCACGGCCATGGCCGTGTTCGTGGCAATCGTGGTGCTCGTGGAGAGCATCCGCTTCTGGGTCTCCTCCGGGGCACCCGCCGTACATGACGAAGGAGAACCAGCATGATCGGCCTTGTCCTCGCTGCCGGTGCCGGACGCCGCCTGCGTCCCTACACCGACACCCTGCCCAAGGCCCTCGTGCCCGTCGGCCCCGAGGGGCAGGAGGACAGCCTCACCGTCCTCGACCTGACCCTGGGCAACTTCGCCGAGGTCGGCCTGACCGAGGTCGCGATCGTCGTCGGCTACCGCAAGGAGGCCGTGTACGAGCGCCGGGAGGCCCTGGAGGCCAAGTACGGCGTCAAGATCACGCTGATCGACAACGACAAGGCCGAGGAGTGGAACAACGCCTACTCCCTGTGGTGCGCGCGTGACGTCCTGGGGCAGGGTGTGATCCTCGCCAACGGCGACACCGTCCACCCCGTCTCCGTCGAGAAGACCCTGCTCGCCGCCCGCGGCGACGGCCGGAAGATCATCCTCGCCCTCGACACGGTCAAGAACCTGGCCGACGAGGAGATGAAGGTCGTCGTGGACGGCGACGAGGGTGTGCGGAAGATCACCAAGCTGATGGAGCCCGCCGACGCGACCGGCGAGTACATCGGCGTCACCCTCATCGAGCCCGAGGCCGCCGAGCAGCTCGCCGAGGCCCTGAAGACCACCTTCGAGCGCGACCCCGACCTCTACTACGAGGACGGCTACCAGCAGCTCGTCAACGACGGCTTCACCATCGACGTCGCCCCCATCGGTGACGTCAAGTGGGTCGAGATCGACAACCACGACGACCTCGCCAAGGGCCGGACGATCGCATGCCAGTACTGACGCGGCTGATCCCCTCGCCGGTCGTCGTCGACATCAGCTGCGGGGCGATGGACCAGCTGGACGGCATCCTCGCCGACCAGCGGATCTCCGCGTCCGGCCGGCTCGCGATCGCGATCAGCGGGGGCTCCGGACAGGCGCTGCGCACCCGTCTGGAGCCGGCCCTGCCGCTCGCCGACTGGTACCCGGTCGTCGACGGCACCATCGACTCGGCGGTCAAGCTCGCCGACGACATAAAGGGCCGCCGCTACGACGCCGTCGTGGGGCTGGGCGGCGGGAAGATCATCGACGTGGCGAAGTACGCCGCGGCGCGGGTCGGCCTGCCCATGGTGGCCATCGCCACCAACCTCTCCCACGACGGCATCTGCTCCCCGGTGTCCATCCTGGACAACGACAACGGCCGGGGCTCCTACGGCGTCCCCACCCCGATCGCGATGGTGATCGACCTCGACGTGATCCGCGAGGCCCCCACCCGCTTCATCCGCGCCGGGGTCGGCGACGCCATCTCCAACATCTCGGCCATCGCCGACTGGGAGCTCTCGCACAAGATCACCGGCGAGTCCGTGGACGGCCTGGCCGCCGCCATGGCCCGTACCGCCGGCGAGTCGGTGCTGCGCCACCCCGGCGGCTGCGGCGACGACGAGTTCCTCACCGTGCTCTCCGAGGCCCTCGTCCTCTCCGGCATCGCCATGTCGATCAGCGGGGACAGCCGCCCCTCCTCCGGGGCCTGCCACGAGATCAGCCACGCCTTCGACCTGCTCTACCCCGGGCGCTCCGCGCTCCACGGCGAGCAGGTCGGCATCGGCGCCGCCTTCGCCATGCACCTGCGCGGGGCCGCCGAACAGGCCGGCCTGTTCACGGAGGTGCTGCGCCGCCACGGCCTGCCCGTGCTGCCCGAGGAGATCGGGTTCAGCGTGGACGAGTTCGTCGCCGCCGTCGAGTACGCCCCCCAGACCCGCCCGGGACGCTTCACGATCCTGGAGCACCTCAACCTGTCCGCAGCCGAGATCAGGGACGCTTACGCCGACTATGCCCAGACCATCCGTAGCTGAACTCCGGCCCGTCGTTCACCCGCCGGGCGTCAAGGACCGGCGCAGTGGCGAGCACTGGGGCGGTCGCCTGTACATGCGCGAGGTCTCCCTGCGCATCACCCGGCTGCTGGTCACCACCAAAGTCACGCCGAACCAGCTGACCTACGTGATGACCGTCGCCGGCGTCCTCGCCGCCCCGGCCCTGCTGGTGCCGGGCGTGCTCGGCGCCGCCCTCGGCGTGGTCGCGGTCCAGCTGTACCTGCTGCTCGACTGCGTCGACGGCGAGGTCGCCCGCTGGAAGAAGCAGTACTCGCTCTCCGGCGTCTACCTGGACCGGGTCGGCGCCTACCTGTGCGACGCGGCCGTCCTCGTCGGCTTCGGCCTGCGCGCCGCCGACCTGTGGGGCAGCGGGCGGATCGACTGGCTGTGGGCCTTCCTGGGCACCCTCGCCGCCCTCGGCGCCATCCTGATCAAGGCCGAGACCGACCTGGTCGGCGTGGCCCGGCACCAGGCCGGCAAGCCCGTGGTCCAGGAGTCCGCCGCCGAGCCCCGCTCCTCCGGCATGGCCCTCGCCCGCCGGGCCGCCGCCGCGCTCAAGTTCCACCGGCTGATCCTCGGCATCGAGGCCTCCCTGCTGATCCTGGTCCTGGCCATCGCCGACCAGATCCGCGGAGACCTGTTCTTCACCCGCATCGGCGTGGCCGTACTCGCGGGCATCGCGATGCTCCAGACCGTGCTGCACCTGGTGTCGGTCCTGGCCTCCAGCAGGCTCAAGTGACCGCGCCGATGCGGCTGGGCGCCGTGATCATCACCATGGGCAACCGCCCCGACGAGCTGAAGGCGCTCCTCGACTCGGTCGCCCGGCAGGAGGGCGACCCCGTCGAGGTGGTCGTCGTCGGCCAGGGCGTCGAGGTCACCGGGCTCCCCGAGGGCGTGCGCACCGTCGGCCTCCCGGAGAACCTGGGCATCCCCGGCGGCCGCAACGTCGGCATCGAGGCCTTCGGGCCCGGCGGCTCCGACGTCGACGCCCTGCTCTTCCTCGACGACGACGGGCTGCTGGAGCGCACGGACACCGCCGAGCTGTGCCGGCAGGCCTTCGCCGAGGACCCGGAGCTCGGGATCGTCAGCTTCCGCATCGCCGACCCCGAGACCGGCACCACCCAGCGCCGCCACGTACCCCGGCTGCGCGCCTCGGACCCGATGCGCTCCTCCCGCGTGACCACGTTCCTGGGCGGTGCCAACGCCGTCCGCACGAAGGTGTTCGAGCAGGTCGGCACGCTCCCCGGCGAGTTCTTCTACGCCCACGAGGAGACCGACCTGGCCTGGCGGGCGCTCGACGCGGGGTGGCTGATCGACTACCGGGCGGACATGGTGCTGCTGCACCCGGCCACCGCCCCCTCCCGGCACGCGGTGTACCACCGTATGGTGGCCCGTAACCGGGTGTGGCTCGCCCGCCGCAACCTGCCCGCCCCGCTGGTCCCGGTCTACCTGGGCGTCTGGCTGGCGCTGACGCTCGTACGCAGGCCCTCGGCGCCGGCGCTCAAGGCCTGGTTCGGCGGGTTCAAGGAGGGCTGGACCACCCCCTGTGGTCCCCGGCGCCCCATGAGGTGGCGCACGGTCTGGCGGCTGACGCGGCTGGGCCGCCCGCCGGTCATCTGACAAGCTCGGGTCTGGGACCATGGGCCCTTCACGGGTCCGGCGTCCCAGCCCCCGATGCCCCTCCTGCCGCATCCAGAAGACGGAAAGTTCCAACTTGTGAGTGACACAACCCACGACGGTGCCCTCGCCACGAGCAAGCCGCCGTCCGACGACGCCGGGCTCAGCCCCGCGGAGCTCGCCCGGAAGTACGGCCTGTCCGTCAGTGGCGCGCGGCCCAGCCTGGGCGGATACGTGCGGCAGCTCTGGGGCAGGCGCCACTTCATCATGGCCTTCTCGCGGGCCAAGCTGGTGGCGCAGTACAGCCAGGCCAAGCTCGGCCAGGTCTGGCAGGTGGCGACCCCGCTGCTCAACGCGCTGGTGTACTACCTGATCTTCGGCCTGATCCTGAACGCCGGCCGGGGCATGGAGAAGGGGGTCTACATCCCCTTCCTGGTGATGGGCATCTTCGTCTTCACCTTCACCCAGAGCTCGCTGATGGCCGGTGTCCGGGCGATCCCCGGCAACCTCGGCCTGGTGCGCGCGCTGCACTTCCCGCGCGCCTCCCTGCCGATCTCCTTCTCGATGCAGCAGCTCCAGCAGCTCCTGTACTCGATGATCGTCGTGGTCGTCGTCGCCGTGGCCTTCGGGAACTACCCGCGCCTGTCCTGGCTGCTGGTGATCCCGACGCTGGTGCTGCAGTTCGTCTTCAACACCGGGCTCGCGCTGGTCTTCGCGCGCATGGGGTCCAAGACCCCCGACCTGGCGCAGCTGATGCCCTTCCTCACCCGTACCTGGATGTACGCCTCGGGCGTCATGTTCTCCATCAGCGAGATGCTGAAGGACCGGCCGGCGTGGATCGCGGACGTGCTCCAGTGGAACCCCGCCGCGATCTACATGGACCTGGTCCGCTTCGCGATGATCGACGGCTACGGCCCGGAGAACCTCCCGCCGCACGTCTGGGCCTTCGCGGTCGGCTGGGCCGTGGTGATCGGCCTCGGCGGCTTCGTGTACTTCTGGAAGGCTGAGGAGCGTTACGGCCGTGGCTGACAACACCCAGGGGCGCGTCCCCACCGTCATCGCGGACGAGGTGCACATCGTGTACCGCGTCAACACGGGCAGCTCCGGCAGGGGCAGCGCCACCGCCGCCCTGAGCAAGATCCTCCGCCGGGGGAAGGGCGACGCCCCCGGCGTCCGCCGCGTCCACGCCGTGCGGGGCGTCTCCTTCACCGCGTACCGCGGCGAGGCCATCGGCCTCATCGGCTCCAACGGCTCCGGCAAGTCGACCCTGCTGCGCGCCATCGCGGGCCTGCTGCCCTGCGAGTCCGGCAAGGTCTACACCGACGGCCAGCCCTCGCTGCTCGGCGTGAACGCCGCCCTGATGAACGACCTCACCGGCGAGCGCAACGTCGTCCTCGGCGGTCTCGCGATGGGCATGAGCCGCGAGCAGATCAAGGAGCGCTACCAGGACATCGTCGACTTCTCGGGGATCAACGAGAAGGGCGACTTCATCTCCCTGCCGATGCGCACCTACTCCTCCGGCATGGCCGCGCGCCTGCGCTTCTCGATCGCCGCCGCCAAGGACCACGACGTCCTGATGATCGACGAGGCGCTCGCCACGGGTGACCGCAGCTTCCAGGTGCGGTCCGAGAACCGCATCCGCGAGCTGCGGGAGAAGGCCGGCACGGTCTTCCTGGTGAGCCACAACAACAAGTCCATCCGCGACACCTGCGACCGGGTGCTGTGGCTGGAGAAGGGCGAGCTCCTGATGGACGGCCCCACCGAGGAAGTGGTCTCGGCGTACGAGAAGGCCAGCGGCCACTGACCCGAGGGTCCGCCGCCCCCGGCCCCGAGGCCCCCTCCGCTCCCCGCGGTGGGGGCCTCGCCATGGGGGAGGCGCCCGCGGACCGGCGGGCGGAGCGGGAGATCCGGGGCGGCGGCCGACATTCCGGGGCGCGGGGACACCCGATAGGCCCCCGCGGCGTTGTACAGCGTAAGCTGGACCAGTTCTCAATCGCGCCAAGAGTGGACGATTCCCCGCAGCCGGCTCCGTGGGGATACCCCCGGGTAAGGTCCGGCGGCGTGTCCGAAATAGGATGACTTGGGTCGGCAGTGTAGAACGGGAGACGTGACGGCAATGGCTACGGGAATTCTCCGGCCCCCAGGCACAGCGGCCGTCCCGGGCGGCGGGCGGTGACCCCCGGGCACGGCATCCGTCCCGCGCCGGCGGCCGGCGAAGGCGCCCCCGACCTGCACCACGCGCGGGCCACCCTCGGAAAGGCCGCGGCGGAGAACTTCCCCGTCGCCCCCGCCTTCCTCCCGCGCGCCTGGCGCGACGGCCTCATGGCGGTCTACGGGTACGCCCGCCTGGTCGACGACATCGGCGACGGCGACCTCGCCCCCGGCGGCCGCGACGCCGTCCTCCTCGGCCTCGACGCCGCCGCGGCCGACGACCGGCTCGCGATGCTCGACGCCCTCGAAGCCGACCTGCTGCGCGTCTTCGGCGGCACCGACGGCCCCCCGCGCCACCCCCTGCTGCTCGCCCTCCAGCCCGTCGTACGCGACCACGGCCTGAGCGCCGAGCACTTCCTCGGGCTCATCGAGGCCAACCGCCAGGACCAGCGAGTGGCCCGCTACGAGACGTACGGGGAGCTCCTCGGCTACTGCGAGCTCTCCGCCAACACCGTCGGGCGCCTCGTGCTGGAGCTCACCGGCACCGGCACCCCCGAGCGGATCCGCCGCTCCGACGCCGTCTGCACGGCCCTGCAGCTCGTCGAGCACCTCCAGGACGTCGCCGAGGACCTCGGCCGCGACCGGATCTACCTCCCCGCCGAGGACATGCGCCGCTTCCACGTCACCGAGGCCGACCTCGGGGCCCCGTCCGCCGGAGCCTCCCTGCGGTCCCTGATCGCCTTCGAGGCCGAACGCGCGAGCGACCTGCTGAATGAGGGCATCCCGCTCGTGGGTAGCGTGCACGGCAGGCTGCGGCTGTTGCTCGCGGGATTCACGGGAGGGGGGCGAGCCGCCCTGCGCGCGGTCTCCGCCGCCGGCTTCGACGTGCTGCCCGGCCCGCCCAAGCCCACCCGGAGCCTCCTGCTCCGCGAGGTGGCCGCCGTCCTGCGCACAGCGCCGAGAAAGGGGTGAGCCCGAACGTGGAGGGCACCGCACACGCGTCAGCACCGTCCGCCCAGGTCCTCGCGGCCTACAGCTACTGCGAGGCCGTCACCGGCACGCAGGCGCGCAACTTCGCGTACGGCATCCGGCTGCTGCCCACCGACAAGCGGCAGGCGATGTCCGCGCTGTACGCCTTCTCCCGGCGCGTCGACGACATCGGCGACGGCACCCTCGCGCCCGGAGCCAAGCTGGCCCGGCTGGAGGACACCCGCGCCCTGCTCGGCCGGATCCGCGGCGGGGAGGTCGACGAGGACGACACCGACCCGGTCGCCGTCGCCCTCGCGCACGCCGCGCGCCGCTTCCCGATCCCCCTCGGCGGCCTCGACGAACTCATCGACGGCGTCCTGATGGACGTCCGCGGCGAGGAGTACGAGACCTGGGACGACCTCGCGGCCTACTGCCGCTGCGTCGCCGGGGCCATCGGACGGCTCTCCCTCGGCGTGTTCGGCACCGTCGGCCCGGCCGACCGCGCCGACGAGTACGCCGACACCCTGGGCCTGGCGCTCCAGCTCACGAACATCCTGCGCGACGTCCGCGAGGACGCCGGCAACGGACGCACCTATCTGCCGGCCGAGGACCTCGCCAAGTTCGGCTGCTCCGAGGGCTTCCAGGGCGGCCGGGCCCCCGCCGGAGCCGACTTCGCCGGACTCGTGCACCACGAGGTCCGGCGCGCCCGGGCCCTGTTCACCGAGGGCTACCGGCTGCTGCCGATGCTCGACCGGCGCAGCGGCGCCTGCGTGGCCGCCATGGCGGGCATCTACCGCCGCCTCCTGGACCGCATCGAGCGCGAACCCGAGGCGGTGCTGCGCGGCCGCGTGTCGCTGCCGACCCACGAGAAGGCGTACGTGGCCGTACGCGGCCTGTCCGGCCTCGACGCCCGCACCGTCTCCCGCCGGACCACCCGGCGGCGACCCTGATGCCGCCCGCCCGCCCGGGCACCCGCCCGGCACCGGGCGGCGTCCGCCCGCAGGACGCGGCACCCGCCGCCGGCGGGTTCCCCGGCCCCGCGCGGTCCCTGCCGGCCGCCGCGCGGGCAACCGTGCGGGGCGGGGCCGCGTCTGTCCCTGCGGGCTTCGCAGCACCCTCCGGCCGGGCGGGCCGGCGTACCACCAGGGAGGCCTCATGAGCGGCAGCGGAACCGGCGGGAGCGACGACCGCGCCGTCGTCATCGGCGGCGGCCTCGCCGGCGTCACGGCCGCGCTGGAGCTCGCCGACGCCGGACTGCGGGTCACCCTCCTCGAAGGGCGGCCCCGGCTCGGCGGCCTCGCCTTCTCCTTCAAGCGCGGCGACCTGACCGTCGACAACGGCCAGCACGTCTACCTGCGCTGCTGCACCGCCTACCGGTGGTTCCTGGACCGCGTCGACGGCGCGGCCCTCGCCCCGCTCCAGGACCGGCTCGACGTGCCCGTCCTCGACGTGGCCCACCCCCGCGGGCCCCGCCTCGGGCGGCTGCGCCGCAGCGCGCTGCCCGTCCCCCTGCACCTGGCCGCCTCGCTGGCGACCTACCCGCACCTCTCCCTCGCCGAGCGCGCGAGCGTCGGCCGCGCCGCCCTCGCGCTGCGCCGCCTCGACCCCGCCGACCCGGCCCTCGACGGCCTCGACTTCGGCACCTGGCTGGCCCGCTACGGCCAGTCCCCCCGCACCGTCGACGCCCTGTGGGACCTCGTCGGCATCGCCACCCTCAACGCCACCGCCGGCGACTCCTCGCTGGGCCTGGCCGCCATGGTCTTCAAGACCGGCCTGCTCTCCGAGAACGGCGCCGCCGACATCGGCTGGGCCAAGGTCCCGCTCGGCGACCTCCACGACACCCTCGCCCGCAAGGCCCTCGACGCCGCCGGGGTGCGCACCGAACTGCGCACCCGGGTCACCGCGGTCACCCGCACCGGGGACGGCGGCTGGCGGGTCGACACCGAGGGCGAGTCCCTCGACGCGGGCACCGTCGTCCTCGCCGTCCCGCAGCGCGAGGCGCACGCCCTGCTGCCCGCCGGGGCGCTGGCCGACCCGGACAAGCTCCTCGACATCGGCACCGCCCCCATCCTCAACGTCCACGTCGTCTACGACCGCAAGGTGCTCAAGCAGCCCTTCTTCGCCGCGCTGGGCACCCCCGTCCAGTGGGTCTTCGACCGCACCGACGCCTCCGGACTCACCGACGGCGGCCAGTACCTGGCGCTGTCCCAGTCCGTCGCCCAGGACGACATCGACGAGCCCGTCTCCGTCCTGCGCGCCAAGTACCTGCCCGAGCTGGAACGGCTGCTTCCGGCCGCGCGCGGCGCGAAGGTACGGGACTTCTTCGTCACCCGCGAGCGGACGGCCACCTTCGCCCCCAGCCCGGGCGTCGGCCGGCTGCGGCCGGGCCCCCGCACCGACACGCCGGGGCTCTACCTCGCCGGTGCGTGGACCGCCACCGGCTGGCCCGCGACCATGGAGAGCGCCGTCCGCAGCGGCCTCGGCGCGGCGCACGCCGCGCTGGCCGCTCTCGGCCGCCCCCGCGAACACCCCCTGCAGGAGGCGGTATGAGCATCACCACCAGCACCACCGGCACAGCACGCACAGGAACCAGAGGAGAGCCAGTGAACCCGGGGAACCCGGCTGTCGAGAACACGGATGCCGGCACGGGCGCGGCCGGAGGGGGAGCGGGGAACGCCGACACCCTCGCCCTCCTCGAACGCGGCCGCGACCTGTCGACCCCCGTGCTCCGCGCGGCGGTGAGCCGGCTCGCGGCGCCCATGGACACCGTCGCCGCCTACCACTTCGGCTGGATCGACGCCCAGGGCAACCCGGCGGACGGCGACGGCGGCAAGGCCGTGCGCCCCGCCCTCGCGCTGCTCTCCGCCGAGGCGGCGGGCGCCGCCGCCGAGGTCGGCATCCCCGGCGCCGTCGCCGTCGAGCTCGTCCACAACTTCTCGCTGCTGCACGACGACCTGATGGACGGCGACGAGCAGCGCCGCCACCGCGACACGGTGTGGAAGGTGCACGGCCCCGCCCTCGCGATCCTCGTCGGCGACGCCCTGTTCGCCCTCGCCAACGAGGTGCTGCTGGAGCTCGGCACCGCCCCGGCCGCCCGGGCGACCCGCCGCCTGACCACCGCCAGCCGCAAGCTCATCGACGGCCAGGCCCAGGACATCTCCTACGAGCACCGCGAGCGCGTCAGCGTCCAGGAGTGCCTGGAGATGGAGGGGAACAAGACCGGAGCCCTGCTCGCCTGCTCGGTGTCGATCGGCGCGGTGCTCGGCGGCGCCGACGACCGCACCGCCGACAAGCTGGAGGAGTACGGCTACCACCTCGGCCTCGCCTTCCAGGCCGTCGACGACCTCCTCGGCATCTGGGGCGACCCGGAGTCCACGGGCAAGCAGACCTGGAGCGACCTGCGCCAGCGCAAGAAGTCCCTGCCCGTCGTCGCGGCCCTCGCCGCGGGCGGACCCGCGTGCGAGGAGCTCGGACGGCTGCTCGCGGCCGACGCCAAGAGCAACGACTTCGAGAACTTCTCCGAGGAGGAGTTCGCCCACCGCGCCGCCCTCATCGAGGCCGCCGGCGGTCGCCAGTGGACCGCCGACGAGGCGCGCCGCCAGCACGCGATCGCCATCCGGGCGCTCGACGACGTGGACATGCCGCAGCGGGTGCGGGAGCAGCTCGTGGCGCTCGCCGACTTCGTCGTCGTGCGCAAGAGGTGATCTCCGCCGGAAAGTGGATATGAATCGCGAGTCGCCGGCCGGGGACCCCGCCTAGGGACCCCCCGGCCGACGGCAGACCCGGGCACAGCCGAAGCTCTGTTCGAAGGGGAAGCCATGACAGCGACGACCGACGGCGGCGGTGCGATCACCGGCGGCGCGGATCCGCGACACGACAGCACGGCGGCCCCGGCCGCCGCTGCCGCCGGCCCGTCCGGCGGCGCCACCGGCCTGCCGAAGGGCGTACGGGAGGCCGTCGACCGGGCGACCGGCGAGCTGCTGGCCCGCCAGGACCCGGAGGGCTGGTGGAAGGGCGACCTGCAGACCAACGTCACCATGGACGCCGAGGACCTGCTGCTGCGCCAGTTCCTCGGCATCCGGGACGAGGCCGTCACCCACGCCGCCGCCCTCTTCATCCGGGGCGAGCAGCGCGAGGACGGCACCTGGGCCACCTTCCACGGCGGACCGCCCGAACTCTCCGCCACCGTCGAGGCGTACGTCGCCCTGCGGCTGGCCGGGGACCCGCCCGACGCCCCGCACATGACCCGCGCCTCGGCCTGGATCCGGGCCCACGGCGGGATCGCCGCCGCCCGCGTGTTCACCCGGATCTGGCTGGCCCTGTTCGGCTGGTGGAGCTGGGACCACCTGCCGGAGCTGCCGCCCGAGCTGGTGTTCCTGCCGCCCTGGGTGCCCCTGAACATCTACGACTTCGGCTGCTGGGCCCGCCAGACCATCGTCCCGCTCACCGTGGTCTCCGGGCTGCGGCCGGTCCGCCCGGCCCCCTTCGCGCTCGACGAGCTGCACACCGACGCCCGCGACCCCAGCCCCGTCAAACCCCTCGCACCGCTGGCCAGTTGGGACGGCGCCTTCCAGCGGATGGACAAGGCCCTGCACCTCTACCGGCGGGTCGCCCCGCGCCGGCTGCGGAAGGCGGCCATGGCCGCCGCCGGCCGCTGGATCATCGAGCGCCAGGAGAACGACGGCTGCTGGGGCGGGATCCAGCCCCCCGCCGTCTACTCCGTGATCGCCCTGCACCTGCTCGGCTACGACCTGGAGCACCCGGTGATGCGGGCCGGGCTGGACTCCCTCGACCGGTTCGCCGTGTGGCGCGCGGACGGCGCCCGGATGGTCGAGGCCTGCCAGTCCCCGGTCTGGGACACCTGCCTCGCCGCCATCGCCCTGGCCGACGCGGGCCTGCCCCCCGACCACCCCGCCCTGGTCAGTGCCGCCGACTGGATGCTGGGCGAGGAGATCCGCCGGCCCGGCGACTGGGCCGTACGCCGGCCCGGACTCGCCCCCGGCGGCTGGGCCTTCGAGTTCCACAACGACAACTACCCCGACATCGACGACACCGCCGAAGTGGTCCTGGCACTGCGCCGGATCCGCCACCCCCAGCCGGGCAAGGTCGAGGCGGCCATCGCCCGCGGGGTGTCCTGGAACCTCGGGATGCAGTCGAAGAACGGCGCCTGGGGCGCCTTCGACGCCGACAACACCAGCCCCTTCCCCAACCGGCTCCCCTTCTGCGACTTCGGCGAGGTCATCGACCCGCCCTCGGCGGACGTCACCGCCCACGTGGTGGAGATGCTCGCCGCCGAGGGCCGGGGCGCCGACCCGCGCGCCCGGCGCGGCATCGCCTGGCTGCTCGCCGAACAGGAGCCGGACGGCGCCTGGTTCGGCCGCTGGGGCACCAACTACGTCTACGGCACCGGCTCGGTGGTCCCCGCCCTCACCGCCGCCGGGATCGCGCCCTCGCACCCCGCCGTCCGGCGGGCCGTGGGCTGGCTGGAGTCCGTACAGAACGAGGACGGCGGCTGGGGCGAGGACCAGCGCTCCTACCAGGACCGCTCCTGGGCCGGGAAGGGCGCCTCGACGGCCTCGCAGACCGCGTGGGCCCTGATGGCCCTGCTGTCGGCGGGGGAGCGGGACGGCGGTGCCGTCGCACGGGGCCTCGCCTACCTGGTGGAGACCCAGCGCCCCGACGGGACCTGGGACGAGCCGTACTTCACCGGCACCGGCTTCCCCTGGGACTTCTCCATCAACTACCACCTCTACCGGCAGGTGTTCCCGCTCACCGCACTCGGCCGGTACCTCTACGGAGAACCGTTCGGCCCGGAGCGCCGCAGCGTCCCGCGGGCGGGGGAGTCCTGATGCCCGCCGGGCCCGCCGGGGCCGGCCCCCCGCCGCCGCTGCTGGTCGCCTGCGCCCTGCGCATCGAGGAGGCGGCCCTGCGCAGCGCGGGCCGCGCGGCCGCGGGCGGCGGAACGGTCCTGCGTACCGGCATGGGACCGCGCGCCGCCGACCGGTCCGTCGCCCGCGCCCTGGCCCGGCCAGGGATGCACCGGGCGGCCGTCCTCGCGACCGGGTTCTGCGCCGGCCTGGTGCCCGGCATGCACCCCGGCGACCTGGTCGTCGCCGAGGAGACCCGGGACCCCCGCGGGGCGGTCGGCTGCACCGGCACGGCCCTGCTCGCCGAGGCACTGGCCCGCGCCGCACCCGGCCGGACCGTGCACACCGGCGCACTGACCGGATCCGACCACGTCGTCCGCGGCCAGGAGCGGGACCGGCTGCGCGCCACCGGCGCCGTCGCGGTCGACATGGAGTCCGCGGCCACCCTGTGGACCGCCGCGGCGCCGGGACGCCCCGTAGCGGCCGTCCGGGTGATCGTGGACGCTCCGGAGCACGAGCTCGTCCGTATCGGCACGGTTCGCGGTGGAATATCGGCCTTCCGTGTACTACGTGCCGTACTGCCCGCGTTCTACGAATGGCACCGTTCGTTGCTGCTTCCCAGGAGGTGAATCCAGATGGCAATGCCCCTGCGACAGTCCATCAGGGTCGGGACCTATCTTCTCGAACAGAAGCTCCGCAAGCGCGAGAAGTTCCCGCTGATCGTCGAGCTGGAGCCGCTCTACGCCTGCAACCTCGCCTGCGAGGGCTGCGGGAAGATCCAGCACCCGGCCGGAGTGCTCAAGCAGCGCATGCCCGTCGCCCAGGCGGTCGGCGCGGTCCTGGAGTCCGGCGCGCCCATGGTCTCCATCGCCGGCGGCGAACCCCTGATGCACCCGCAGATCCACGAGATCGTGCGCCAGCTGGTGGCCCGCCGGAAATACGTGTTCCTCTGCACCAACGCACTGCTGCTCCGCAAGAAGATCGAGAAGTTCACCCCGTCCCCCTACTTCGCCTTCGCCGTCCACATCGACGGACTGCGCGAACGCCACGACGAATCCGTCGCCAAGGAAGGCGTCTTCGACGAGGCCGTCGCCGCGATCAAGGAGGCGAAGCGCCGCGGATTCCGGGTGACCACGAACTCCACCTTCTTCAACACCGACACCCCGCAGACGATCATCGAGGTGCTGAACTTCCTCAATGACGACCTCCAGGTCGACGAAATGATGATCTCGCCCGCCTACGCCTACGAAAAGGCACCCGACCAGGAACACTTCCTCGGCGTCGAACAGACCCGGGAGCTCTTCAAGAAGGCCTTCGCCGGCGGAAACCGGCGGCGCTGGCGGCTCAACCACTCCCCGCTCTTCCTCGACTTCCTCGAAGGCAAGGCCGATTTCCCCTGCACGGCCTGGGCCATTCCCAATTACTCGCTCTTCGGCTGGCAGCGCCCCTGCTACCTGATGAGCGACGGCTACGTGCCCACGTACCGGGAACTCATCGAGGACACCGACTGGAGCAAGTACGGCCGCGGCAAGGACCCGCGCTGCGCCAACTGCATGGCGCACTGCGGCTACGAGCCCACCGCCGTCCTCGCCACCATGGGCTCCCTCAAGGAGTCCCTGCGCGCCGCCCGGGAGACCGTGGCGGGCAACCGGGACGCGTCGGCATGACCGGCGGACAGGGAGCGCGGCGGGGCTTCGACCTCGCCGCGCTGCTCGCCGAGCGCGGCGGGGAGCGCTACGAGCTGCACGCCCGCCACCTCAACCACCAGCTGCCCCGCATGCTGCACACCATCGGCTTCGACAAGGTCTACGTGCGGGCCGAGGGCGCCCACTTCTGGGACGACGAGGGCAACGACTACCTTGACATGCTGGCCGGCTTCGGGGTGATGGGCCTGGGCCGGCACCACCCGGTCGTCCGCCGGGCCCTGCACGACGTCCTGGACGCCCAGCTCGCCGACCTCACCCGCTTCGACTGCCAGCCGCTGCCCGGCCTGCTGGCCGAGAAGCTGCTGTCGTACAGCCCGCACCTCGACCGGGTCTTCTTCGGCAACAGCGGCACCGAGGCGGTGGAGACCGCCCTGAAGTTCGCCCGGTACGCCACCGGGCGGCCCAGGATCCTCTACTGCGACCACGCCTTCCACGGGCTGACCACCGGCTCGCTGTCGGTCAACGGAGAAGGCGGCTTCCGCGACGGCTTCGCCCCGCTGCTCCCGGACACGAAGATCGCCCTCGGGGACCTGGCGGCGCTGGAACGCGAACTCGCGCGCGGGGACGTGGCCGCCTTCGTGGTCGAGCCGGTCCAGGGCAAGGGGGTGCACGCCGCCCCGCCCGGATTCCTGCGCGCCGCGCAGGAACTGCTGCACCGGCACAAGGCCCTGCTCATCGCCGACGAGGTGCAGACCGGCCTCGGACGGACCGGCGATTTCTACGCGTACCAGCACGAGCCGGGCGTGGAACCGGACCTGGTGTGCGTCGCCAAGGCCCTCTCCGGCGGGTACGTGCCCGTCGGCGCGACCCTGGGCAAGGACTGGATCTTCCAGAAGGTCTACTCGTCCATGGACCGGGTGCTGGTGCACTCCGCCAGCTTCGGTTCCAACGCCCAGGCGATGGCGGCGGGCCTCGCGGTCCTGTCCGTCATGGAGGACGAGCAGGTCGTGGCCAACGCCCGGGCCGTGGGAGACCTGCTGCGCGGACGCCTGGCGGCGCTCGTGGACCGGTACGAGCTGCTGCACGAGGTGCGCGGGCGCGGACTGATGATCGGCATCGAGTTCGGCAGGCCCTCCTCGCTGGGGCTGCGCAGCCGGTGGGCGATGCTCCAGGCGGCCCGCAAGGGCCTGTTCGCGCAGATGGTCGTGGTGCCGCTGCTGCGCAGGCACCGGATCCTCACCCAGGTCTCCGGGGACCACCTGGAGGTCATCAAGCTGATCCCGCCGCTCATCGTGGACGAGGCGGACGTGGAGCGCTTCGTCGGGGCCTTCCAGGAGGTCATGGACGAGGCGCACGGCGGGGGCGCCCTGATGTGGGACTTCGGGCGGACCCTGGTGAAGCAGGCGGTCGGCAACCGCTGAGGCGCGGCGGCGCCGGAGGGGGCCCGGACGGGCCCCCTCCGGCCGTCCGGGGGTCAGCCCTCCAGGAGCCGGTCCCGCAGCCGGTCCAGGGACTCGGGTGCGAGCGAGAGCCCCTCGGCGAGGTAGCGCTCCACCCCGCCCCACTGCTCGTCGATGACCGCGAAGGCCGCGAGCAGGTACTCCGCGCGGGCGTCGAACAGCGGCGCCAGCAGCTCCATCACCTCGGGGGAGCGGGCCTCGGGCGCGTCGCTGCCCCGGCGCACCCGGTAGCGGTTGTGCGGGACGTTGGACTCCAGGTAGTCCGCCACGATCGCCTCGCGCTCCACGCCCAGCGCGAGCAGCGTCACGGCGACCGACAGCCCGGCCCGGTCCTTGCCGGCGGCGCAGTGCATCAGCGCCGGCACGCTGTCCAGCGCGAGCGCGTGCACGACGCGGCTGTGTTCGGCGGTGCGGGTGCGGATGATCGTGCGGTACGAGTCCGTCATGCGGGCGGCGGCCCGGCCCTCGCCCAGGAGGCCGCGGAGCTGGTCGAGCTCGCCCTCGCGGACCATCTTCCAGAACTCCCGGCCGTCGGCCGGATCCGTCAGCGGGATGTTCACGTTGCGTACACCCGGCAGTTCGACGTCCGGGCCCTCCAGCGCGTGGTCCGCTCCGTTGCGGAAGTCGAAGACGGTGTGCAGCCCCAGCGAAGCGAGGAACTCTGTATCGGTTTCGGTGGCATGCGCCAGATGTCCGCTTCGGAACAGTCGTCCCGGCCTGACCCTCCGTCCGTCCGTGGTCGGCAACCCGCCCACGTCACGGAAGTTGCGCACTCCCGTCATCTCCGTGCCGCGTTCGGGTCCGGCCGGAAGGGGCTGGGGTATCTGCTGGGTCACGTGTACTCCTCCGCGTGGGTCCGTGGTGTCCGAATTGGTCCGGTTGGGAACAACTTGCCATATGTGGAGGCGAGATCGGGCCCGGCCCCGTGAGCCAGATCATACGGTGACCGTGCGTGCCTGATCGCGGGGACCGAATTGCCTTGTGAGAGCGGTTGTTGATGGTGCGGAATGGACGCAGGGTGACCGGAATTCCATTGATCCCCCATATCTGCGAATCCGTCAGGGAATTCGCGGCTTGTTGCCCGGCGCCCCGCTCGATTACCTTCGCGATCGATCCGGGTGGACCGCCTAATCCTGCCGCCGCCCGGGAACCGCACCCGACCATCGCGCGCGGCAGGAGCGGGGGAACCAGGTAGGCCGCTGTTCCGGATCATTTCCGGCGCAGCTAGGGGTGAAGCCGAACCCGTGCTCCGCACGTACGGCCGGACATCTCCAGTCCGAACCCGACAGCTCACCTCGCAGGCGCCGGAGAGGAATTCGCCATGCCCGCAAAGGGTAAGCACCGCCGTCCGAAGTCCCGTTCGATATCCCGCGGCTTCGCCGTCGCCGGAACCGGCGGAGCGGCCCTCGCGCTCCCGCTGATGGGTGCCGCCGGCGCCAACGCGGCCCCGGCCGCGTCCGTCCCCGCCCAGAGCGCGCAGGCCCCGGAGGCCCTCCGCACCGCGGCCCCCGCCACCGCGCCCGCGGCCGCCGCGCCCGGCGTCTACACGGTCGTGCCCGGCGACTACCTCTCCAAGATCGCCGCCGAGCGCCACATCGAGGGCGGCTGGGAGCAGCTGTACGCCGACAACCGCGAGGCCGTCGGCGCCGACCCCTCCCTCATCCACCCGGGCCTGAAGCTGAACCTCGTCGGCGGCCAGGGCGCGGCCCCCGCCCCGAAGGCCCCTGCGGCCCCGGTCGAGGAATCCTCCAGCGACGCTCCGGCCGCGCCCGAGGGCGTGGGCGGCAAGGCCCAGGCCCCGAAGGCCGCGGGCAAGGCCACCACCGGCAAGCCCGGCCGCACTTCCGGCGGCGCGGCCGCCCAGGGCTCCGGCGCCGCCGCCAAGAGCGAGAAGGCCTCCGCCCCCGCCGCCCCCGCCGCGCCCGCCGCGGCGTCCGGCTTCACCGCCCCCGTCGGCGGCGGCGTCTCCACCCAGTACCGCACGAGCGGCGCCATGTGGTCCTCCGGCTACCACACCGGCGTCGACTTCATCGCGAGCACCGGCACCACCGTCCGGGCCGTCGGCGCGGGCACCGTGGTTTCCGCAGGCTGGGGCGGCGCGTACGGCAACGAGGTCGTCATCAAGCACGCCGACGGCAAGTACTCCCAGTACGGCCACCTCTCCTCGCTCTCCGTCTCCGTGGGCCAGAGCGTCACCGGCGGGCAGACCGTCGGCCTCTCCGGCGCGACCGGCAACGTGACCGGCCCGCACCTCCACTTCGAGATCCGCACCGGCCCGTCCTACGGCTCGGACATCGACCCGCTCGCCTACCTCCGCTCCAAGGGCGTGAGCATCTGACGGCACCCGCCGTCGGCACGAGGACGCGCGCGGAGCCGGGACCCGAGGGGGGTCCCGGCTCCGCGTGTACTTATTCCTTATCCCCCGCGTGGTATAGATCACGGCCCGTCAACCCCTCATTACGTTGGCGTAGGTTGGTTGCCAAGGTGAAGGATGCTGTCCTGTGGCAGCGACGAAGACGACACTGAAGACCATCGGCTCGTACGCGGCGATCGGGGACAGCTTCACCGAAGGCGTGGGGGACCCGGGACCCGGGGATTCTTACCTCGGCTGGGCGGACCGCCTCGCCGTACTCCTGGCAGATCAGCGCGACGAGCACGACTTCCGGTACGCGAATCTGGCCGTGCGCGGCAAAATACTCGACCAGATCGTGGCCGACCAGATCCCGAGAGCCAAGGAACTCGCACCCGACCTCGTCACCTTCTGCGCGGGCGGCAACGACATCATCCGCCCCGGCAGCGACCCGGACGACGTCGCGGAGCGGTTCGAGGCGGCCCTCGCCGACCTCAAGGCCTCCGTGGGCCTCGTGATGATCACGACCGGCTTCGACACGCGGGGCGTGCCGGTCCTCAAGCACCTGCGGGGCAAGATCGCGACGTACAACGTCCACGTCCGCGCCATCGCCGACCGCTACGACTGCCCCGTGCTCGACCTGTGGTCCCTCAAGACCGTCCAGGACCGCCGGGCCTGGGACGGCGACCGGCTCCACCTCTCACCCGAAGGCCACACCCGCGTCGCGCTGCGCGCCGCACAGGTCCTCGGCTACGAGGTGCCGGCCGACCCGGACCAGCCCTGGCCGCCCGTCCCGCCGCGCGGCTCGGTGGACGTGACCCGCGACAACATCCAGTGGGCGCGCGAGCACCTCGTCCCGTGGATCGGCCGCCGGCTGCGCGGCGAGTCCTCCGGCGACCACGTCGAGGCCAAGCGCCCGGACCTGCTGCCGCTGTAGCGGACGCGGCGGAGGAGGACGCGGGGGAAGGAGACGTGGGGGAGGGGGAGCGGTGGACGGGCAGCGGTGGACGGGCAGCCGGGTTTCGGCCGTGACGGCGGCCCGGACACGCGCGGCGGAATCCTCCGGGGCCGGTGTGCGTTGGGATGGTCGTAGCACTCGACCGTCCCGTCCTGCACCTTCCCAGGAGGCGCCTTGACCGGCTCCCTTCCCCTGCGTCCCCGGCTGCGCGCCCTGCGGCCCGAAGCCTTCGGCGCGGACCCGTCCGGCGCACGGCTGGAGCGGATCCTGCGCTCGCCGAACTTCGCCGACGGCGTGTTCCAGAACCCGGTGGGGGCCCGGACCAGGCCTTCCGGATCGATGGCGGAGTTCGCCAAGATCTACTTCCACAAGGAGCAGCGGGCCCGCCGCAGCCCCGCGGCGCCCATCCCCGTCCACCCGACCACCCTCGCCGACCTGGCCAAGCCGCCGGCGAGCGGGCTCCGGCTGACCTGGATGGGCCACTCCAGCATCCTCGCGGAGATCGACGGCCGCCGCGTGCTCTTCGACCCCGTCTGGGGCGACCGGTGCTCCCCCTTCCCCTTCGCCGGTCCCAAGCGGCTGCACCCCGCCCCGGTGCCGCTGGCCTCCCTGGGCTCCGTCGACGTCGTCGTGATCTCCCACGACCACTACGACCACCTCGACCTCCCCACCATCAAGGCCCTCGCCCGCACGGACACGGTCTTCGCCGTCCCGCTCGGCGTCGGCGCGCACCTGGAGCACTGGGGCGTCTCCCCGGACCGGCTGCGCGAGCTCGACTGGAACGAGTCGACCGAGGTCGCCGGCCTCACCCTCACCGCCACCCCCGCCCGGCACTTCTGCGGGCGCGGCCTGCGCAACCAGCAGTTCACCCTGTGGGCCTCCTGGGTCGTCAGCAGCGCAGAGCACCGGATCTTCCACAGCGGGGACACCGGCTACTTCCCGGGCTTCAAGGAGATCGGCGCCGAGCACGGCCCCTTCGACGCCACGATGATCCAGATCGGCGCCTACTCGGAGTACTGGCCCGACATCCACATGACCCCCGCGGAGGGCCTCCGGGCCCACCTCGACCTCCAGGGCGGCGCCCCGGCCGGCACCCTGCTGCCGATCCACTGGGGCACCTTCAACCTGGCCTTCCACGCCTGGGCCGAGCCCGCCGAGTGGACGCTCGACGCCGCCGAGGGCGCGGGCCAGCGCGTCGCCGCCCCGCGGCCGGGGGAGCCGTTCGAGCCCGCCCGCAAGCTGCCGGTCGAGCCCTGGTGGCGTTCGGTCTCCACCCCGATCACCCACCCGTGGCGCACGGCGCGGCCCGCGGAACCCGCACCGAGCGAGCCCCGGGCCGGAGACCTGGACCTCGCCGGGGAGCGGTGACGCGAGGACGGGTACGACGGGTGTGACGGGTACGCCCCCGGCCGTCGTGGGCACGCGGAAGGTGCGCACGACGGCCGGGGGCGGGCTGATCACGGCCGGGAACGGGCGGCCAGGGCGGGCGGGAGCCGGCGTGGGAGCCGGCCGCGCAGGCGCGGGGCGTACGCGTCGATGCCGCGCGAGGCCGCGCACAGCACCGCGCCGATCATGATGAACCCGAAGGACACGATGCCGATCTGAACGATGATCAGCACGTGCAGGGCCCCGCTGATCACCGCGGCCACCACCTGCCGGGACCCCCGGCGCAGCAGGAACAGCGCGATCACGGATTCCGCGAGGACCGTCCCCCAGGTGGTCAGCAGGGCGACCAGGGTGATGCCCGTCGCCCACCGGAACAGGTCGGCGAACAGGCCGGCCGCCCCGAAGTTCTCCATCCGCGCGACGTAGTACGTCGCGCTGCCCTCCGACCACGGGCCGACGGGCAGCTTCGCGAGCGCGCTGTTGAGGTAGACGTACGCCACTTGGAGCCGCACCCCCCACCAGCCCGCCCAGGCCAGGCCCTGCCAGGGCGACCCCGTCCGGTCCTCGCCGCCCGGCCGCTGCCAGTGCCACGTCCTGCGGTCGTTGGCGCAGGCCAGGACGAGGAAGAAGGTGACGACCTGGGCGACGGCGTCGCCCCCGTCGGGCAGCGAGACCGACTGGCCGAGGGAGAAGGACGCCCAGAAGTGCAGGACGGTCGTGAAGCGGGGCAGGATCCCGCTCGCGACGACGAGGAGCAGGGCCAGCACCAGCAGGCTGACCAGCTGCCGGTCCGCGGAGCCGGCCACGCAGTACAGCGACGCGGCCTGCACCGCCGTCGAGCAGTCGGCCCCGGTCTCCGTCCCGCCCACCGGCACGAAGAGGTGCGAGGCGGGGGTGAAGACCAGGACGGACGCCTGGGCCAGGGCGATCACCGACCTGCCCGCCCCGAGGGCCCGGGACTCGGCGGGGAAGCGCAGGACGGACCGTTCCAGCCAGGCTGCCGGCCCCGTTGTCAGTCGTTCCGCGAACACTTCGCCTCCACCACGGCGGCCCTCTTGTCGAGCCGCCATCCTTCGTACCGGTCCCGGAACTCCCACGGGACGGGCCGCGTCTCCACGAGCACCACCCGCCCGCACAGGGTCGGGACCGGGGAGGAGTTCTCGACGGGGACGGGCTCCGGGGCACCGGCGACCACGGTCGGGCAGTCCCCCTCGATCTCCTCGCAGTTCCGCCACGTCCGCACCTGGTTCGCCATGGCCGCCACCTCGGGGCCCTGCGCACGCTGGCGGCGGGTCAGGCCGTAGAGGTTCTCCGCGCGCGAGTTCGGCAGCAGCGCCGCGTGGACGACGTCGCCGTCGGAGACGAGGTACGGCACGAACTCGGGGTCGCTCGGGGGCTTCGTGAAGAAGGCCCAGCTCTGCGGCAGGACCCGTGCCGACAGGGCCCGGAGAGCGCCCCCGTCGCGCGTGGAGAGCACGTTGCTCGGGAGCGAGAAGAAGACCGACCCGGCCAGCAGGGCCCCGACCAGGAGGACGCCTCCAGCGGCGGAGACCAGGGCCGGGACCGGCATCCGGGGCCCGGCGCGACCGGCCGCGTCCTGCTCGGCGGCCGTCGTGCCGCGCCTCACGTCAGGGCGGAGGTCAGGGCGCTGACGAAGGCGTCCCGCTCGATGTCCGAGCCGCTCGGGCTGCCGTCCTCCAGGTACCAGGTGACGACGACGAGCGTGGCGAGGGCGTTGGTGGCGACTCCCGCGTTCGTGTAGGCGACGGCGTTGGCGGCGCCCACGGCGTTCACGTAGACGGCCACGTAGGCGCCCATCCAGAACCAGCCCCGGGCCTGTGCCACGGCCGGTGCCCCGCTGGCGGCCGCGGGCTGGGCGGTCGCCTTCAGCCAGTCGTTGAAGGAGAGGGAGAAGTCGCGCAGGGCGGCGTCGACGCGCACCGGGTCGCCGCTCTGGAAGGGCACGGCCAGGTCCTGGTGGAACCCGGGGTGGGCGGCCAGGTATTCCGAGACGACCCGGTCCAGGGCCGCGTCGTCCGTCTGCGGCTTGTCGGGATTGAAGCCGAGCATCCGCTTCAGTTCCGGGTGTGCGTCGGCGATCGGCCCCTGCGCGGCGAGCAGCAGCCGCAGGAGATCCGCATCGCTGTATTCGGCGGTCTTCTTCGCCGCTTCCTTGAGCCGCGCCTTGCCGGGCGCGGAAGTTCCGTGGCCGGTGTCCGCGAATGCGGTCTGGGCGGTGATGCCGCCCCCGACGAGGAGGGAGGCGAGCGCCACTGCGGCAATGGTCTTTCTGGATGCGAAGTTCATGCTGTCCTCCTGGGACGTGTGGGGTATCGGTATCGGTATCGGTGTCGTTCAGTGCGGTGCGGACGTGCCGTCCGGACCGCCGGCCGCGCGTGCGGCCGAATTCGCCTTGACCGCCGCCGTGGTGAGGAGCGCGAGGAACACGAGCATCCCGGCCGCAGGGACGATGACGGCCGCCGGGCTCCCGAAGCCGGTGAGCGCCAGGGTCAGGGCCAGCGCCAGCGAGGTCCCGGCCGCGGTGTAGGCGGTCAGGAACGCGGCGGTCAGCATCGGGGCGGCCGCGGCGTGTCCCGCCTGCCAGGCGCCGTCCGAGGCCATGGTCGCCGCGGTCCGGATCCCCACCGCGGAGTTGCGCCCGAGCGCCCCGCTCGCCACCTGGTTCCTCAGGTAATGGACCACCCCGCCCAGCGCGACGAGTCCTGCGGCGAAACCGAATCCCGCGGTCGGATCCACTGTTCGTCCTCCAAGAACGCAGACATCAACGGCATGCGGCCGGAAGCCGCAAACGATCATGAACATTCTGGTCCGCCGGGCCGCGGTATTTCACTGCCGGATTCCGGCAGTCTCTCCGCCGCCGCGTTGCCGCAGTCCGTCACTCGCGCCGCATCCCGGGTCCCGGTCCGGCGAATTGGCGGATTTCGTGGTTCTTTACGTACCCTTGACGCTGCATTGGCGGTGTGGAAAACAGAGGAGAACGGGGTGGCGGAGCGCCGGATATCCCCCGAATACCTGGCCGGCTACGAGTGGTTGCTCGCCGACGTGGCCGAGACCGGACGGACCCTGACCCGGGACGAGCTGCGGACCCGCAGGGAGGTGGGGGAGCGGGCCGCCGAGGCCGGCCACGGCCTGCGTGCCCTGGTCGGCGGGCACTTGCTCGCCACCCGCGCCGCGTGGCCCGGCCCGGACGCACCCGCCGACCGCCTCCTCGCCGCCGTCGAGCAGGCGATCGACGCCTTCGTCGCGGGCTTCGAGCAGGCGCAGGACGCGGCCGTCCGCCAAGAGGAGTCCGCCCGAAGGGAGTTCGTCGACGACCTCCTCTACGGACGCAGCGACCTCGGCCGGCTCGCCGAGCGCGCCGAGCGCTTCGGACTGCGCTTCTCGCACACCCATGCCGTGGCCGTCACGGGCCACCGCGTGCCCGACGAGGAGTCCGGCTTCCTCCTGCGCCGCGTGGAACAGGCGCTGTTCGCCCGCTTCGGCAACCGCCGCATCCTGCTCACGGCCAAGGACGGCCGGATCGTCTGCATCGCCCCCGGCGACCAGGACGAGGTGCTCACCCACTTCGCCCAGCAGGCCCGCGCCGCCGTCGACGGCACCCGCGTCGCCATCGGCCGCCCGCACGACGGAGCCGGCGGCGTCGTCCACTCCTACGAGGAGGCCCTCGGCGTCCTCGACCTCGCCGAGCGCATGGACCTCGCCGGGCCCGTGCTGCGCGCCGCCGAACTTCTCGTCTACCCCGTCCTGACCCGGGACCGCGACGCCATGGCCGACCTCGTGCGCCACACCCTCGGCCCGCTCCGCAACGCCCGCGGCGGCGCCTTCCCCCTGCTCGACACGCTCACCGTGTACTTCGCCGCGGGCTGCAACGCGGCCGCCGCGGCCCGGCAGCTCAGGCTGGGCGTA
Source organism: Streptomyces sp. NPDC004126 (assembly GCF_050275515.1). Lineage (NCBI taxonomy): Bacteria > Bacillati > Actinomycetota > Actinomycetes > Kitasatosporales > Streptomycetaceae > Streptomyces > Streptomyces sp. NPDC004126. The sequence continues at coordinate 295,582 of NZ_JBNNPF010000002.1, read as the reverse complement.
CGCACCCTGACCTACCGCCTCGAACGCATCCACCAGCTCACGGGCGCCGACCCCGCCGACCCGGAACACCGCTACATGCTGCAGACCGCTGTGATCGGCGCCCGCCTCCTGGACTGGCCGCGCCAGGAGCTCTGAGCACCGCACCCGCCCGGAGGCGCGCGCCCCCGGCCGTGCGGGAGTACGCGCTCCCGGCGCATTCGGGCTGCCGTACGAGCGCTCCATCGGGAGCGGGAAGCACCCCGGTGAAGTTCCCCAACTGGGCAACAGCTGCGGGATCGTGCGGTCTAGCGTGGGTGTCCGGTGATCAACACCGGGCCCCGCGACTCGCTGGGGGCCGGGCCCCACGTACCGAGGACGCCGATGTCCGGACTCCGCGCCGCCCGCCACTCCCCGTCGAGACACGCCGTGAAGGGACCGGGCCGGCAGATACGCCCCCAGCTGATCCGCGCCGCCGTACTGCCCACGCTCGCCGCCGGGCTCAGCGGCGCCGCCGCGGTCATGTTCACCCTCCACCTCGGCGGCGGCTCCGGCGCGCGCGACGACCGGCTCTGGCCGGTGCTCGCGGGCTGCGCCCTGCTCGCCGTCGGAGCGCTCGCGGCCGCCCTGCTCGGGGCCCAGCGCGCCGCCAAGGCCGTCCGGGACCGCTGTGAGGCGCTGCGCCGCTCCAGCGTGCGCGGACGCGAGGAGCTGCGCACCGCCGCCGAGCGGCTCGAACGCGGGGAGGGCGCGGGCCGCCCCGTCCGCGGGGACCGGGGCGCCGCCCCACCGGAGGGCGAGCAGGCCGGCGTGGACGAGTTCTGGCTGCTCGCGCAGGAGTTGCGCAGCGCCCGGGAGCAGGCGCAGACGACCCTCGTACGGCTGGCCCTGCCGGCCGCGCCGACCGACAGCGACCGCAAGGTGGAGGTCTTCGTCAACCTCGCGCGCCGGCTTCAGTCGCTCGTGCACCGCGAGATCTCGCTGCTCGACGGGCTGGAGGACACCGTCGAGGACCCCGACCTGCTCAAGGAGCTCTTCCACGTCGACCACCTCGCCACCCGGATCCGCCGGCACGCCGAGAACCTCGCGGTGCTGGGCGGGGCCGCCTCCCGCCGCCAGTGGACCCGGCCCATCGACCTGAGCGAGGTGCTGCGGTCCTCGGTGGCCGAGGTCGAGCAGTACACCCGGGTCAAGGTGGTGCCCCCGGCGGGCGGCACCGTACGGGGCCACGCCGTCGCGGACGTGGTGCACCTGCTGGCCGAACTCGTCGAGAACGCCACGGTGTTCTCCGCCCCCGACACGGACGTGGTGGTGCGGGCCGAGCGGGTCACCGCCGGGATCGCCGTCGAGGTCGAGGACCGCGGGCTGGGCATGCCGGCGGAGGAACAGCACCGGATGAACACCCTGCTGGCCGACCCCGACCAGGTGAGCGTCCGGCACCTGCTGGCCGACGGGCGGATCGGCCTGTTCGTGGTCTCGGCGCTGGCCCGGCGGCACGGCATCGCGGTCGAGCTGAAGTCCAACATCTACGGCGGGGTGCTGGCGGTCCTCGTACTGCCCCAGGGCCTGCTGGGCGCGGAGGCACCGGGCGCGGCCGACGCGGCGGGCGGCTCGCGGGCCACCTCGTGGGGCACCGTCTCCTGGCCGGACACGCTACGCCCCGCACCCCGCGAGCCCCAGCCCCCGCGGCCGGGCCCGCCCGCGGAACCGGCGCCGATGCCGTACGCGGCCGCGGGCCGCGGTGCGGATCCGTACGCGGCCCAGGGCCACGGTGCCGACGCCCCGCCCCCGGCACACACCGCCCACCCGGCCCCGGCCCCGCTGCCGTACGCGGCCCAGGGCCGGCCCGCGGCAGCCCTGCCCCCGGCACACGCCGCCGATCCGGACCCGGACCAAGTGCCGCTGTCCCACGCGCCCCAGGCCCGGCCCGCGGGCGGTGCCGACGTCCCGGAAGCGGCGCATGCCATCGGCGTGGCCCGGGGCTTCTGGCAGGCGCCCGAAGGGGGCCCGGCAGCTGCCCCGGCCGCCCGGCCGGAGCCGGCCGGGGGACTGGACGGCGTCCTGACCCCGGCCCTGCCGGCGGCCCCGGCCCCGGCCCCGGGTTCCGAGCCCGCGGCGTGGGGCGCGGAACCCGGCACGCCCGAGCTCGGACCGGTCGTCGTGGCTCCGGGAGCCGGCGGGTCGGTCTGGGCCTGGGGCCCCGCGGCCGAAGAGGCCCCGGACCCCGTACCGGAGCCGGACCCGCTCTGGCCCCTGGACACCGGCACCGGCGCGGCACCCGGCCTGGAGCCGGCCTGGCCCCGGCACCCCGGCACCCCGGAACCGGCCGCGCGGCCCGGCCCCGCCGCGGCCTGGGCGGCGCAGCCGCAGCCGTATCCCGACCCCGCCCCCCTGCCGCACCGAGTCCCCCCGCAGCACCCCGCCCCCGAGGCGGCGCGACCGCCCCTGCCCCGGCGCCGCGCCCAGCAGCACCTCGCGCCCCAACTGCGCGAGGCCCCCGCCCCCCGGCGGACCGACGAAACCGAACAACCCGTGCACGACCCCGGCCTGATGGCGGCCTTCCAGCGGGGCTTCGGCCTCGCCCAGTCGGACGAACAGGCATGACCCCCAGCAAGGAGCACACCCCCATGGCCGGCGAACTGGCGACGAAGACAGGCAGCCTCTCCGATCTCGACTGGCTGCTCAGCGGTCTGGTCCAACGGGTCCCGTACACCCGCAGCGCGGTACTGCTCACCGCCGACGGACTCGTCACCTGCGTCCACGGCCTGGACTCCGACAGCGCCGACCACATGGCCGCCCTCGCCTCCGGCCTCTACTCCCTCGGCCGCAGCGCCGGCGCACGCTTCGGGGACGGGGCCGAGGTCCGGCAGGTGGTCGTGGAACTCGACACCGCGCTCGTCTTCGTCTCGGCGGCCGGCTCCGGCACCTGCCTGGCGGTGCTCGCGGACCGGGAGGCTGACGCCGGCGTGCTCGGCTACGAGATGGCGATGCTGGTCAAGAGCGTACGGCCGTACCTGGCCGCCCCGCCGCGCCGGCCCGTCGCCGACGCGGAGCGATGAGGGCCTGGGCGAGGGGGGTCCACGGTTTCCCGCCGGCCGGCTTCGCCACGCCCCGGGACACGCCCTGGCTGGACGACTCCGCCGGCCGGGTCATGCGCCCGTACACCGCCTGCGGCGGCCGGACCCGACCCGCCGTCGCGCTCGACCTGCTGTCCCGGATGACCGCCACCGGCGTCCGCCCGGGCATCCCGCTCGGGGCCGAGCACACCCTCGCCCTGCGCGCGTGTGCCGGCGCGGCGGCGGTGACGGTCGCCGAGGTGGCCGGGCAGCTGCGGCTCCCGGCCGTGGTGGTGAAGGTGCTGCTGTCCGACCTGATGGAGTACGGGGCCGTCATGGCACAGTCGCCCCGCTTCCCGAACGGCGGCGGTTCCTTCGCCGCCGACGACCTGTGCCTGCTGCGGGCGGTGCTCGATGGCCTTCGCCGACGGCTGTGAGACGGCCGCCCCGGCCCTGCCCGCGACCTTGAAGATCCTGGTCGCGGGCGGTTTCGGGGCGGGGAAGACCACCTTCGTCGGGGCGGTCAGCGAGATCGAACCGCTGTGCACGGAGGAACTCCTGAGCGGGCTCGGCGAGAGCTCCGACCGGCTCGACGGGGTCACGTCCAAGACGGCCACCACCGTCGCCCTGGACTTCGGCCGCCTCACCCTGGACGACCGGCACGTCCTGTACCTCTTCGGCACGCCCGGGCAGGAGCGCTTCTGGTTCCTGTGGGAGGAACTGTGCGCGGGAGCGCTCGGAGCGGTCGTCCTCGCCGACACCCGCCGGCTCGCCGACTGCTTCCCCGCCGTGGACTTCTTCGAGCGGCGCGGGATCGGCTTCGTCGTCGCCGTCAACGAGTTCGACGGCAGCCACCGCTACACCGCCCAGGAGGTCCGCGACGCCGTCGGCCTCGACCCGGACGTACCCGTCGTCCGGTGCGACGCGCGCCTGACCCGCTCCGGTACGGGGACCCTGGCCGCCCTCGTCCACCACCTGCTGTCCACGGCCCGCCAGGGCCGCCCACCACACTCGGATCCGGGGGAACCGCCATGACCCACTACGAATCGACCGGCCACCTGCTGCTCACCCCCGTGGACCGGGAGGCGCCCGCACGGGCCGTCCGGCTGCGCGAGATGGACCTCGGCGAGCGGGCGGACCCGGAACTCGACGAGTACGCGCGCCGGGTGGCCCGGACCCTGGAGGCCCCCCACGCGGGCGTCAACTTCATCGGCGAGGAACGGCAGTTCTTCGCCGGCCTGCACCACGGCCCGGACGCCGCCGCCAGCGGCTACCCGGCCCGGGTGCTGCCCCGGGACCACGGCTACTGCCCCCACGTCGTGGTGCGGCGGCGGGCCCTGGTCCTGGAGGACGTACGCGACTTCGCGCGCTTCGCGGGCAACGCCGTCGTCGACGAGAGCGGGGTGCGCTCCTACCTCGGAGCGCCCCTCACCGACCGGCGCGGCTTCGTCCTCGGCACCGTCTGCGCCGTGGATGTGGTGCCGAGGAGGTGGGGGACCCAGGGCCTCGCGACGGTCAAGGACCTCGCCGCCGAGCTCGCGGAGCTGCTGCACGCCCGGCCCGACCGCCGGGGGTGATCAGCGCAGGAAGCCGGTGATCCGCTCCCGCAGGGATCCCGCGTCCAGGCCGTGGGCGGCGGTGTGCTCGTCGATCGTGCCGTAGCGGCGCAGCTCGGCGCGCCCCACGCCCAGCGGCAGCACCCGGTGCGGCACGTCCGCGAGGGCCTGCCCGGCGGCCGCCGCCGAGGTGCCCGCGAGGTACGGCTCCACCAGCACCACGTCCGCCGCGGCCCGTCCGGCGGCGGCGCGCAGGGCCGCGTCGTCGAAGGGGCGCACGGTGGCCGCGTACAGGACCGTGACGTCGAGCCCCTCGGTCGCCGCGAGGACGTTGTCCAGCAGCGGCCCGACGGCCAGCACCACGCCCGCGCGGCCCTCCCGTACGGTCTGGAAGCGCAGGTCGCCCAGGGGGCGCGGGGCGGCGTTCGACTGCTGGGAGAGCCGGACGTACACCCGGTCGTCCCCGGCGGCGTACGCGTGCCGCAGCAGCGCCTCCGCCTCGTCGGGGTGGCCGGGCACGTGGACGGTCCAGCCGTCGAGCGTGTCGAGCAGCGCCACGTCCCCGGGTGCCATGTGGGTGAACCCGCCGGCGGGCCAGTCGTAGCTGGCGCTGGCGCTGACCAGCACCCCGCCCGTGCCCTGGTGTCCGAAGTCCAGCTTGACCTGCTCGAACGGCCGCTCGACGAGGAAGCTGGCGAAGGTGTGCAGCACGGGCCGCAGCCCGGTGAGGGCCAGCCCGCCGCCCACCCCGACGAGCAGCTGCTCCCGGATCCCGACGTTGATCACCCGGTCCGGATGCCGCTCCTGGGCGGGCCGGAAGCCGTCCATGGAGATCTCGGCGAGCACGAGCGCCAGCCGGGGGTCCTCGTCGAGCAGCCGCGACGTGACCGTGATGAACCTCTCCCGCATGGTGTCCATGGCGTCCATGTCCCCTCCCCCTCAGAACTTCTTCTCGACACGGGCGACGACGGCGTGCGGCCGGCCCGGATGCGGTGTGGTGAAGGCGGCGTGCAGCGCCGCGTGGTCCCGCCCGTCCACGGTGACGGCGCTCCAGCCGGCCGCCTCGAAGCGGGAGGCGATCCCGCCGGGCCAGCCGTGGGTGGCGGAGTCGTTGTCGACCACCACGGTGTGCAGCGCCTCCAGCCCGGCCGACCCGGCGTGGGCGATGGCCTCGTGGTTGCTGCCCTCGTCGAGCTCCGCGTCCCCGATCAGCACCCACACGGCGGCCTCGTCCAGCCCCCGCGCCCGCAGCCCGAGCGCGGTGCCGACGCCGAGCGGCAGTCCGTGCCCGAGGGAGCCGCTGGAGATCTCCACGCCGGGGACCAGGGTGCGGTCGGGGTGGTGGCCGAGCGGGGAGTCGTACGCCCCGAAGCCGGGCAGCCAGTCGACGGGGAAGAACCCCTTGGCGGCGAGCACGGCGTAGTAGGCCATCGGCCCGTGCCCCTTGGAGAGCAGGAACCGGTCCCGCCCGGCGTCCCGCGCACTTTCGGGCCCGACGCGCAGCACCCGGTCGTAGAGCACCCACAGCACGTCGAGGGTGGAAGTGGCGGCGGGCCCGTGCTTCTCGGCCCCTGTCATGAGCGCGATCAGCCGGTCCAGATCCTCGTAGCGGAGCCCGGTGTCCGCGGATACCTGTGTCATGCACCAACCGTGCAACCTCAAGCGGACTTGAGGTCAACTCCCGCCCGCCCCGAAAAGGTGCGCGCGACCACCCCCCGAAGTGCGGTATTGTTCTCGTGCCGGTCAGGCCAAGGGGAAACCCCAGGTCAGCAGGCATCGGGACGTGGCGCAGCTTGGTAGCGCACTTGACTGGGGGTCAAGGGGTCGCAGGTTCAAATCCTGTCGTCCCGACCATGCGGAAACGCTGGTCGGAGGCCGTTCTCTCATCCATGAGAGGGCGGCCTTTCGTGTGTCCGGGGCCGAGTGGCTGTGTGGCATGTGCGGCATGTGTGGAATGTGGTGATGCGCACCCTATGGTGCTCGGGTGAGACGTCGCGCTTTCCTCCTGCTCGCAGCGGCAACCGGTATCCCGGGGTGCGGATCCACGTCGGGCCGCCCCGACGGGCCGGCGACCGGCCGGCCGACAGAAGGCGGCACCTCCGCCGGCCCGCTGCGGATCCCGCCCCTGCTGGAGCCCGTCGTCGACGGGGCCGGGGTGAAGACCTTCACCCTGACGGCACAGCGCGGGGAGACCGAGTTCCTGCCCGGCAAACCGGCCCCCACCTGGGGGTTCAACGGTTCCTACCTGGGGCCGACGCTGCGGGCCTCGCGCGGGGACCGGATCCGGGTCAACGTCGTCAACCGCATCGGTGAGGCCACCACCGTCCACTGGCACGGCATGCGCTTGCCGGCCCTGATGGACGGCGGACCCCAGCGGATCATCGAACCGGACGCCACCTGGACCCCGCACTGGACCGTCGACCAGCCCGCGGCCACCACCTGGTACCACCCCCACCCGCACGGCTACACCGTCCAGCACGTGTACCGGGGCCTGGCCGGGCTGTTCCTGCTCGACGACCCCCAGGCCCAGGCCCTGGACCTGCCCAGGACCTACGGCGTCGACGACTTCCCCCTGATCGTCCAGGACAAGGTGATCAACGACGACGGCACCCTGTCGGAGAAGAGGCTCGACGACTCGGTGTTCTTCCTCGGCGACCGGATCCTCGTCAACGGCACCCTCGACCCCCACCTGGAGGTCGGCTCCCAGCGGGTGCGCCTGAGGATCCTCAACGCCTCCAACTCCCGGCTCTTCCACATCGGTTTCGCCGACGGCCGCGGGTTCGAGGTCGTCGGGGCCGACGCCGGCCTGCTCCCGGCGCCGGCCCGGGTGGACCGGATCTCGCTGAGCCCGGCGGAACGTGCCGAGATCGTCGTCGCCTTCTCCCCGGGCGAGAGCGTCGTCCTGCGCAGCTCCGGTGGCCGGGACCCCATCGACAAGGGGGACTTCGACCTGCTGAGGATCACCGCCGCCGAGCGGCTGCGCCCGTCACCCGAGGTGCCGGGCCGCCTGGCGACGACGCCGCCGATCGAGGTGCCCGCCGGGTCCCGGGTCCGCGCCTTCCGCCTCGACGGGGACGACGAGATCAACGGCCGCGACTACGACGCGGACCGCATCGACGAGGTCGTACCGGCCGGGGCCAGGGAGATCTGGGAGGTCGAAGCCCGGGACCACGCGCACAACTTCCACATCCACGAAGTCGCCCTCCGGGTCCTCGACATCGACGGCAGGCCGCCTCCGCAGTGGTACCAGTCGCAGAAGGACACCGTCTTCCTGCCCGCGAAGTCGAAAGCGAGGCTCGCCGTGGAGTTCGGGCGTTTCGCCGATCCGAAGACGCCCTACATGTTCCACTGCCACATCCTGCGCCACGAGGACCGCGGCATGATGGGCCAGTTCGTGATCGTCGAGCCGGGCACGGAGGACCAGGTCCCCCGCACCCTTCCGACGGGGCACGACACCACGCACGGCTGACGCCGCAAGGCCTTCGTCATCGGGGTCGCGGCGCTCGCCTCGGTCACTTCCGGGCGGTGTCCGCCGGGTCCGCCCTGGTGAGGGTGCAGACGCCGTCCGTGCACCGGCGTTCCAGGCGGCCGCGGGAGACCGTCTGGGCCAGGCCGACCATCCAGCACGTCGGGCAGCCGCGGAAGGCGATCAGGGACAGCGGGGCCGCCAGCAGGGCGGCCGGGCCGGCCGTGGGGACCAGGGCGATCGAGCCGATGATCAGGCCGAAGCCGAGGGCGCCCCGGGCCAGGTGGCGCGGGACGGAGCTGCTGGCGAAGTCCGGCCGTGCGTTCGCCGGGCGTGCGTTCGCCGGGCGTGCGGTCTTCGTGGTCTTCGTGGTCGTCATGGTCGGGGGTCTCCTGTCGCCGAGATGGTGGCCTGTGCGAGTGAGAGCCGCAGCGTCGCGCGGGCCCTGTGCAGCCGGGACTTCATCGCGGGAGTGCTCAGGCCGAGCGCGTCCGCCACGGCCCTGCCGGGCAGGCCCTGTACGTCCCGCATGATCAGGACCTGCCGCTGCTCCCGGGGGAGGGCGCTCACCGCCGCCGCGATCCGCTCCGCCTCCAGCCCGCGCAGCACCGCCTCTTCGGCGGACGGTTCCGCCGGGGCGTCCGGGGTGCCCGGGGCGTCGTCGTTCCGCGAGACGAGCAGCCGTACCTGGCGCAGGCACTCGTTGCGCACGATGCGGAACATCCACGAGGCGAGCGCGCCCGTCGCCCGCAGGGTGCCGATCTTCCGGTAGAGGATGATCAGCGCCTCCTGCGCGGCGTCCTCCGCGTCCTGCGGCGAGGAGCACAGCGAGAGGGCGAACTTGCGTACGTGGGGCTGCGATTCCATGACGACGGTCGTGAGGGACGTGACGTCGCCGTCCTGGGCGGCCTTGATCAGCCGGTCGTCCGGCCAGGTGAAGCGTTGTTTCATGTGCTGCTCGTCTCCGACGGGTGCCTCGGGGTGCCTCGGGGTGCGTTCGGTGCTCAGCCGCGGCTCTTGAAGCGCCGCAGCAGGTGCCAGGAGCAGGCGCCGACGAGCAGGGCTGCGACGACTGCGAGGGCGGTGATCAGCATGGGGTTCCTCCGTGGGGTGCGGTGTGTCCGGTGGGCTCGTACGCGGATAAGAGGCGGGGAGGCGCCCAGAGGATTCGCCCCCGGCCGAAATTTCCTCCGCCGGTCCCGGTTCGGCCGGTTCGACCGTTTCGGCCGCGTGGCGGGAAGGCGCGCTGTAGCGTGAAGTCGCACCCCACGACGGACCCCTCCCGGGATCCGTGTGCCTTGCCGTGCCCCGATCCTCCCCCCACCCGGTCCAGCGTTCCGTGTCCGACCGAAGGGAAGACCATGAGCACCCAGACCCAGCCCGTCCCGTACCCGAGCCTGCTGAGCTGGCTGGCCGGTGGAGCGCCCGACACCACGAAGATCGCCGCCGACCTCAAGGCCATGGCCGACAACCAGCACTACGAGCGGTTCCTGCTGGACCTGGAGGACGAGCAGGCCGCCTTCAAGGCCGCGCTGCTCGCGGCCTTCCCGCAAACCGCCCTGGACAAGCGTGAGTTCACGAAGGCGGCGGGCAGCCTGGCCGCCGTGGCCTCCCCGACGCTGAAGACGGCCGGACCCGTCTGCCTGACCTCCCTCGCCGGGCCGCGCGACGCCTTCGACCGCGCGTACCTGTGGACCGCCCCCGACGGGGTGCTCCGCTACAAGGGCGGCACGGTGTACGGCAGGACGTCGAACACGCGGATGCGGCTCTCCGCCGACAACGGCCGGCGGCTGTACGTCGCTTCGGCGAACCACCCGCTCAAGCTGTGGCTCCGCAAGAACAACCAGGACGCCACCATCCAGGAGATCTTCTCCGTCGTGGCCGGTGCGGGCGGGTACGACGCCCTCGTGGCGCAGAACGCCGTCGACTGGGAGAGCTCGGCCGGCGGCCCGCTGACCACCCCCAAGGGGCTGGTCCAGGTGATCACGAAGAGCGGTGCGTTCCACTCGATCAGCTGGAACACCCCGTACTGCACGGCCGGCTGGGTCGACTCGCTGCTGCCGACCCTCATCACCCAGGGCACCATTCCGGCCCCCGGCGGGCCGAAGACGATCGGGCAGAACGTCCACTCCACGCAGATTGTCGGCAGCGCGTGGATGCCGGGCGTCGACAACCAGGACTGCAAGCCGGGCGAGATGCCCGGGCAGTGGCACACCGACGTGGCGGCCACGCTGTGCCCGCTCGCGGCGAACCACGTCCAGCTCCGCCACATCACGGAGTTCTGCGACATCCTGAAGAAGGCGGGCTTCACCGCGGGAGGCACGGACCTGGTGGCCCGCATCACCTACCTGCTCGCCAACCACCCGCAGCGCCGGGCGGACCTGGAGTCGCTCCCCAACATCAAGGCCTACTACAAGCAGTGCTTCTGAGCGGTACGGCCGGTAGGCGCGGGCCGGTACGGCCGGTACGGCGCAGGGCCCCCGCGCACCGAACACCGCGATCGGTACGCGGGGGCCTCCTGCCGTTCGTCCCGTGGCGGCGAGAGCCGCTCGTCCGCACGGAACCGGCGGCACGGGCCGCTGGGGCCCGCGCGAGCCACAGTCTCTCATTCAAGAGGAAAATGCGCCACCATGGCCAGCATCTGCCAGGCAGGATGCAGGCTCGGCTGTGCTTCTGCGTGTGGGCGGGTGTGTGCGTGCCGTCGCCCGGGGCCGCCGCGGGCGGTCCCGGGCGACGACGGTGCAGACACCATCCGATCGGCGGAAAGACGGAGAAAACGCTTGGACGGGGCAAGCGGCCCTGCGGAACACTGCGACTCCTGTCCTCCCACCGCTCACACCGCACGCACAGGGTTGGTATGGGATCTCCCGAATCACGCCAAAGTCCGCCGGGCAGGGGCCCGGTCCTCCTCGCACTGCGCCACTACGGACGGGAGCTGTTCCGGCTCCGCCGCCTGGCCGCACCCGCCATGCTGTTCCCGGCGCTGGGCAACATCGGCATCAACTACGTCGCGCCGCTCGTCGTCGCCAAACTCGTCGGCCGGATCGCGGACGACCGCGGCGCCGTCGCCTCCGGCATCGGCCCGGTCCTGCCCTACGTCCTCGGGTTCGCCGGCGCCCTGCTGCTGTCCGAGGCGCTGTGGCGCCTCGGGCTGCACTGCCTCAACCGGCTCGACGCCCTCGGCGTCGAGCGGCTCTACGTCGTCGGGATGGACGAGCTGTTCGCCCAGGACGCCGCGTTCTTCCACGACAACTTCGCCGGCTCGCTCACCAAGCGGGTCCTGAGCTTCGCCTCCCGTTTCGAGGAGTTCGTCGACACGCTGACCTTCCAGATCGTCGGCAAGTTCGTGCCCCTCGTCTTCGGCTCGGTGGTGCTGTGGCAGTACGAACCGCTCCTCGTCGTCGGCCTCTTGACGATGATCGCGGTCACCGGGCTCCTCGTGACACCGCTGATCCGCCGCCGGCAGCGGCTCGTCGACGAGCGCGAGGCGGCCATCGCCCGCGTCTCGGGCCACGTCGCCGACAGCCTGATGAACATGGACACGGTCCGCGCCTTCGCCGCCGAGGAACGCGAGGCCGCCGAGCACCGCTCGCGGGTCGCCGAATCGCGGCGGCTCATGCTGCGGTCCTGGGACTACGGCAACCTGCGCATCGACACGATCGTCGCGCCCATGTCCGTACTGACCAACGCCCTCGGCCTGCTGGTCGCCGTCGGGCTCGCCGCACGCGGGCACGGCGTGGAGACGGTCGTCGTCGCCTTCACCTACTACGGCAACGCGACCCGGATCATGTTCGAGTTCAACCAGATCTACCGCCGCCTGGAAAGCTCGATGACGGAGGCCGCGCAGTTCACCGCACTGCTGCTGACCCCGCCGACCGTCCTCGACCCCAAGTCCCCGGAGCCGCTGCTGTCCCAGGGCGCGGAAGTGTGCTTCGAGAAGGTGGACTTCGCCCACGCGGGCGGGGAACCCCTCTTCACCGGGCTCGACCTGGACGTGCCCAGCGGGACGAAGATCGGCCTCGTCGGCCGGTCCGGCGGCGGCAAGACCACCCTCACCCGGCTGCTGCTGCGGATGACCGACATCGACGGAGGGCGGATCACGGTCGGCGGGCAGGACATCAGCCGGCTCGCCCAGTCCGACCTGCGCGGCCTGATGGCGTACGTACCGCAGGAGCCGGCCATGTTCCACCGCACCCTGCGCGAGAACATCGCCTTCGCCCGCCCGGACGCCACCGACGCCGAGATCCGCCGGGCCGCCGAGGCCGCGCACGTGACGGAGTTCGCCGACGCCCTGCCGGACGGCTTCGACACCATGGTGGGGGAGCGCGGGGTGAAGCTCTCCGGCGGACAGCGCCAGCGGGTCGCCCTGGCCCGGGCGATCCTGCGGGACGCCCCCATCCTGCTGCTCGACGAGGCCACCAGCGCCCTCGACTCCGAGAGCGAGATCCTCGTCCAGGACGCCCTCTGGCAGCTCATGGAAGGGCGGACGGCGCTCGTCGTCGCGCACCGGCTGAGCACCGTCGCCACCATGGACCGGCTCGTCGTCCTCGACCGCGGCCGGATCGTGGAGCAGGGCACCCACCAGGAACTGCTCGACGCGGAGGGCGCCTACGCGAAGCTGTGGCAGCACCAGTCGGGAGGCTTCCTCGACGACACCCCCACGGCCGGAGCCGACCTGCGGCCGTGACCCGTACCGGCCCCCGCGCCGTGCCGGCCGGGCACGGCGCGGGGGCCGGCCGACTACCCCGGCGCGCCCGGCAGGGTCAGGGTGAAGACCGCGCCGCCCTCCGGACCGTGCCCCACGGCGCTGAGGCTGCCGCCCAGCCGGGCCGCCAGACGGTGCGCGATGGCCAGCCCCAGCCCGCTGCCGACGGGGCGCTCACCCCGGTACCGCTCGTACAGCGCACCCCGCTCGAACGCCACCGTCACGTCGTCCTCCGTCAGCCCCGGACCCCCGTCCCGGACCTCGACCCGTACGCCGCCCCCCGCGGCCGCGGCGAGCGCCAGCACCACCGGCCGCCCCGACGGGGTGATCCGCAGGGCGTTGGCCAGCAGGCAGTCCGCCAGCTGCCGGACCCGGAAGCCGTCGGTCCGTACGGTCGGGGCCTCCCCGTCCGCCGGGGGCTCCCAGCGGAACACGACGCCGTGCCGGGCACAGCGCTCCCGCCACACCCCGGCGGCCCGGCCCAGCAGCGCCACCAGGTCCGTCTCGGCCGGCTCGACGGGGAACTCGTCCGCCTCCAGCCGGGCCAGGTCGAGCAGGTCCGACAGGAACCGGTCCAGCCGGTCCGACTCGGCCACCAGGACCCGGCCCGTCTCCGGCACCCGCTCCGGCGGGATCACCCCGTCGGCCAGGGCCTCCGCGTAGCCGCGCACCGCGGTCAGCGGGGTGCGGATCTCGTGCGACACGGACAGCAGGAACTCGCGCCGGCGGTGCTCGCTGAGCTCCAGGGCGCCGTCCAGTACGGCCATGGCACGGTTGAGCTCCGCCACCTCCCGCGGGCCGCGCCCCGGGTGGCCGCCGTCGGGGCCGCCGTCCGGGGCGGACGCCGCGAAGCCGCGCTCGCCGTCGGCCAGGCGGCCCGCCACCGCCGCCGCCCGGGTCAGCGGGCGGGAGATCCGCCGCGCCAGCAGCAGCCCGGCGACAGCGGCCCCGGCCAGTCCCGCGCACAGGGGCAGGACCAGGCTGCGGCGCATGCGGGCGGCGGCCGCGTCCACCTCCGCCATCGGCTTGGCCAGCACCACCCCGCCCGACCCGAACGTCCGCCCCTCGACCAGGACCGGCCGCCCGTCCAGCGTCCCGGTCGCCGACAGCGGCCGCCGGGTCAGCATCCGGTCCCGCCCGGCGTGCGACACCGCACCCGCGGCCGGCCCGCGCAACGCCCCCGAGGGCTCCAGCACCGCCAGGCGGACCCCGTCCGACCCCGCGATCAGCTGCTCCGTGTCCAGGAGCAGCGCCGACAGCCGCGGCACCCGGCTGAGCACCGCCGCCTGCCGGCCCAGCCGGTCGCGCTCCTGCGCCTCGGCGGTGGCCCGCGCCGTGTACCAGGCGGTCGCCCCGCTCAGCAGTACGGCGACCAGCGCGACCAGCCCCGCGAACAGCACCAGCTCCCGGGCGAGCGAACCGCGCCCCGCCCGGGCCGCACTCACCCGGGCTCCCCGGCGGCCGCGCCGTAGCCGACGCCCCGCACCGTGCGGATCGGGCTCGCGGCGCCGAGCTTGCCTCGGATCTGCGACACGTACACGTCCACCACCCGCTGGTCGCGGTGCGCCGAATCCCCCCACACCCGGTCCAGCAGCTGCGCCCGCGTGAAGACCTGGCCCCGGTGCTCCAGCAGGTGGGCGAGCAGGCCCAGTTCCAACGCGGTGAACTCCACCGGCACCCCGTCGACGTGCACCGTGTGCCGGACCGGGTCGACCCGCAGCCCTCCCGCCACGTGCACGGCCGCCGCGGCCCCGGCCCGGCGGCCCCCGCGGCGGAGCACCGCGTTCACCCGCGCCACCAGCTCACCCGGCGAGAACGGCTTCGTCAGGTAGTCGTCGGCGCCCAGCTCCAGGCCGAGGATCCGGTCCGCCTCGTCTCCGCGCGCCGTCACCAGCAGCACCGGCGTCCAGTCGCCCCGCTCCCGCAGCCGACGGCACAGCGTCACCCCGTCCATCCCCGGCAGCCCCACGTCCAGCACCACCGCCGCCGGAGCCAACCGGGCCACCGCCTCGAACCCCGCCGGGCCGTCGACGGCCGTCTCCGTCCGGTAGCCGTCCCGCTCCAGGTACAGCCGCTGCAACGCGGCGATGTTCGGGTCGTCCTCCACGATCAGGACGAGCCCCTTGCGGGGGTGCATGACGACTCCGGTGGGGTACGGGCACGGTTCGCCGTTCATGCTAGGTGCGTCCACGAGGTCCCGCCCGCCACGGGAAGCGGCCTCACACAGCCCTAACAATCGGCTCACGGCCCCCGAGCAATCACCCGCCAGGATCGGCCCATGAATCCCACCGACCAGGCCGGGCCGCCGCCCGGCGCCACCCCGCGCGGACTGCTCCACCGGACCGGCCGCGGCTGTGCCCGCCGGCCCTGGCTCGTGATCGCCTGCTGGCTCCTCGTCCTGCTGGCCGCCGTCGGCGCCGACCGGGCCTGGGGCGGCCGCTACGAGGACGACTTCACCCTCCCCGGCACCTCCGTCCAGACCGGCGCCGACCTCCTCGCCGCCCACGCGGGCCCCACCGCCCAGGGCACCCCCGCACAGATCGTCCTCACCGTCCCGGACGGGGACCTGGCGGCACACCGCCAGGCCGTCGAGGCCACCGGTAAGCGGCTGGCCGCCCTCCCCGGGGTGACCGCCGTCGCCGACCCGCTCGCCACGCCCGGCGCCACCACCCCGGACGGCCGCACCGGCTACTACACCGTCCGCTTCGACTCCAACCCGGCAGGCTTCGACCACTCCTACGCCGACCGGGTCGACGCGGCCACGGGCCCGCTGCGCGCCGACGGCGTCACCGTCGAGTACGGCGGCCCCCTCGGCAAGCTCGCCGCGCCCGCCGGCGCCGACCGCGCCTCCGAGGCCATCGGCATCGCCACCGCCGTGATCGTCCTGCTCCTCGGCTTCGGCAGCGTGGCCGCCGCCGCGTTCCCCCTGATCAGCGCCGTCATCGGGCTGCTCGCCGGGCTCGCCGGACTCGGCCTGCTCGCCGCCGGCCTCAGCTTCGCCGCCGTATCGCCCACCCTCGCCGTGATGATGGGCCTCGGCGTGGGCCTGGACTACTCGCTGTTCCTCGTCACCCGCCACCGCAAGCTGCTCCACACCCTCCCCGACCCGGCCGACGCCGCCGGACGCACCGTCGCCACCAGCGGCCGGGCCGTCCTCGTCGCCGCCCTCACCGTGACGGCGGCCCTCGGCGGCCTGTTCGCCTCCGGCGTCGGCTTCATCGGCATGCTGGGCATCGCCGCCGGGGCCACCGTACTGACCGGCGCCCTCGCCGCACTCACCCTGACCCCCGCCCTGCTGGGCCTGGCCGGCCACCGCATCGACCGGTTCCGCGTCCGGCCGCCCGTCGACGAACCCGACGGCGACGGGGACGTCTGGCAGCGCTGGGCCGCCGTCGTCGGCCGCCGCCCCTGGACCTTCCTGCTGCTGGGCGCCACCCTGCTCGCGGTGCTCGCCGTACCGGCCGCGTCCATGCGGCTCGGACACGTCGACGCGGGCGCCTCCCCGGCCCGGTCCACCGAACGCCGTGCCTATGACCTGCTCTCCGACGGCTTCGGACCGGGTGCCAACGGCCCCCTGACCGTCGTCGTCACCCTCGACAAGGACGGAGCCTCCGCCGAAGAGCGCACCGCCCTGGCCCGGGACCTCCAGCAGGCCCTCGCCCGCACCCCCGGAGTGGCCTCCGCCACCGCGCCCGCCCCCACCGCCGACGGCGCCCTGCTCGTCTCCACCGTCGTACCCGACAGCTCCCCGCAGGACCCGGCCACCGCCGCCCTGCTGCACAGGCTCGCCGACGACACCCTCCCCGACACCCTCGGCCCGCACCACGCCACCGGCTACCTCACCGGCCAGACCGCCGCCCAGCAGACCTTCCGCGACGTGCTCGCCGACCGGCTGCCCCTCGTCGTCGGCCTGGTCGTCGCGGCCGCCTTCGTCCTGCTCCTCGCCGTCTTCCGCAGCCCGCTGATCGCCCTCAAGGCGGCCCTGCTCAACCTGCTGTCGATCGGAGCCTCCTTCGGCGTCGTCGTCGCCGTCTTCCAGTGGGGCTGGGGGTCCGCCCTGCTCGGCGTCGACGAGAGCGTCCCCGTCGAGTCGTACGTGCCCATGATGATGTTCGCGATCGTCTTCGGCCTCTCCATGGACTACGAGGTCTTCCTGCTGGCCCGGATCCGCGAACACTGGCTGTCCGGCCGGGACAACGAGGCCGCCGTCGCCGCCGGACTCGCCTCCACCGCCCGCGTCATCACCTGCGCCGCGCTCATCATGACCAGCGTCTTCCTCGCCTTCCTCCTCTCGGAGAACCCGGTCGTCAAGATGCTCGCCCTCGGCCTCGGGGTCAGCGTCGTCCTCGACGCCACCGTCGTCCGGCTGGTCCTGGTCCCGGCCACCATGAACCTCCTCGGCCGCGCCAACTGGTGGATCCCCGCCTGGCTGGACCGGATCCTGCCCCGCCTGGACCCCGAGGGCGGCCCCGGCCACCAGGCACCGGAGGCACGGGCATGAACCCCACCACCACCGCACCACCGCCCCGGCCCGCCCCGGCCCCGGGCACCCCCCGCCGCCGACGCGCCCGGCTGCTCCTCGCCGGCGCCCTCGCCGCGGCCCTGCTGACCGGCGCCGCCGAGGCCGCCGCCACCGACGCCGTCGAAGGCCGCGTCGAGGACGCCCTGCGGCCCCGCCTCGGGCCCACCCGCGCCGACCTGCACGGATCCGGCCTGCTGGCCCTCGCCCGGGGCCGGGCCGACGGGATCACCGTCTCCGGGGACGAGGTCCCCCTCGGCCCCGTCACCGGAGCCTCCGTACGGCTGCGCCTCGACGGGCTCACCCTGCGCGGCGGCGGACGGGGCACCGCGGACGCCGCCAACGGGCGGATCACCGTACCCGCCGGAGCCGTCAGGGCCTGGCTCGGCGCGTCCGGCCTGCCGGTCACCGAGGTGACCCCCGACCCGGCCGCCGGCACCCTGCGCCTCGGCGCGGGCCCCGGCGGCGCGCTCACCGTCACCCTGCGCCCCGAACTGCGCGACGGACGGCTCGGCTTCACCCTCGACGGCGCCGCCCTGATGGGCGCCCCGGCCCCCGAGCGCCTCACCCAGGGCATCCGCGACCGCCTCGCCGCCCGCCCCCCGGCACCGCCCGGACCGGCCCTGGAACCCACCGCCGTACGGGTCACCGAGCGCGGCGTCGAGCTCACCCTCGACACCGGGCGGCTGCACCTCGCAGGCGGCGGGTAGCGGGCCCCGGGAGGCGGCGGCACCCGGACCGGCAGACGATGGAGGCGTGCAGGTGCCACCCGACCCGGCCGCCGCCGGCGGGCCCAGATGAGCGAGGCCCCGTGAACGAACAGGTCCCGGTCGACGAGCTGATCAGCAGCGCCGCGCAGGCCGCCGGAGGCTGGCTGGGCGCGCTGCCCGTCGCGCTCGTCGCCACCGGCGCCGACGGGACCGTCGTCCGCTGGAACCAGGTCGCGCAGGAGCTGCTCGGCTACACCCCGCCCCAGATGCTCGGCCGCAACATCGCCGACCTGCTGCACCCGGGGGCCGACCGCAGCCTCGGCCGCTCCCTGTGGGAGGCGGCCGCCTCCGGACGCGGGGTGATGGGCACCGTCACCGCCTGGCACCGCGACGGGCACCCCCTGGAAGTCGAGATCTGGGCCTCCCCGGTCTCCGACCGCCAGCACGGCTCGTCGGTGCTGGTCTTCGTCGCCGACGCGCACGCCGCCCGCCGCATCCGCGGGTCCTCGGCGGTCTGGGACGGCCTCTTCGCCCGCTCGCCCGTCGGCATCGCCATCCTCGACACCCAGCTGCGCTTCCTCCAGGTCAACGCCGCCCTCGAAGCCATGAACGGCCTGCCCGAATCCGCGCACGTCGGACGCCGCCTGGCCGAGATCCTCCCCGAGGTCAACGCCCTGGAGATGGAGGAGGCCATGCGGCAGGTCCTGGAGACCGGGAGACCGGTCCTGGACCGCCGCCGCGTCGGACGGACCCCCTCCGAACCGGAACACGACCGCGTGTGGTCCTGCTCCTACGTCCGGGTGGAGGACCCCGCCCGCATGCCGATCGGCGTGATCGCCTCCCTCGTCGACATCACCGAGCAGCAGCGCGACCACGTCGAAGCCGAAGCCGGCCGCCGCCGCCTCGCCCTGCTCAGCGAGGCCAGCATGCGCGTCGGCTCCAGCCTCGACCTGGAACGCACCGCACAGGAACTCGCCGACCTCGCCGTACCGCGCCTCGCCGACGCCGTCACCGTCGACGTCCTCGACGCCCTCGCCCGCGGGGACGAGCCCGGCATGGGGCTGACCGGCGGCGCGGCCCTGCGCAGGCTCGGCCGGGCCCCCCTGTCCGGGTCCCGGGTCACCGACATCCTCGCCCCCCTCGGCCGGACCCTCACCTTCCCCGCGACCGCCCCCTACACCCAGGCCCTCGCCGCCCGGCAGCCCTTCCTCATCGCCCGCCTCGACGACCAGGCCATCGCCCCCGCCGCACGCCACACGGCGAAACCCGCCCAACTGCTCACCGCGGGGGTGCACTCCTTCGTCATGGCCCCCCTCGTCGCCCGGGAATCGGTCCTCGGCGTCGCCACCTTCTACCGCACCCGCCCGGTCGGGCCGTTCACCGCCGAGGACGTCACCCTCGCCGGGGAACTCGCCGCCCGCGCCGCCCTCAGCATCGACAACGCCCGGCTCTACCACCGCGAGCACGAGACCGCCGTCATCCTCCAGCGCAGCATGCTCCCGCAGCACATCACCCCGCCGCCCGGCATCGAGGTCAGCCACCGCTACCTGCCCGCGAGCGACGTCAACGAAGTCGGCGGCGACTGGTACGACGTCCTCGCCCTCTCCGGAGGCAAGGCCGCCCTCCTCATCGGCGACGTGATGGGCCACGGCATCGCCGCCGCCGCCGTCATGGGCCGCCTCTCCGCCTCCGTCCGGTCCCTCTCGCGCCTGGACCTCTCGCCCGTACGGCTGCTGCACCAGCTCGAAGCCGCCCTCGCGGACCTCGCCGAACCGATGCTGGCCACCTTCCTCTACGTCGTCTGCGACCCGGCCACCGGACGCTGCACCGTCACCCGCGCCGGACACCCGCCGCCGGCCCTCGCCCTCCCGGACGGAACCGTCCGCCTCCTCGACACCCCGCCCGGGGTCCCGCTCGGCGTCGGGGGCATCGCGTTCACACCCACCGAGGTCGAGGTGCCGCCGGGCAGCCTCCTCGTCCTCTACACCGACGGCCTCATCGAAGCGCGCGGCAGCGACCTCGACGAACGGCTCGGCGAACTGACCCAGCTGCTCGCCGACCCCCAGCGCCAGCTGGACCACCTCTGCGACTCGCTGATCACCCACCTCGTCCCGGCGGCGGCCGACGACGACATCGCCCTGATGGTCGCCCGGGTCGGCGGCTGAACCCGCCACCCCGCCGGGCCCGTTGCCAGCGCTCCCGGGCATGATCGGACGCATGACACAGGGGGCGGGCGCGGTGCGCGCGAGGGTGCTGGTGCTGGACGCGGCACCGGGGAAGCTGCTCGGACGGGAGCTGGAGCGGCTCCTCGGCCACGGCCTGGAGGTGACGCTGAACCTGCGCCGCGTCGCCGACCCCGGCGCCGCCCGGGCCGAGTGGGCCGGGCGGGTGGAGTTCACCGACTTCGACGCCTTCGACGGGGAGGCGCTGCTCGCCGAGACCCTCCGGGACGGGGCCGGTCACGACGCCGTCAAGTCCCGGGGCGGCGTGCTCATGCGCGCGGGCTTCCTCGCCGCGGCCGCGGACCCCGCGCTCGCCCGCCCGCTGCGGGTCGTCGGCCGGGCCGGAGCCGGGACGGACCACGTGGACCTGGCCGCCGCCGCCCGGCACGGCGTCACCGTCACGCACACCCCGGGATCCAACGCGGCGGCCGTCGCCGAGTTCGCGCTGGCCCAGCTGCTCGCCCTCACCCGTGACCTCCGCGCGTACGACGAGGCCGCGCACCAGGGCCGCTGGCGGTCGCCCGCCGCACCGCCCCGCGGCCTGTCGGAGCTGACCCTCGGCATCGTCGGACTCGGCCGGATCGGGCTGGCCCTGGCCGAACGGGCCGCCGCCCTGGGCATGGACGTACGCGGCCTCGCGCGCCGCGCCCCGGCGGACGGCGCCCCGATACCCCTGGCGGAGTCCCTCCCGGCGCTGCTGGCCGGCAGCGACGTCGTCTCCCTCCACGTACCGCTCACCGACAGCACCCGCGGGATGATCGGGAAGGCCGAACTGGCGCTGATGCGCCCGGGGTCGGTCCTGCTCAACACCGCCCGGGGCGGCATCGTCGACGAGCAGGCCCTCGCCGACGCGCTGCGCGACCCCGGCCACCCCCTGGCGGCGGCCGCCGTGGACACCTTCGCGCACGAGCACGCCGCCTTCGCCTCGCCCCTCTTCGGCCTGCCGGGCGCCCTGCTGACCCCGCACGTCGCCGGGATGACCGGCAGCGCCATGACCACGGCGGCCCTGAGCTGCGCGGACCACGTCGCGGCCCTGCTCGGCGGACGCCCGCAGGGGATACCCGTGGCGACGGCCTGACGACGTCCAGGGCCGGGCGGGGACTCGTTCGGGTGAAGTCAGGCCTCAGGGCGAGAGGGGTGGGTAGGCCTGCCGCCGAGGTTCCGCGCACCATGCACCGGAGCCGATCGTCCCGGCCGCCCCTGGAGGGCCCATGTCCATCGCACGCCGTATCCCCCAGCTGCTGACCGCCGCCTCCGTCGCCGTGCTCCTCTCCGTCGCCGGAGCGGGACTCGCCGCCCCGGCGACCGGAGCCACGTCCGCCGCGGCGGCGGAGCGTTCGGCCCGGGTGCCCGGGTTCAACGCGGGCGGGGTGTACGACATCTACCAGAGCAACGCGACCGTCCACGTGGACTTCTCGCAGAACGCGGAGGGGCGCCTTTTCGGCTCGGTGAGCTCCGGCAACACCGTCGGCAACGTCCGGGAGGGTTCGGTCGACGGCCAGCAGATCTACTTCGTGATCGCCTGGTCGCACGGCCCGGTGGGCCGCTACACGGGAACGCGGGGCCCGGACGGCCGCCTCTCGGGTACGACGTACGACCTGACCAACCCGTCCAGCCAGGCGACCTGGCGCACCGAGCGCCGGTTCTGAACGGCCCGGTTGCCGGATGGCCGGAGGACCGGGTGGCCGGATGGCCGGGGAGCCCCGCGGGTCCGTGCGGGGCTCCCCGGCCGCCGGGGTCAGCCCTTGCCGAGGAGCTTGTTCATCCGGGTGATCTCGGCGCTCTGCGAGCTGACGATGGCGGCGGCCATGTCCTTGGCGGGCTGGTACTTCCCGTCGGCCTGCTCCGTCTTGGCCATGGCCACGGCACCCTCGTGGTGCTTGACCATCAGGTCGAGGAACGCGGTGTCGAAGGCCTTCCCGCCGGCCTTCGTGAGCTGGTCCATCTCCTCGCCGGTCATCATCCCGGACATGGAGTGGCCGCCGTGCCCGCCCTGTGCGGCATCGGCCGCCGGGACCTGCT
This sequence comes from Streptomyces sp. NPDC004126, assembly GCF_050275515.1. NCBI lineage: Bacteria > Bacillati > Actinomycetota > Actinomycetes > Kitasatosporales > Streptomycetaceae > Streptomyces > Streptomyces sp. NPDC004126. The sequence goes on along the minus strand of NZ_JBNNPF010000002.1, from coordinate 273,350 downwards.
CGCCCCAGGCGGTCAGCCAGCCGGACAGGGTCTTGATCTCCGGGTCCTGGGCCTTCTTGATCTCGGCGGCGAGCTCCTTGACCTCGGCCGATTCGGCGCGGGTCGCGGCGAGGTCCGCCATCTCCACCGCCTGGCGGTGGTGCGGGATCATCCCCTTGGCGAAGGCGGTGTCGGCGGCGTTGTTCGCGGCCTGCGTCCGGCCGGCGGAGGCCGACGGCGAGGCGGACGCCGACGCGGATGCCGGGGCGTCGTGGCCGCCGCCGTGGGCGGAGGAGCCGGAGTCGCCCTGCCCGCCGCAGGCGGCGAGGACGAGGGCGGCGGTGGCGGCCGCGGCCAGGGCGGTGGTGCGGCGGATCAGGGAACGCTTGACGGTCATGGTGGTGCTTCTCCTGTCGGGGTGCGTACGGGCGTGCGTGCTCGGCCGGCGGGAAGCCGGCGGGCCGCGCCTATACGCGCAGGAGTTGCAGTTCGCTCAGGGACGGGGGCGCGCGCCCGCAGGCCGTCGCCCCGAGCACGGCCCCGAGCGCGACCCCGGCACCGGCGGGGGTCCCGCCGGGCGCGGCCGCCGGGGCGTACAGCACGGGGGCGCCGCTGGTGCCGGACGCGGCGCAGGTCGGGTCGGCGTGCTGGGCGTGGCCGCCGGCGGGCCCCTCGTGGTCGGGGCCGTCGGCGTGGACGCAGTCGCAGGGGTCGGCCGGCGGGTGCGCCGCGGCCGCCGCGTGGGCGGCGGCGTGCGCCGCGGCCGGCGGGAGGGCTCCCGGGCCGAGGCCGTGCATGCCGACGATCCCCATGAGCACGGCCAGTACGAGGAGCAGCCGCGCGGGCGGCCCGGAGGGCCTCCTCGTGCGTCCGGCCTGCGTACTCGTCCTCATGGCGGCATCGTAGAGGACCCTCCGGAGATACTCCAAAGGGGTAGGGGGTATGTCCCGGAACCCGTTCCTCCCGCTCCTCCGGTTCCTCCGCGCCCGCTCACGGGGCGGCGTACCGGTAGCCGACCGCGTCGACCGTCGCGGTGTCCAGCATCCCGCGCACCGTCGCCGCCGGTTCGGCGGAGAAGTCCGGCAGCAGCGGCTTGACCGCGGGGTCGAGGTCGACGTCGAAGCCCGCCGCGCCGTGCACCCAGGGCCACATCACGTCGTCGATCCGGTGCCCCTGCGGCGCCTCCTCCAGGCTGAAGGGGGAGCGCTGGTGCTGCGGCGGATAGTGGTCGGACGGTGTGGAACCGGGCACGGCGGCGAGCCGCCCGCGCTGCCAGTTCGCCCACAGCCGGTCCACGTTCGCGTGGTGGAGCCAGAACACGGGGTCGTTGGGGGAGTAGGCCCCCGACATGTGGCCGCCGACGAAGTTGTGGCCCCGGTTGTGCGTGCGCGGGGTGACCGACGCCGCGCCCTGCTCCAGGACCAGCCAGAAGAACCAGAGCGGATGCGCCCCGGGCTGCACCACGAGGAGCTGCTCCAGCTGGGCGATGCGCGCCGCCGGGGGCGGCCAGCCCACCCCCACGCTGCCCCGGGCCAGGCGGCTGCCGAACTCCTCCGCCAGCAGCGGGTGCACGGGGAAGCCGTTCGCCCCCGCCGGCCACCAGGCCGGCCGCTCCGGCACCGGCAGGGGGTCGCGCAGCGGCCCGTCGGCGACCGGTGCGGGGCCGCCCGTGCGCAGCGAGCCGAGGAACTCCGGCACGAACACCCTGGCCATGGCGCCGGTGTGGTCGCTCCAGTCCCAGTAAGGGATCGTGACGCCCGGCACCTCCGCCTGCAGGGCCCGCTCGAACTCCCTCAGGTACCTGCGGTGCCAGGCGCAGAAGCCGATGTCCCAGTGGCCGTAGTTGACGCGCTCGCCGGGCGGCAGTCCGGGGGCGATGACGGCCATCACGGCTCCGTGCAGCGCGACGAACTGGTCGTAGACGCTCACCCCCGCCGGACCGCCGGGTGCGGGGCGGTGCTTGAGCCGTACGACGGCCTGCAGGAACGCGTCCCGCTGGTCGGCGGTGAGCGAGGCCGCGCTCCTACGGATGTCCATGGCCGCCGTGGTGGTGTTCGAGGTGCCCCGCCGCCGGGACCGGGTGCAGCCCGGCGAAGAACGGGCGCGCGGGGTCGTCGCTGAGCAGCCGGGTGAGCAGCGCGCGGAAGGTCTCGGTGGTCGTCGTGTGCAGCACCAGCTCGCTCTGGTACATGCTCGCCGGTCCGAGCCCGATCTCCAGGACGGCGCCCGCGCGGTGCGTCTCCACCGTGACCGGCGCTTCCTGGATGCCCGTGAGCCCGCAGTGGAGGGTGCCCTCCAGGCAGCCCGCCAGCTCTTCGAGCCGCTGCGCCGTGCAGCCCTCGAAGGGGGAGAGGGTGGTCAGCAGCCGCAGCCGCTCGAAGAGCATCAGCGGACCGGTGACGGTGATCCGCAGCTCGGTGCTGTCGGCCAGCAGGTCGACGAGGCCGGGCCCGCCCTTGGACAGCACCACCGAGGCGGTGCTGGGTGGCGCCGGGGGCATGGGCCGCCCCTTTCGGTGGTGGGAGCAGGTCCGGCCGGGTGCGCGGGAGCCACCGGGCCGTCGCCGTCGAGTCTCCCGCCGCCCGGCCGCCCCGGCGATCCCGCGAAGGCCGAACGGGTCTCAGGGCGGGCCCGCCCGGCGCCCCGAGTGGAGTTCCAGCGGGCCGGAGCCCTCGGCCAGGGCCGTCAGACAGGCCTCGATCTGGCGGCGCAGCTTGGGCTTCACCAGACCCCGCAGCTCCTCGCGGCGCGCCGTGCGCCACTCCAGCAGCTCGGCGGGCGGCAGCCGGATCGCCGCGAACTCGGCCGGGCCCAGGACCCCGCCGTCGTAGAGGAAGCGGATCCGCGCCGGGTAGCCGGGCCGGTGGGTCCAGTTGACGGCGAGGAGGCGGCCGGGGTCCCGCTCCAGTCCGGTCTCCTCGCGGACCTCGCGCGCCGCCGCGTCCCGCGGGGTTTCGCCGAGGTCGCTGTCGACGCCGCCGCCGGGCAGCAGCCAGCGGCCCGGCTCGCCGTAGCCGGGCCGGACCAGCAGGATCCCGCCGGCCCCGTCGGTGAACAGCACATTCGCGGCGGTGAGGGCCTTGGGCCGGGCCGCGCGGTGGCCGGCCGGGTCGTAGCGGCCGGAGTGCTCCAGGGCGGCGCGGTCGGCCGGGTCCAGCCCGGCGGGTGAGCCGGGCTGCGGGACGCCGTCGACCAGGTGCGCGACGGAGCCGGAGTACAGGGCGGCCAGCCCGGCGCGCAGCCGGGGCGCCAGCCGGTCGGGCAGCTGCGCCCCGGCCTCGTCCGGGGTGAGCCAGCGGGCCTCGGCGACCTCCCCGTCCGCGTAGGCGATCCCTTCGGCGTCTTCGTCGGTCAGCGGCCCCACGAGGTGGACGTGGACCACGAGCGAACGGCCGAGCGCGCCCGGCGGACAGGAGTCCACGGCCAGCAGCCGGCCGACCGGGACGGACAGGTCCAGCTCCTCCGCCAGCTCCCGGGCCAGGCCCTGTTCCGGGGTCTCGGTCTCCTCCACCGTGCCGCCGGGCAGTTCGAGCCCGTCCTTGTACGAGGGGGTCAGCACGAGGACCCGGCCCCGCCGGTCCAGCACGATGCCGGTCGCGGCGACGAGCGGGGACGGCCGGGCCGCGTAGTAGGCGCGCACGGCCTCGGGCGACGGGCGGTCGGGCACGGCGGCGGCTCCGGGGTCGGGGGCGATGGGGAGCGGGGAGGGGACGGCGTACCGGAACGGGTACCGGCCCACCGGAAGCAGTACCACGTCCCGTCCCGGCCCTGCCTCAGGCGCGGGCGAGGAGCATTCCGCCCATCGTGACCATCGTGGCGGCCACCAGCCCGTCCAGCACCCGCCAGGCCCCCGGCCGTGACAGCGGGCCGCTGAGCAGCCGGGCGCCGTAGCCCAGGGTGGCGAACCAGATCAGGCTGGCCAGCCCGGCGCCGATGCCGAAGGCCCAGCGCAGGTCGCCCCGGTCGGCGGCAAGCGAGCCCACCAGCAGGACGGTGTCCAGGTAGACGTGCGGGTTGAGCCAGGTCATGGCCAGGCAGGTGAGCACCGCCGCCCGGACGGACCCGGTGGTGGTGCCCTCGGCGGTGAGGGCCGCGCCGGGGGCGGGGCGCAGCACCCGCCGGGCCGCGAGGATCCCGTAGCAGATCAGGAAGCCGCCGCCGGCGATGCCCACGGCGGTCAGGGCGGCGGGCCAGGCGGTGACGAAGGCGCCGACCCCGGCCACGCCGAGGAAGATGAGCACCGCGTCGGAGACGGCGCAGATCGCGACCACCGCCAGGACGGCGTGCCGCCGCGCGCCCTGGCGCAGCACGAAGGCGTTCTGCGCGCCGATCGCGACGATGAGGGAGAGGCCGGTACCGAAACCGGCCAGTAGTGCTGTGGTGATGCCGTTCGTCATGGTCCGACCGTAAGGACCCGCGCGCCCTCCCGTACAGCTAAAGATTTTTACGTATCATTAGCGCCCGTGATGGACGAGCTTCCCCTGGAACAGGTCCGGACCCTCCTCGCGGTCGTCGACGAGGGCACCTTCGACGCGGCCGCCGCCGCCCTGCACGTGACGCCCTCGGCCGTGAGCCAGCGGGTCAAGGCCCTCGAACAGCGCACCGGACGGGTGCTGCTGATGCGGACCAAGCCGGTCCGGGCGACGGAGTCCGGAGAGGTGGTCATCCGCTTCGCCCGGCAGCTGGCCCGGCTGGAACGGGACGCGCGTGCCGAGCTGGGCATGGGGATGGCCGACGGCCTCGGCCCGGTCCGGATGCCGATCGCCGTCAACGCGGACTCGCTGGCCACCTGGTTCCTGCCCGCCCTCACCCGGGTGCCGCAGGAGCCGCCCATCTGCTTCGAGCTGTACCGCGAGGACGAGTCCCACACCACGGCCCTGCTGCGGGAGGGCCAGGTCATGGCGGCCGTCACCTCCTCGCCCGACCCGGTGGCCGGCTGCACGGTACGGGCGCTGGGGCTGGTCCGCTACCTGCCGGTGGCGAGCCCCGACTTCGCCGCCCGGCACCTGACCGGGGCGCCGGCCCGGGACCTGCGGGAGGCCCCGCTGGTCGTCTTCGACCGGCGCGACGTCCTCCAGGACGACTTCGTCCGCGCGCTCACCGGCGGCGCCTCGCCCGCCTCGGCCGCACGTCACCTCGTACCCACCTCGGAGGGCTACCGGGACGCGGTGGCGGCGGGCCTCGGCTGGGGGCTGGTACCCGAACCGCAGGCGGAACCGCTGCTGGAGAGCGGCGCGCTCGTGCCGCTCGTCCAGGGCCGGTGGCTGGACGTACCGCTGTACTGGCAGCAGTGGAAGCTGGACTCGCCCGCGCTCGCCCTGGTCGCCCGGGTGGTCGCCGAAACGGCCATGGACGAGCTGCGGCCGGTCTAGGCAGCGTCCCCGGGGGCGTGCGGGGCCGCCCCGGGCAGGACGACGGCCGGGTAGTCCTCGGTGTAGGACTCGCCGCGGGTGCCGTGGTAGGTGCAGGTGCGGGCCGCGGTGTCCACGTCGTACCAGACGACGCCGGCGTCCCAGGAGGCGCGGACGAACTCGGGGAACGTCGTCTTCCCGGCCTGGTCCGCGCGCAGCGCCGCCACCAGGGCCTCCCGGTCGAACGGCGGCGCCTGCACCGGGCCGGTGACCAGCGGCTCGCCCTGGATCACGACGTCGCCGTGTTCGGTCAGGTAGAGGAACGCGTTGGACGGGACGGCCATGCGGCAGCGGGTCACGCCGGACCGGCGCAGGCTCTCGGCCAGGTAGGGGAAGCCGCCGACCTCGGGGCGGACGGCGGCGCCCCGCTCCAGGGCGGCCTGGAGGTTGGCGATCGCGGCGGTGGTGGGGGTGGTCATGGTGTCTCCCTGGTGCTGCGGTGGGGGGGGCGTGCGTCGGGGACGGGATGCGCGCCGGATATGCCATCATGGTGACATAGCGACAACATGTTGTCGAATATGTCGAGGGGAGCCGAGGTAATGACGCAGGAGCTGGCCCTGCTCGTGGCCGACGTGTTCGAGGCCGCGGGCGCGCTGCGCCGCGCGGGCGAGGCGCTGGCGGCGGCGGAAGGGCAGACGCAGGCCCGCTGGCAGCTGATGAGCGTGGTGAGCGAGGAGCCCCTGCCCGTGGCACGGGCCGCACGCCGCCTCGGGGTCACCCGGCAGGGCGTGCAGCGCATCGCCAACGAACTCGTACGCGACGGCCTCGGCGAGTTCCGCGACAACCCCGACCACCGGACCTCGCCCCTGCTCGCCCTGACCCCCGGCGGTCGCGGCGCACTGGCGGCGATCACCCGCCGGGCCGAGGCCGCGCACGCGGTGATGGGGGAGGGGCTCTCCCCGGCCGACCTCGCGGCCGTACGGACCCTCCTGCGGCGGCTGACGAGGCAGACGGACCAGTGGGCCGAGGTCGAGGCCGGCGGCGATGCCGGCGGCGTGCGACGCGGCCCACGCTCCCGCGCCGCGGCCGGCCGCGCGGCGGAGGACGGATCGTGAACCGCGACGGCGACGGCGACGGCACCGCGGCGGCGGCCGACCCGGTCCGGGAGCTACGGGCCGCACTGGACGCACTCGCGGACCCGGTCCGCGCGGCGAGCCAGCGCGCCTACCTCAAGAGCGACCTGCACCACCTCGGGATCGGCGTCCCCGACCTCCGCCGCTGCGTCACCCGCGGCCGCCGGCGGCTCGGCCGGCTCCCGGCCCCCGAGATCACGGCCCTCGCCCGCCGCCTGTGGTCCCCGCCCGACGGCGGCGGAACGCCCGTGTACGAATACCGCTGGGCGGCCGTCGAGACGCTGGTGCAATACGCGGGAGCGCTCCGCGCCGCGGACCTGGAGGACGTCGAGGCCCTGCTGCGGGAGTGCCGGACCTGGGCGCTCGTCGACCCCCTCTCCGTGCACTGCGCCGGCGTGATCGCGCTGAGCGATCCGGCCGCCGGCGCCGTGCTCGACCGGTGGGTCCGCGACCCCGACTTCTGGCTCCGCCGCGCCGCGCTGCTGGCCCTGCTGCCCGGGATCCGCGCCGGCCGCCCCGACACCGGCCGCCTCACCCGCTACGCGGACGCCCTCGTCGACGAACGGGAGTTCTTCCTCCGCAAGGCCCTGGGCTGGGTGCTGCGCGAGACCTCCACCCGCGACCCGGACTTCGTCGTCGACTGGCTCGACCGCCACGGATCCCGCGTGGCGCCGCTCACCCGCCGGGAGGCGCTGCGCCGCCTGGGCGCTGCGGACACCCCCTAGTCCGCCGGACCGGGCGGGCGGGTCACGGGCCCAGTTCCCTGCTGAAGTGGAAGGCCACGATGTCCATGCGCTCGCGCAGGTAGAAGCGGTGGGCGTCGGTGCGCTGGGTGCCCGAGTCGAGGTTGAGCTCGTGGCACCCGGCCGCGCGGGCGTGCGCCTCCAGGTGGGCGAGGAGTCCGTGCCCGACACCGGTGGAGCGGGCGGACGCCGCCGTCACCAGGTCGTCGACGTAGAGCCCCCGCAGCGAACTGGTGTTGTCGATGATCCGCCAGCCGGCCGCCCCGACGCAGCTGCCGTCGTCCGCGTAGGCGGCGGTGAAGCGCAGCCCCTGCGCCCGCCCGTTCTCGTACACCTGCCGGAAGAGCTCTTCGGTGAGATGGGGGCGCAGCTCGCGCAGGACCGGCAGGAGGTCGTCGGTCAGGCGCGGGTCGCCGGGTTCGAAGTCGATGATCTTCACGCCCGCACGATACCGCCGGCCCCTTCCGCACGGCCCGGGTGTGGCCCTCCGGGGCGGGGCGTCTACTGGGTGGGAGAGCCCCGACCTCCCTGGAGCGCCCCGATGAGGAAGATCACCGCAGAGCTGTTCATCTCGCTCGACGGCGTCGTGGAGGCGCCGCACGAATGGCACTTCCCCTACTTCGACGACCGGATGGGTGCGGCCGTCGACGCCGTCGTCGGCTCCGCCGACACCCTGCTCCTCGGCCGCAGGACGTACGACGGCTTCGCCGGCGCCTGGCCCGGCCGGGAGGCGGACGGCGGCGAGGACGCCGACTTCGCCAAGCGGCTCGGCGACGCCCGGAAGATCGTCGTTTCCCGGCAGCCGCTCGACCTCACCTGGCGCAACTCCGAACTCCTCGACGGGGAACTCGTCGAGGCCGTCGCGGCGTTGAAGGAGGAGCCGGGCGAACGGCCGATCGTCATCAGCGGCTCGGTGTCCGTCGTCCGCCAACTGCTGGCCGCCGGACTGCTGGACCGGCTCCACCTGCTCGTCCACCCCGTCGTGCTGGGCAAGGGCATGCGCCTCTTCGAGGAGGGCGAGCCCCCGATCCCGCTCGAACTGCTCTCCAGCGAGGCCTTCGGCACCGGCGTCCTCAACCTCTTCTACGCCCCCGCCGAGCGGCCCGGCCGGGCCGGTTACGAGGAGGCGAAGGCCCATCTGCCGCGCGGTGAAGGGTAGGGGGTGTCCGCCCGGAGCGCCCGCCGATCATGCCTCTACGCTTGTGCCCCGTCAGATCGTCGAGACGGACGACCGGTCGTGGAACGGAGCATGCGGTGCCAGCGGGCCAAGCGGGGGAAGCGAACGACGGGGACCTCGTCGGCAAGGTGCTCGGAGGGCGCTACCGGGTGACCTCCGTGGTCGGCCGGGGCGGCATGGGCGTGGTCGCCCGCGCCGTCGACGAACTGCTCGCCCGCGAGGTCGCCGTCAAGGTCCTGCGGGCTTACACCGACGCCAGCGACGAGGAACTGGCCGACCTGCGCACCCGGATGGAGCGCGAGGCACAGGCCGCCGCACGCATCCGGCACCCCGGCGTGGTCACCGTCCACGACGTCACGCACGAGCAGGGCCTGCCCGTCATCGTCATGGAACTCGTCGACGGGCCCTCGCTCGACGACTCGGTCACCCGGTACGGCGCGCTCGACCCGCAGGAGGCCGCCGCGATCGGCGCCAAGCTGATGGACGCGCTGGACGCCGCGCACCGGGCCGGCGTCCTGCACCGGGACGTGAAGCCGGGCAACGTGCTGCTGGAGCGGGGCGGCCGGGTCGTGCTCACCGACTTCGGCATCGCCACCATCGAGTCCTCCGACGACGAGGCCCTCGCCAAGCTCACCCGCAGCGGCCAGCTCGTCGGCTCCCTCGACTACCTGCCCCCGGAGCGCGCGCAGGGCCGGGAGCCCGGACCCGCCTCGGACATCTGGTCGCTCGGGATGACCCTGTACGCGGCGGTGGAGGGGGTGTCGCCGTTCCGCCGCACCTCGGTGTGGTCCACGCTCGCCGCGATCGTCGGGGACCCGCTGCCCGAACCGCGCCGCGCGGGGCCGCTCGCGCCGGTGCTGCGGGCGCTGATGGCGAAGGAGCCGGAGCACCGGCCCACGGCCGAGCAGGCCCGCGCGATGCTGGAGCGGGTCGCGGCGGGCGGCGCGGCCGAGCCGTCGCCGTACGCGCCCGGGGCCGCGGCGGTGCCGGCCGCCCCCGGGTTCGGGCCCCCGCCGGCGGCGGGCCCCGGTCCCGGTCCCGGGCCTCGGCCCGGTCCGGGCGGCGGCGTAACGTTTCCGCAGCCCTACGCCCCCGCCGCCCCACAGCCGGGCTTCCCCCCGCAGGGCCCCCCGCCCGGCCAGTCGCCCACGGTCGCCCGGTCCGGATCGGCGGACGCCGACCGGGCGCGCCGCCGCAGCCGCGCCGCGATCGCCGTCGCGGTGGCCGCCGTACTCGCCGCGGGCGGGGTCACCTACGCCGTGACCTCGGACGGCGGCGGCGCGGTGGCCGCGGCGCCCACACCGGCGCCCGGCGGCTCCCCGACGGGCGGCGGGCAGCCCGCCACGGCCGCCCCGGGCCCCTCGCCCTCCGTCTCCGGGCCCACGGCCAAGCCCTCCGCGAGCACCTCGAAGAAGCCGGGCACGCCGTCGCCCTCCGGGAAGCAGTCCTCGCCCGCGCCGGGCGGGCCCAGCCCCGTACCGACGGGCTGCGCCGGCTGGACCCACCGGGACCCGAAGCCGGGGACGTACGGGTACATATCCGGCGACCACCACCTGCTGGCCGCGCCGTACCAGCAGTGCGCCCAGGGCGCCCTGGTCAAGGACGGCACGAAGCTCTGGTACCACTGCTACATCGTCAACTCGTACGGCAACCAGTGGACGTTCGTGCGCGTGGAGGGCACCAACGCCACCGGGTGGCTCTACAACCGCGACCTCAAGGGACAGAAGGGCTCCTCCCCGGCCTGCTAGGCGGTGGGCGCGGGCGGGTGGCGGAGCCGCCGGCCGGGCGGTGGCAGACTGGCCGCTGATCCGCCGAAGGGGAGTACGCCCGTGTCCATGTTCAGCAACCTGCGCCGTGCCGTGCGCCGCGGCTACCGGCGGGCCGTCGACCTCAGCCACCCCGCCCGCTCCCCGCTCGGCAGCGCCGTCGTCAACTGCGTGGTCTACCAGGACGGCATCCGCCAGGACGGCTGCGCGGAGGTGGAGGAGGCCCTGCGCCGGGTGCGCAAGACGGGCGCCGGCTTCGTCTGGATCGGCCTGCACGAACCCTCGCAGCAGGAGCTGGCCGGCCTCGCGGAGCTGTTCGGCCTGCACCCGCTCGCCGTCGAGGACGCCGTCAACGCCCACCAGCGGCCGAAGGTGGAGCGCTACGACGAGACGCTCTTCGCCGTCTTCAAGACCGTGCGCTACGTCGAGCACGAGGAGCTGACCGCGACGAGCGAGGTGGTGGAGACCGGCGAACTGATGGCCTTCATCGGCGAGGACTTCGTCATCACCATCCGGCACGGCGGACGCGGCACCCTCGGCCCGGTCCGGGAGGCCCTGGAAGCGGAGCCGGACCAGCTGGCCAAGGGGCCGGCGGCCGTCCTGCACGCCATGGCGGACCACGTGGTGGACGACTACGTGGCCGTGACGGACGCGGTGCAGAGCGACATGGACGCCGTGGAGACGGCCGTGTTCAGCGAACACGGCGGCCGGGGCGACGCGGGCCGGATCTACCAGCTCAAGCGCGAGCTCCTCGAACTCCGCCGCGCGGTGGCCCCCCTCGACCGGCCCCTCCAGCACCTGGCGACACAGCCGATACCGGTGATCCCGGCGGAGGTCCGCGCGTACTTCCGCGACGTCGCCGACCACCTGACGCGGGCCACCGAGCAGATCGGCGCGTACGACGGCCTCCTCGACTCCATCCTCCAGGCGCACCTGGCGCAGGTGACGGTCGCGCAGAACGAGGACATGCGCAAGATCACGGCGTGGGCGGCGATAGTGGCCGTGCCGACGATGGTCTGCGGGGTGTACGGGATGAACTTCGACCACATGCCCGAGCTGCACTGGACCTACGGCTACCCGCTGGTCCTCGCGGTGATGGCGACCGCCTGCTTCGTGATCCACCGGGGGTTCAGGCGCAACGGCTGGATCTAGGCGGCTGCCGCTGCCCTGCCGGGGCCGTTGTCCCGGCGGCCCCGTCAAGGGGGAGGGGTGTATTCCGGACGGGGTCGCCGGAGGGGTGTTCCCTGCCTCCAAGGTCTGGTAGGAAAGTTTCCTAACGGATCAGGGACAGCCCAACCACCCCATGGAGGCCCTGTGTTCACTCCCCGTCGCAAGACGATGGCCGCCGGCGCCCTGCTCGGCGCCGCCCTCCTCACCGCCCCGGTCGCGGCGCACGCCACCGCCGCCCCGCCCGCCCCCACGGCCGGGGTCACGGCCGCCGCCACCGGACTCGACGACCCGGCGAAGAAGGACATCGCCATGCGGATCGTCTCCAGCGCCGAGAACTCCTCCCTCGACTGGAAGGCCCAGTACAAGTACATCGAGGACATAGGCGACGGCCGCGGCTACACCGCCGGCATCATCGGCTTCTGTTCCGGCACCGGCGACATGCTCGACCTCGTCGAGTACTACACCCAGGTCAAGCCCGGGAACGTGCTCGCCAAGTACCTCCCCGCCCTCCGCAAGGTCAACGGCGGAGACTCGCACGCCGGACTCGATCCGAACTTCACCAGGGACTGGGCCAAGGCCGCCCAGGACGCGGAGTTCAAGAAGGCCCAGGACCACGAGCGCGACCGCGTCTACTTCAACCCCGCCGTCGGGCAGGGCAAGTCCGACGGGGTCGGCACCCTCGGCCAGTTCATCTACTACGACGCCATCGTCATGCACGGCGACGGCGGCGACTCCACCAGCTTCCGCAACATCCGCAAGCGGGCCCTCGCCAAGGCCAAGCCGCCGGCCCAGGGCGGCAACGAGACCGCGTGGCTGAACGCCTTCCTCGACGCCCGCGTCTGGGCGATGAAGCAGGAGGAGGCCCACAGCGACACCAGCCGCGTCGACACCGCCCAGCGGGTCTTCCTGAAGAAGGGCAATCTGGGCCTCGACACCCCGCTGGAATGGAAGGTCTACGGGGACTCCTACCGCATCGGCTGAGGCACCCGGGGCACCAGTGGCAGACGTCGTCAACTCCCCCTGAAAACAACCCCGGTGGCCTAAATCAGGCACCCGGCGATGGCTTGGGCGCGACGGCCCCAGGGCATAACCCGGGCCCGGCCCCTTTCAGGCCGAAGGGCCGTCGATGCCGTCCTTAGGGGGGACTCGTGCACTACTACGTCGACGTCATCAAGCGCTACGCGGACTTCTCCGGCCGCGCGCGCCGCCAGGAGTACTGGATGTTCGTCCTGTGCAGCATCCCGATCATGATCGTGGCGATCGCGGTGGACTTCGCGCTCGGCAGCTACCCGGTCATCTTCTACATCTACAACCTCGCCGTCTTCCTCCCCACCCTGGGCCTGAGCATCCGCCGGCTGCACGACACCGGCAGGTCCGGCTGGTGGTACCTGGTCGGCTTCATCCCGTTCGTCGGCTGGATCGCGATCATCGTCCTGATGGCCCTGGAGGGCGACGCCGGTCCGAACGAGTACGGCGCGAACCCCAAGCAGGTCACCGCCTGAAACGCACGGCGCAGCGGCGCCGCCGCGGGCCCCCGGGGCCCGCGGCGGCGCCTTTCGCGTTGCCGTGACGCGCGTCTCCCCGGCTCTTGGGGCAGGGGGCTGTCCAGACATGCCCGATCACGAGATATCTTGATGTCGAGCAATGTTGCAGACGAGAGACGCAGACTGTGGAGCGGAGCATCCGGTGACTGACTCGACCATCATCTACACGCACACTGACGAGGCCCCGGCCCTCGCGACGTATTCCTTCCTGCCTGTGATCCAGGCCTACGCGTCGACGGCCGGTGTGAATGTCGAGACCCGTGACATCTCCCTGGCCGGTCGGATCATCGCCGTCTTCCCCGAGTACCTCGAGGAGGGGCAGCGGATCGCCGACGCCCTCGCCGAGCTCGGCGAGCTGGCGAAGACCCCCGAGGCCAACATCATCAAGCTGCCCAACATCTCGGCCTCGATCCCGCAGCTGAAGGCCGCGGTCGCCGAGCTCCAGGGCCAGGGCTACGCCCTTCCGGACTACCCGGACGACCCGAAGTCGGACGAGGAGCGCGAGATCCGCGCCCGCTACGACAAGGTCAAGGGCAGCGCCGTCAACCCGGTCCTGCGCGAGGGCAACTCCGACCGCCGCGCCCCCGCCTCGGTGAAGAACTACGCGAAGGCCCACCCGCACCGCATGGGTGCCTGGTCCTCCGAGTCGAAGACGAACGTCGCCACCATGGGCGAGAACGACTTCCGCTCCACCGAGAAGTCCGCCGTGATCGCCGAGGCCGGCGCGCTGCGCATCGAGCACGTCGCCGCCGACGGCACCACCACGGTGCTGCGCGAGTCCGTACCGGTCCTCGCCGGTGAGGTTGTGGACGCGTCCGTCCTGCACGTCGACGCCCTGCGCACCTTCCTGAACGACCAGATCGAGCGTGCCAAGGCCGAGGGCGTCCTGTTCTCCGTGCACCTCAAGGCCACGATGATGAAGGTCTCCGACCCGATCATCTTCGGCCACGTGGTCCGCGCCTTCTTCCCGAAGACCTTCGCCCGCTACGGCGAGACCCTCGCCGCCGCCGGCCTGTCCCCGAACGACGGCCTCGGCACCATCCTGAACGGCCTCGGCGGCCTCGCCGACGGCGACGCGATCAAGGCCTCCTTCGACGCCGAGATCGCCGAGGGCCCGGCCCTCGCGATGGTCGACTCCGACAAGGGCATCACCAACCTGCACGTGCCGTCCGACGTCATCGTCGACGCCTCCATGCCGGCCATGATCCGCACCTCCGGCCACATGTGGGGCCCGGACGGCGCCGAGGCCGACACCCTCGCCGTCCTCCCGGACAGCAGCTACGCGGGCGTCTACCAGGCCGTCGTCGAGGACTGCCGCGCCCACGGCGCGTTCGACCCGGCCACCATGGGCTCGGTGCCGAACGTCGGCCTCATGGCCCAGAAGGCCGAGGAGTACGGCAGCCACGACAAGACCTTCGAGATCGCCGCCGCGGGCACCGTCCGCGTCGTCGACGCCGCGGGCGACGTGCTCATCGAGCAGGAGGTCGCCGTCGGCGACATCTTCCGCGCCTGCCAGACCAAGGACCTGCCGATCCAGGACTGGGTCAAGCTCGCCGTCACCCGCGCCCGCGCCACCGGCGCCCCGGCCGTCTTCTGGCTCGACGAGACCCGCGCCCACGACGCGCAGCTCATCGCCAAGGTCAAGACGTACCTCGCGGACCACGACACCGAGGGCCTGACCATCGAGGTCCTCTCCCCGGTCGAGGCCACGAAGTACTCCCTGGAGCGCATCCGCCGCGGCGAGGACACCATCTCGGTGACCGGCAACGTGCTGCGCGACTACCTGACCGACCTCTTCCCGATCCTGGAGCTGGGCACCAGCGCCAAGATGCTGTCGGTCGTCCCGCTGATGGCGGGCGGCGGCCTCTTCGAGACGGGCGCCGGCGGCTCCGCCCCGAAGCACGTCCAGCAGCTGGTCAAGGAGAACTACCTCCGCTGGGACTCGCTGGGCGAGTTCTTCGCGCTGGCCGCCTCCTTCGAGCACCTCGCCGCCACCACCGGCAACGCCCGCGCCCAGGTCCTGGCCGACACCCTGGACCGCGCCACCGGCACCTTCCTCAACGAGGACAAGTCGCCGACCCGTCGCCTCGGCGGCATCGACAACCGCGGCAGCCACTTCTTCCTCGCCCTGTACTGGGCGCAGGAGCTGGCCGGCCAGAGCGACGACGCGCAGCTCGCGGAGGCCTTCGCGCCGCTCGCCAAGACGCTGGCCGAGCAGGAGACGGCCATCGTCGCCGAGCTGAACGCCGTCCAGGGCTCCCCGGCCGAGATCGGCGGCTACTACCAGCCCGACCCGGCCAAGGCCGCCGAGGTCATGCGTCCCTCCGCGACGCTGAACCAGGCGCTCGCCATCCTGGGCTGACGCCCACGGCGGTAGCCAGTCCGCGTTCCGCCCCGGCCGGGCCCCGTGCCCGGCCGGGGCGGACGCGTGTCCGGACGCCCGCGGCTCAGAGCCGGTGCACCCGGCCCTGGCCCACGGCGAGGGGATGCCGGCCGGCCGCCAGGATGCGCAGCCCGGGTGCGGCGGCGAGCAGCTCCCGCAGCCAGGTCAGCGCCTCGGGGTCGAGCCGGTCGCTGCCGTCCAGGACCAGCAGCATGTCCCGCTCCGCCATCCAGGACGCGGCGTTGGCCGTGCCGCAGGGCAGGAAGGGCATGCCCGGTACGCAGCCCAGCGCGGCCACGAGGCCGCGTACGCCGCCGTCCGGGCTGACGGTGACCACCGCGGCCCCGTCGCAGAAGTTGGACGCCAGCCGCCGGGCGACGTCCCGCACCAGCAGGCTCCGGGCCTCGTGGAACCGGCCCGTGACCGTCAGCACCCGGCCCCGCCGGACGGCGGTGAGCAGGTGGGAGAGTTCGGTGGACGTGGTCGGCAGTGTTCCGGTCGCTCCGCCCGATGGTGTCGGCCGGGAGTCCCCCATCATCACGATGCCCCCCGTTGCATACGTGACCCAGTGCGGCACGAGGGTTGTTTCGAGCCGCGTGACGATGATTATGCGTCAATTCGGCAGTATGGCCAGGGGAATGTCGTATTCCGGCGCATGCTCCGGAAACGCCCTGGTCAGCCGTTGCCCTGCCGGGCCGGTGGATGCGCTGTGCCACTGACCGCCCGGCCCCGGCCGCGGGTCCGGCGCGGGGCCGCGCGGGGTGCCGGAGCCGTACGTGCCGAGCCCGGCTCAGGCGGCGGACGGTTGTCCGCGGGACGCCGATCGGCTCTACTGCCGGAAGGCCCCGGCTGCGGGGCGGGGGCGATTGCACCGGGAGGGGACCGGATGACGGCACAGGGGCCGCGCTCACGCCGGTCCGGGCACCGGACCGCCGTGCTGGTCGCCGTCCTCCTGCTGGCCGGCGCCGCGGCCGGCATCGCCTGGGACCCCTTCACCGCCGCGGCCGGCCGGGACGGAGCCGCGTCCGCCGCCGCGCCCCGGACGCCGGGGCCCTCCGCCAGACCGGACCACGGCGGGGAGACCCCGGCCCCGCCCTCCCCGGCGGCACCGGCCCCGAGCGCCGCCCCCGCCCGCCCCGCCGCCGGGCCCCTGCCGTTCGACCTGCCCGCACCGGCCGTGCTCCGCTCCGGCGATGCCGGACGCAGGCTGGTGTTCGCCCACTACTTCCCCCCGTACCCGCTCTCCCTCGACAACGCGAGCGCGGAGGACGACTACTACACCCGCCACTACCTCGACCCCCGCGGTGAGAACGGCAGGCACCAGCGGTACGGCGGCCTGCTCCGCGACCGCCCGCCGCCCGTCCCGCCCAAGGGCGGTGACTGGGAGTACGCCAACCTCCGGCAGGAGGTCCGCACCGCCCGCGACGCCGGCATCGACGGCTTCACCCTCGACCTGCTCTCCCTCTCCGGGAAGAACCGGGAGCGCGCGGAGCTCCTGATGAAGGCGGCCCACGCCGTCGACCCGGCCTTCAAGGTCATGCTGATGCCGGACATGACCTCCCTGGACACCGACGACCCCGCCGTGCTCGCCGACGCCCTCGCGGCCCTCGGCGGCAACCCCGCCGCGCACCGGCTCGACGACGGCCGGCTCGTCGTCTCCCCCTTCAAGGCCGAGCAGAAGGGCGCCGACTGGTGGCGCCGCGTCCTGGACCTGCTGCAGTCCCGGCACGGAGTCCGCACCGCCCTCGTCCCGCTCTTCCTCGACCTCGGCGCGAACGCCGACGCCTTCGCACCCATCAGCCACGGCTTCTCGGAGTGGGGCAGCCGCAGCCACACCGGCCAGGAGGGCGCGGCCGACGACGTCCGGCGGGCCCACGCCAAGGGCCGGATCTGGATGCAGCCCGTGTCCGTCCAGGACGCCCGCCCGAACCAGGGGATCTACGACGAGGCCGGCAACACCGCCACCCTGCGCTCCACCTGGACCCACGCCATCGAGGACGGCGCCGACTGGGTGCAGCTGACCACCTGGAACGACTACTCCGAGAGCAGCCAGTTCGCCCCCTCCGAGCACAACGGCCACGCCTACCTGGACCTCGCCTCGTACTATCTGACCCGCTTCAAGACCGGCGGCTGGCCGCCGATCGTCCGCGACACGCTCTACCTCACCGGCCGCACCCAGTTCGCGGCCGCCGCTCCGGCGGGCGGCCAGTCGCTGCTGATGTCCCTGCGCAAGGGCAGTGCCCCCGCCCGGGACACCGTGGAGGTGCTCAGCTTCCTGACGGAGCCCGCGACCGTCCGCGCCGCCGTCGGCCCCACCGCGCGGGAGCACCCGGCCCCGGCCGGCGTCCACGCCGAACTGCTGCCGCTGCGGCCCGGCACCAGCGCGGCGGAGGCGGTCCGCGGCGGGAGGACCACCGCCCGGGTGGAGCTGCCGTACGCCGCGGACGACCGGGTACCGGTGCAGGACCTCCAGTACCACGCGGCGACCAGCGGCCGCCCGCGCTGACGGGACACCGGGCGGAGGACGGGCGGACGTCCGGCCGCCAGGCAGGCCAATCCGGCCCAAGCGGCCCTTCCCTCCCGGGGAACGAGACCCCATGCTCCGGATGCGGGCTCACGAGGCCCGCACCCGACACGTCCCGCTCCGGAGGTACCCGTGCCCGCGCCGTCCGCCCCTTCAGCCCCGCCCGCCTACCCGGGCGGCCCCGGCCTCTTCCGGCTGGACCCCGCCGTCGCCCACCTCAACCACGGCTCCTACGGCGCCGTCCCGCTGCCCGTCCAGGAGGCCCAGGAGGCCCTGCGGGCCGAGGCCCACGCCGACCCGGACGCCTTCTTCGCCGCCCTCCCCGACCGGCTGGCCGCCACCCGCACCCGGATCGCGGCCCGGCTGGGCACCGACCCGGACGGCCTCGCGTTCATCTCCAACGCCACCGAGGGCGCCAACCTCGCCTTCGAGGCCATCGCGCTCACCGGGGACGACGAGGTCCTCGTCACCGACCACGGCTACGGAACCGTCACCGCGGCCGCCGCCCGCCGCGCCCGCGTCACCACCGTGGCCCTGGACCCGCACCTGCCCGACGAGGACGCCGTACGCGAGACCGTGCTCGCCGCGCTCACCCCCCGTACCAAGGCGGTCCTGCTCGACCACGTCAGCTCGCCCACCGCCCGGCTCATCGCCTCGCCCCGGCTGCTCGCCGAGCTCTCGGAGCGCGGCATCACCACCGTCGTCGACGGCGCCCACACCCCCGGCATGCTGGCCGAGCCGGTCGCCGGCGCCGACTTCTGGTTCGGCAACCTCCACAAGTGGGGCTACGCGCCCTCCGGCACCGCCCTCCTCGCCGTCGCCCCCGGCCACCGGGCCCGGGTCCGCTCCCTCTCCCCGTCCTGGCAGGACCACCTCGGCTACCCGCGCTCCGTCGAATACCGCGCCACCGCCGACTACACCGGCTGGCTGGCCGCCCCCGAGGGCCTCGACCTCATCGAACGGCTCGGAGCCGACGGGGTCCGCGCCCACAACAGCGCCCTCGCCGCCTACGGGGCGGAGCTCCTCGCCCGGATCCCCGGCCTGACCCCGCTCACGCACACCCCGGGCCTGGCCATGCGCTCCCTGCTGCTGCCGCCCGGCACCGCCGAGACCCAGGACGCCGCCGCGGCCATGCGCGAGGAGATCGCGGCCAAGGCCCGCATCCGCACCCTGATCTGGGCCCGGCCGGGCGGCGGCGGCATCCGGGTCTGCGGGCAGCTCTACAACCGCGCCGAGGAGTACGAACGCCTCGCCGAGGTCCTGCCCGCCTTCCTGCCGGCTACGGGCGCCTGAGCAGGTAGGTGTCCATGATCCAGCCCTTGCGGGCGCGGGCCTCGGTCCGCAGCTCCTCGATGCGGCCGGACACCTCCGCCAGCTTCCCCTGGACCAGGATCTCGTCCGGGGTGCCCACGTAGGCGCCCCAGTAGATGTAGAGGTCCTGGTCCAGGTGGGCGGTGAAGGCGTGCCGGGCGTCCAGCATCACCACCACGTCGTCCACGTCCTGCGGCCAGCCCTCCGCGAGCCGGCGGCCGGTGGTGATCTGGACCGGCCGCCCCACCCGGTTCAGGTTGGTCCGGTGCCGGGCCAGCAGCGCCGACACGCTGCTGATGCCCGGCACCACCTCGTGCTCGAACGCCACCCGGCCGTGCTCCAGCACCTCTTCGAGGATCGCCAGGGTGGAGTCGTACAGGGAGGGGTCGCCCCACACCAGGAACGCGCCCGTCTCGCCCTCCGCCAGGTCCTCGGCGATGAACCGCTCGAAGATCCCGGCCCGCGCGCTGCGCCAGCCGTCCACCGTCGGGGTGTAGTCGGCCGGGGTGCGGTCCCGGTCCGGGTCGCGGCCCTCCACCAGCCGGTGGCCGGGACGGGCGTGGGCGTCGAGCATCGCCCGCCGCAGACCGGTCAGGTCCGACTTCTCCTCCCCCTTCTCCAGGATGAGGAATGCGTCCGCCGCGCCGATCGCCCTGACCGCCTGGAGGGTCAGGTGGTCCGGGTCGCCCGCGCCTATGCCGATGACTGAGAACTTCTTCACCGGGCTATTGTGCCCATCATGCGTGCCGCCCTGTTCGTCACCTGCGTCAACGACGCGCTGTACCCCCGCACCGGCATCGCCGTCGTACGGCTGCTGGAGCGCCTCGGCGTCCGGGTGGACTTCCCCGCGGCCCAGAGCTGCTGCGGCCAGCCCCAGTACAACACCGGCTACCGCCGCGAGGCCGAGCCGCTGCTGCGCCGCACCGCCGCCGCCTTCGCCGGGTACGACCACGTGGTCACCCCCTCCGGCTCCTGCGCCGCGATGATCCGCGAGCACTACCCGCGCATCGGCCGCCGGGCCGCCGAGGAGGGCCGGGGCGGCGAGCTGGCGGAACTCGCGGAGGACCTCGTACCGCGCGTCCACGAGCTCACCGAGTTCCTCGTCGACGTCCTCGGCGTCACCGACGTCGGCGCGTACTTCCCGCACACCGTCACCTACCACCCCTCCTGCCACGGCCTGCGCTCCCTCGGTCTGGGCGAGCGCCCCCGCCGGCTGCTGGCCGCCGTCAAGGGCCTGGAACTGGTCGAGCTGCCCGGCGCCGAGGAGTGCTGCGGCTTCGGCGGCACCTTCGCCGTCAAGAACCCGGACGTCTCCGCCGCCATGGGCACCGACAAGACCGCCGCCGCCCGTGCCACCGGCGCCGAGGTGCTCTGCGGGGCCGACAACTCCTGCCTCGCCCACCTCGGCGGCATCCTCCACCGTGCCGGGGACCCGATGCGCACCCTGCACCTCGCCGAGATCCTGGCCGCCACGGAGGAGGACCCCGCCGAGGAGGTCCCGACGGAGGAGGACCCCCTGCCATGACCGGTACGCACCTCGGCATGCCCGCCTTCCCGCCCTTCCCCGACGCCGCCCGCGAGGCCGTACGGGACGGCGTGCTGCGCGCCAACCTCCGGCACGCCACCCACACCATCCGCGACAAGCGCGCCCGCGCGGTCGCCGAACTCTCCGACTGGGACCGGCTGCGCGCCGCCGGCAAGGCCGTCAAGGACCACACCCTGCGCCACCTCGACCACTACCTGCTCCAGCTGGAGGCCTCCGTCACCGCCGCCGGCGGCACCGTCCACTGGGCCGCCGACGCCGACGAGGCCAACCGCATCGTCACGGACCTGGTCCGCGCCACCGGCGAGAGCGAGGTCGTCAAGGTCAAGTCCATGGCCACCCAGGAGACCGGCCTCAACGAAGCCCTGGAAGCCGCCGGGATCGCCGCCTACGAGACCGACCTGGCCGAACTCATCGTCCAGCTCGGCCACGACCGGCCCTCGCACATCCTCGTCCCCGCCATCCACCGCAACCGGCGCGAGATCCGCGACATCTTCCGCTCCGAGATGGGCGACTGGGGCCGCCCCGCCCCCGAGGACCTCGGTGACGACCCCCGCGAACTCGCCGAAGCCGCCCGCCTCCACCTGCGCGAGAAGTTCCTGCGCGCCAAGGTGGCCGTCTCCGGCGCCAACTTCATGGTCGCCGAGACCGGCACCATGGTCGTCCTCGAATCCGAGGGCAACGGACGCATGTGCCTGACCCTGCCCGACACCCTCATCTCCCTCGTCGGCATCGAGAAGGTCGTCCCCACCTTCCGCGACCTCGAAGTCTTCCTCCAGACCCTGCCCCGCTCCTCCACCGCCGAGCGGATGAACCCGTACACCACCATGTGGACCGGCACCCACGACGAGGACGGCCCCTCCGCCTTCCACCTCGTCCTCCTCGACAACGGCCGCACCGACACCCTCGCCGACGCCACCGGCCGCCAGGCCCTGCGCTGCATCCGCTGCTCCGCCTGCCTGAACGTCTGCCCCGTCTACGAACGCGCCGGCGGCCACGCCTACGGCTCCGTCTACCCGGGCCCCATCGGCGCCGTCCTCAGCCCCCAGCTGCGCGGCACCGGCAGCCCCGTCGACGCCACCCTGCC
The DNA here is from genome assembly GCF_050275515.1 of Streptomyces sp. NPDC004126. Taxonomy (NCBI): domain Bacteria; kingdom Bacillati; phylum Actinomycetota; class Actinomycetes; order Kitasatosporales; family Streptomycetaceae; genus Streptomyces; species Streptomyces sp. NPDC004126. The sequence continues at coordinate 251,639 of NZ_JBNNPF010000002.1, read as the reverse complement.
CTACGCCTCCACCCTCTGCGGGGCCTGCTACGAGGTCTGCCCCGTCGCCATCGACATCCCCGAGATCCTCGTCCACCTCCGCGAACGCGTGGTCCAGGGCGGCCCCGTGACCCGCGAGGGCGTCCGCGTACACCTGCGCCCCGCACACGGCCACACCGCCGAGCGGGCCGCCATGCGCGCCGCCCGGCTCCTCCTCGACCACCCCGGTGCGCTGCGCGCGGGCGAGCGGCTGCTGGCCCGCGCCCGCCGGCTGCGCCCCCGCCGCCTCCCCGGCCCCGGCCGGGCCTGGACCGACACCCGCGAACTGCCCCAGATCCCGGCGGAATCCTTCCGCGACTGGTGGCTCCGAGAACGGGGGAACCGACCTTGAGCACCAAGGACCTCATCCTGTCCCGCATCCGGCGGGCCACCGCCGGGGCCCCGGACGCCCCGCCCGTCCCCCGGGACTACCTCCGCGTCCACGGCAGCCGCACCCCGGCCGAGACCGCCGACCTCCTCGCCGCCAACCTCACGGAGTACCGCGCGAAGGTCCACCGCACCGACGAGGACGGCATCGCACTGCTGCTGATGCGGCTGCTCGCCGCACGCGGCTCGGAAACGGTCCTCGTCCCCCCGGACCTGCCCCCGCACTGGCTCTCGGCGGCCGACGCGACCCGGATCCCCGACCGCGCCCGCTCCACCCCGCACGACCTCGACCGCGTCGACAGCGTGGTCACGGGCTGCGCCCTGGCCGTCGCCGAGACCGGCACCATCGTCCTCGACGGCGGCCCCGGCCAGGGCCGGCGCCGCATCACCCTGGTCCCGGACCACCACGTCTGCGTGGTCCGCGTCCCCGCCCAGGTCGTGGACTCCGTCCCGCAGGCCCTCGAACGCCTCGACCCGACCCGCCCGCTGACCTGGATCTCCGGCCCCTCCGCCACCAGCGACATCGAACTGGACCGGGTCGAGGGCGTACACGGCCCCCGTACCCTCGACGTCGTCCTTCTCGGCGCACAATAGCCGCATGCCATCCCACATCGCCCTGACCGCCCTCGTGGTCCACGACTACGACGAGGCCATCGACTTCTACACCCGCGCCCTCGGCTTCGAACTCGCCGAGGACACCCCGAGGCCGGACGGCTCCCGCTGGGTCGTGGTCCGTCCGCCCGGCGCCAAGGAGTCCGCCCTGCTGCTGGCCCGCGCCAAGGACGAGGCCCAGCGCTCCCGCGTCGGCGACCAGACCGGCGGCCGCGTCGGCTTCTTCCTCTACACCGCCGACTTCGCCGCCGACCACGCCCGGATGACCGCCGAGGGCGTCCGCTTCCTGGAGGAGCCGCGCCACGAACCGTACGGCTCCGTCGCGGTCTTCGAGGACCTCTACGGCAACCGCTGGGACCTCCTCCAGCCGGCCTAGGGGGCAGCCGTCAGCCGGGGGGCCTCGGCCGCGGCGTCGACCCGCTCCCCGGCCTCCACCCGCCCGGCCAGCTCCCGGGCCCACCCGACGAGCCCGGGCACGTCCATCCCGTACGCCTCCCCGGACCCGAGCCCGGCCAGCGCCCCGGCCCCGCGCCGCAGCAGCCGCGCCCCGCCGACGGAGTTCCCCCGCGCCGCGTGCGTCAGCCCCACCGCCAGCTGCGCCAGCGCCCGCCACAGGCCGGCGTCCTCGGCCCGCCCCGTCTTCCACGCGTCCTCGAACACCTCGTGCGCGTGGAAGGGCATCCCGGCATCCAGCAGCCGCTGCGCCTCCGCCACCGTCAGCCCCGGCGTCCGCACCACCCCTTCGGGCTGCCGCGCCACGCCCTCGGCCCCGTACGGCAGCGGCCGCCCCAGCCCGTCCCGCGGCCGCGCACTGCGCGCCCGCCCCTCACCGTCCCGGTCGCGTTCCCGTTCCATCACCCGGCCATCCTGCCCGCCGCCGATTACCCGTGCACACGCACCCCTCAGCGTGGGGTAATGTTCTGCATGTGCCCGGCACGAGGGGGAAACCCCAGGTGAGGGGCACGAAGCAGTAACGGGACGTGGCGCAGCTTGGTAGCGCACTTGACTGGGGGTCAAGGGGTCGCAGGTTCAAATCCTGTCGTCCCGACTTCGCGGAAACGCAAGTCGGAGGCCGTTCTCTCATCCACGAGAGAACGGCCTTTCGTGCGTCCGGTGCCGGAACGCGAGAAGAGGCCCGACCGTGCCCGACGGTGCGGCCCCCGCCGGTGGGCAGGGAGCCGGGGGCCGCGAGGCTGCCTGCATCGCGCGCGCGACGGAGGCGGTGGGTCAGTTGTGGGGGCCGTACACGATCGCGCCGGGCGACTGGGGGTCGTTGCTGCTGTAGAGGTCGCGGGTTGCGCGGACGCACTCGTCCACGCTGACGTAGCCGTCGCCGTCGAGGTCGATCCGGGCGAACACGTCCTCGCTGAACTGCTCGTTGAGGCCGAAGGCGCGGTAGATCCGCTCCATCTCGACAGGGGTGAGCCGGCCATCGCCGTCCTCGTCGGCCGCGCGGAAGGTCAACTCGGCGTGCCGGACCATCGTGTCGCCGTAGTCGGCATCGTTTTCCAGGCCGTTCTCGATGGCGGCCACGAACTCCTCGCGGCTGACCTCGCCGTTGCCGTCCGCGTCGGCGGCCACGCGGATCGCCTCCCACCAGGCGTCGAAGGCGTCGTCGATCTCGGCGGCGAGGTCCGCGTCCATGGAGGGGCTCATGCCGCGCACGCGCTGCGCCATGATCTCGAAGTCGGCCTTGCTGATGACGCCGTCACCGCTGACGTCGATGGTGTCGAACATGCGGTTCATGTTGGTGCGCTGCACGGTTCCGAGCATGATTGCTCACTCCAAGGTGGGTGTGGGGGTGTGGCGAAGCGTAACAGAATCAGCACTTTCCGTGACGTCCGCGACGTGGCACCCGCCACGCGCGGACGGGAGCGGACGGGAGTGGGGCGAGGGGCCACACGCACCCGTGTGCACCCGTGCGCACGTGTGTGCACCCATGTGCGCCTGAGGTCGATTCCGTACTGCGCATGGGTGTGTGGCCGCTGGGGATGTCTGGAATGCCTTGATGATCCGCCTGCTGCGGGCAGGTGGCGCTCCCTCTGTCCGGGAGCCTGCTGAAGGGGTGGCTCCTGACGATGACCGGTTTGCCTGGGGGCGCGGCCCACGACGATGGGGTTGGCCGTCCATGACCACGCTCGCGCGGGCCACAGGGTTGCCGCCGGAGCCCGAGGACCTGGACCCCTCCCTCGTGCGGCGGCAGGTCGCCACGGTCCTGGACACCTTCCTGGACGCCAAGAAGGCGCTTGCTCAGGTACAGGGACTTCCGCTGGACGTTCCCCTGGCGGTGGCGGAGTTCCTGAACGCGGGCGGCAAGCGCATCCGTCCCCTGCTGTGCGTGCTGGGCTGGCACGCGGCAGGCGGGGCGGGGCCTACGACATCGGCCGTCCAGATCGGGGCCTCCCTGGAGATGTTCCATGCCTTCTGCCTGATCCACGACGATGTGATGGACCACTCGGACACCCGCCGGGGGCGCCCCACCGTGCACCGCTCCCTGGCCGGCCGCCACCGCCCCGGCCGCACGGCCGCGGCCGCCGACGACGTGGGGGTGGGCGCGGCGATCCTCGCCGGTGATCTCGCCCTGATCTGGGCCGACGAACTCATCCACCGGCCGGAGTCGGGTCTCGATCCGGACCAGCGCCGCCGCGTCGTCCCCTTGGTCGACCTGATGCGGACCGAAGTGCTGTACGGGCAGTACCTCGACCTGTCGGCGACCGGACGGCCCAGCACGGACCTGGACCAGGCTCTGGCGATCGTGCGCAACAAGACCGCGAAGTACACCACCGAACGGCCTTTGCAGATCGGGGCGGCTCTCGCGGGTGCCGACGACGAGTTCCTCAGCCGCCTCTCGGACTTCGCTCTCCCGCTCGGAGAGGCATTCCAGTTCCGCGATGACCTGCTCGGCACCTTCGGTGACCAGACGGCGACCGGCAAACCGGCGCTGGACGATCTGCGCGAGGGCAAGCACACCGTTCTGGTCGCCCTCGCTCTGCGGGCCGCGGAACCGACGCAGGCGCGGACGCTGCGCGCGCTGTACGGTCACCCGCACCTCGGCAAGGAGGACGCGGACACCCTGCGCGGGGTGCTGCGGGCCACGGGAGCCGAGCAGCTGGTCGAGGACATGATCCGCGCCCGCCACGAACGGGCCCTGACCGTACTGGAAGCGCTGCCGCTGCCCGGCGCCGTCCGCGCCGTCCTGACGGGGCTCGCCGACCAGACCGTATGGAGATCGGCCTGACCGCCAGGGACCGCCCCGCTCACGGCGCGGCACGCCCTCGGGCGATGAGCACGTCCGCGCATCAGTCGCTGCCCAGCACACGCGTGTCCGGAATGCCGGAGGACCGGCCGGCCCCGGCGCGCGGCAGAGGAGAGCCAGTTGACCGAGAACGACATCGCCACCGGATACCCCAACACCTGGTACGCCGCCGCGTTCAGCACCGAGCTCCGCCGGGGCAAGACCCTGCGTACCCATGTCGCGGGCCGCCCCGTCCTGCTCTACCGCACCGCCGACGGGCAGCCCCGTGCCGTCGACCCCGTCTGTCCGCACCTCGGAGCCGACCTCGGCGGCGGCTTCGTCCGCGGCAACGACATCGTCTGCCCGTTCCACCACTTCGCCTTCGCCCCCGACGGCCACTGCGTCCGCACCGGCAGCGGTGTTCGCCCGCCCAAGGCCCAGCTGGCCTCGTATCCCGTCCGGGAGCGCAACGGCTTCGTGCACGTCTGGGTGCACCACACCGGCGCCGCGCCCACGTGGGAGGTCCCCGAGGCTGACACCAGCGGCTACGAGGGGACCCACACCTGGGTCCTGAATTACCGGGCCCATCCCATCGACATGATCGAGAACGCCCACGACTACACCCACTTCGCGTTCGTCCACGACGGGACCTTCGCGGAACCCGCGGGTGAGCCGAAGGCCGAAGGCCACATGATCACCCAACGCCTGTTCTTGACGGACTTCTGGTTCAGGACGGAGAAGAACCGCGTCGACTCCACCCTCACCTTCTACGGCCCGAACCTGGTGATCGGAGAGATCAAGATCCCCGCTGTCAACGCCCGTGTCCTCGCCATCGGGGCGCACACCCCCCGCAAGGGCCGTGAGGTGACCGGAATGACGACCACCCGAGCGCAGGTCACCCTGCCGAAGGGCACCCCCGCGACGCTCGTCCGCGGAGTCAACCGGCTGCTCACGACCTTCGCGGGCTACACCTCGGGCCGGCAGATCGAACGCGACGGGCCCATCTGGACCGATCGGACCTTCCTGCACCACCAGCGCGTCACCGAAGGGGAACAGCACATCCCCCTCATCCGCCGCTGGGCGCAGCAGTTCTATTCCGATCCTGCCTGAACGAGCCGTACGCCGGGCGCGACCGCCTCGCCATGCGCCCGTCCGGCATCCGGACCCCCGTTCCGCGCGGGCGGAAAGAGAGATGGAAAGAATGAATCCCCCTTCGCTGCCCCCACTCTCCCCGACGGTCGAGCTTCTCGTCACCGTCGGATCGGTTCTCTGGCTCGTCCTCGTCGCGGTCTGGGGCGTCAGGAGGCTCGACCGGCGGGAGTTCACCGTTCTGGTGGTCCTGATGGCGGCTTTCCTGGTGGCGGTGTTCGGGGAACCGGTCCTGGACCTGCTCGCCAACTGCCAGTGGGCACGCAACAGCGGCTCCGTCGTGGTGTACTCCAGCCACGGACGCGACATCCTGCTCTGGTACGTGATCATCGCTCCACCGTGGGGCGCGACCATGGCCTACTCCGTGTACGCCGCCACGCAACGCCGGTGGAGCGTGCGCAGGATGTGGGGGCTGTACGCGGGCCTGGTGGCCGTGCACTTCGTCCTCGACGCCCTCCTGCAGTTCCTCGGGCTCTACGACTACTTCGGAGCCCAGCCCTTCGAGGTCTTGGGCGTCCCGTTCAACTGGCCGTTCGTCTACTCCGCCGGCTTCGTCGCGAGCGGGATGCTGCTGTACCGCGCCGCCCCGTACTTCACGGGCCGCAGGCTCTTCCTCCTGGTGCCGTTCGCCGGGACCGTCTTCACGGCCTTCGGGGACTTCGCGGGCTGGCCCGTCACCCTGGGCCATGGTGTGGCCGACGCCCCGTCCTGGCTGATGGCGGTGCTCGCCCTGGCCAGCGTCGGCATCGCCCTGCTCGCCCTCCACCTGGGCTTCCTGATCAATGACAGGACACCCCGGGCCGGCCGGAGCGACCCAGGCTCACAGCTGCCCGGAGGCCGCACCGAGCAGGTCCCGGAGAACGCTCCCCACGCCTGATCCGCAGAGACGTCACACCCCTGTTCCGCGAACCCACCGAAAGGGGACCCCTGTCCATGGCGAGGAAACGCGTGGCGGTGATCGGTTCCGGTGTGAGCGGCATGACCGCCGCCTACCTCCTGGAGCGCGCCTACGACGTCACCCTGTTCGAAGCCGGCAGCCGCTTGGGCGGCCACGCCCACACGCACCTCATCCCCGCCCCGTCCGGGAAGACCGTCGTGGTCGACAGCGCCGTGATGATCGTCCGCCCGGCCAGCTACCCGACCCTGATGCGGCTCTTCGGCGAACTCGGCACAGCCACACGGGACCACGGTCCTATCACCCTCAGCGTCACCTGCACCGCCTGCGGATTCGCCAACCCCGAGGCCCACGACCTCCAGGCCGTCCCGCCCCGCCCGCCCGGCGTCGCCGAACCGGAGTGGAAACGGTTCACCGACGACGCCGCACGCCTCACCACCGACCTCCTCACCGCCCTCACCAGCACCTCCGACGACCACACCATCGGTGACTTCATCGATGCCGGCGCGTACTCCTCCTACTACGTCGAGCACCTGCTGATGCCCGCCATGGTCACCAACAACACCCAGTACGCCGAGCAGGTCCGCCGCTTCTCGCTCCGCGCCATGTTCGACGTGTGGAACCAGCACGGACTCCTGAACGGCAACACCGGATGGCGGTCCGTGGTGGGCGGCACCAAGAGCTACCTGGACGCCATCGCCGCGCGGCTGTCGGCCGTTCGCCTCTTCACCGCCGTCGACGAAGTCCGACGTACCGCAGACGGCGTCGACGTGCGCGACCGCACCGGAGCAGTGCACGCCTTCGACAAGGCCGTCATCGCCACCCACCCCCGTCAGGCCCTGAACATGCTCGCCGAGCCCACCGACCTCCAGGCCGAGCTGCTCGGCGCGGTCGAATACACCACCAACACGGGAGTCCTGCACACCGACACCTCCCTGCTGGCCGTCGGAACCGACATGCACCGGCTCATGAACTACCGCCGCACCACCTGCGAGCCGAGCACCACCGAACAGGCCGTCAGCCTCGAACTCAGCCTGACCCAGGGCATCTCCGAACAGGACACCTACATCGCCACCTACAACGGCGAAGCCCACCTCATCGCCCCCGACCACCGCCACGCCGAGCTCACCTACGAACACCTCGTCCTCACCCCGCGGACCGCAGCCGCGCAACAGCGCCTGCGGGAGATCTCCGACGACCGGATCGCCTTCGCCGGCGCCTACCACTCCATGGGCGGCTACCACGAGGACGGATGTCGCTCCGGCGTACTCGCGGCCGAACACCTCGGCGTCACCTGGCTCTGACCCGCCCGGACCGGCAGCCCAACAAGGAGACGCTGTGACCACCGCACTCGTACGAGCCTCCCACGACCCCCTCTCCATGCTGCGGGCCACCGCCCGCACCTTCGCCGTACCGATCATGTGGCTGCCTCCCGGCATCCGGCACTCCACCACCGCGGCCAATCTCTGCCTGCGCGCCGTCGACGAGATCGAGGACCACCCCACCCTCCCGCCCGCCACCCGGATCCGGCTGCTCACCGACATCGCCGGTGCCCTCTGCACAAGCGACCCCGCCCAGGCCGTCACCGCCGTCCTGGCACCCCACGCGGCGGACCTGCCCGAGGTCAGCCGGCGGCTGACCGAATGGCTCGACCACGCTCCGCCGCCCACCCGCGCCCGTATCCGCGAGGAGACCGCGGCCATGGCCCTGCGCATGGCCGAGTGGGTCCGCCGGGACTGGCAGGTACACACCGAAGGCGATCTCGACCACTACACCTACAGCGTCTTCGGGTCGGTCGGCCTGCTGATGAGCGACCTGTGGTTCCACCACGACGGCACCCGCATCGACCCCGACCTGACCATCACGTTCTTCCGCGGCCTGCAAGCCGTCCACATCCTCCAGGTCTGCGCCGGCGACCCCGTCCGCCGGGCCAAGCTCCTGCCCGACGGATGGAGCGAGGAGGACCTGGCCCGCCACATCGAGGTCCGCCTCCGCGCCGGTGACCGCTGCGTCGGACTCCTGCCCCCCGGCACGGCCCGCAGCTGCTACTCGGCACTGCTGGCCATAGCCCGCCCCACCACCCGGGCCGCCCTGCGCGGGCAGCCCAAATTGAGCCGGCCCGAGGCCATCCGCCTCATGGCCGACGCCCTGTTCGCCCGGTAGACCACGGCTTCCGCACGAAGGGTCCCCCACATGTCGCAGTGGCGCATCCGTCCTCCCCGGCCGCCGGCCCCCGAGTCCCCGTACGCGCGGGGAGAGCCACCCCTGCCCTACCCGGAAGGCTGGTTCGTGCTCGCCCCGTCCCGCGACGTCAAGCCCGGCCAGGTCGTGATCCGCCGGTTCATGGGCGAGGACGTCGTCGTCTACCGCACCGCCCGCGGCCGCGTCCGCGCGACCCGCCCCTACTGCCCGCACCTGGGTGCCCATCTCGGACACGGGGGCCGCGTCGCAGGGGAGACGATCGTCTGCCCGTTCCACGGATTCGCCTTCGACGCCACCGGAACCGCGGTCTGCGCGGGACCCGGATACACCGGCCTGCCCGTCCAAGAACGCCTCGCCGTCCTGGACTGCGAGGAGGTCAACGGTGTCATCCTGGCCTGGTACGGCCACGACCCGAACCGACCGCCGGCCTGGACCATCCCACCCCTCCTGCGCGTCCCGGCGCACGACATGCGCTTCACACGGACCACCGTCGCCTCCCACCCGCAGGAGACCGGCGAGAACACCGTCGACTCGGGCCATGCCGAAGCCCTGCACGGCTTCACCGGCATCGACATGCACACACCTCCCGTCGCGGACAAACACCAGCTGTCCCTGGCCCTGACCGTCACCCGCCGCTACCCGCCGCTCGGGACCATCGCCGCGGACATCGCCTTCACCTTCCACGGCCTCGGCTTCATCCACCTGGAGCTGCGCGTGCCGGTGCGCGGTCTGAGCGTCGACGTGGTCGTCTCCCCCCGCCCCACCGCCCCCTGGCAGGTGGAACTCCTCGTCGGCACCGCCATGGCCGTCCACCCCGGCGAAGGTCCCCTCGGCCGCCTCCCGCGCTCCGCCGCCCGCCTGGCGTGCTGGACCGCCACTTGGCTCAACCTCCGCGCCCTCAGCTCCGACACCAGCGCGGACCTGCCGATCTGGACCGCGAAACGCTACACCGACCCTCCCCGCCTCGCCCCTGGGGACGGCCCGATCGGCCCCTACCGCAAGTGGGCACGGCAGTTCTACCCCGACACGGCCGCCCAGCCCGGTCCCGAGAATTAGCCGCACCGGTCGGCGGACTCCGCCACCAGTCGTCCCGCACACCCGAGGATGTGGTCCGCCCATGCCGTCCCCCGCCCCCCAAGCCCCCGGGGCCGTCCCGGTACTCGGGCACGTCATCCCGTTCGCCCGGGACCCACTGCGCTTCCTGAGCACCCTTCCCGTGTACGGAGACCTCGTCCGGATCCGCGTGGGCCCCTTCCACACCGCAGTGGCCTGCACGCCCGAACTCACCCACGAGATGCTGCTGAACGAGCGGGCCTTCGACAAAGGCGGCCCCATGTTCGAGCGCCTCCGCGAAGTCCTCGGAAACAGCCTCGGCATGTGCCCGCACCGCGCGCACCGGCGCCAGCGGCGACTCACCCAGCCCGCCTTCCACCGGGACCGCATCGAGCGGTACGCACACGCCATGACCGAACAGATCTCAGCGGGCATCGCCGGCTGGCAGGACGGCCAGGTCATCGACGCACTGGCCGCGATGTACGGCATCGCCGGCCGCGTGGCGGTCGCCACCATGTTCTCGAGCCTGCCGCCCTCGGTGAACGTCGAGGAGATGACGGACGACTCGGTCGTGGTGAACGTCGGCGCCTTCCGCCAGGTCTTCATGCCACCGTCGATCAAGAAACTTCCGGTACTCGGCAACCGCCGCCACCAGATCTCCCGCGACCGTCTGCGCCGCTCCATCAACGAGATCATCGCCCACCACCGCAAGTCCGGCGAGGACCAAGGAGACCTGCTGTCCGTCCTCCTCTCCTCCCGCATCCCGGCGACGCCCGGGGCCGGCTGCCCCGTGGCGCCCGAGGACGGCCTCTCGGACAGCGAGATCAGCGACCAGGTCGTCGGCTTCTTCATCTCGGGCATGGAGACCACGGCCCTGGTCCTGACCTGGGCCCTGTACCTCCTCGCACGACACCCCTCGGTCCAGACGGCCGTGCAGGCGGAAGTCGACGGCGCCGTCAGCGGCCCGCGCACCTCCCTCGACGACGTCTCACGGCTGCCGCTCATCGGGCGCGTCGTGGCCGAGACCCTCCGGCTCTACCCGCCGGGATGGCTCTTCACCCGGACGGTCACGGAGAACACCTTCCTCGGAGGGCACAGGGTCACGGTCGGCGACACGGTCGCCTACAGCCCCTACGTCCTGCAGCGCGATCCGGTCGCCTATCCGGAACCCGAACGGTTCGACCCCTGCCGCTGGGAGGGCCGGGAGCGCATCCACATGCCCCGGGACTCCTTCGTCCCGTTCGGCGCGGGCGCCCGCAAGTGCATCGGCGACACCTTCGGAACCATCGAGGCCACGCTGGCAATTGCCGCCATCTGCTCACGCTGGCAGCTCGACCTCGTCCCCGGATTCCAGGTCGCCACCCGAACCGCCATCACCCTCAGCCCCAAGGAGATGCCGCTGCGAATCACGCGGCGCGGCTGATGCGTGCGCTGTGGCGGCAGCCGGCCGAGGCCGACGGAGACGGGCAGGAGCGGCCTTTACCGCTCCGTGGCCGGAACGGGTACGCGTCCCCTGTGCAGGGACCCGGGCAGGGGTTCACAATGGCCGACGCCCACCAGCTGGAGGTACCGGATGGCCGCCGCCCTGATGACCGGCTTCGACGAGGTCTACTCCCTGCCTGACGCGCGCGGCTACTTCAGCGCGCTGCGCCCGTACGAGTACCAGAGCCCGCACCATGCCCAGCGCCTGTTCAAGGGCTTGCTGGAGGAGCTGGGGCCGGGGCCGCACACGGTGCTCGACCTGTGCTGCTCGTACGGGGTGAACGCGGCGCTGCTGACGTGCGCCGTCACCCTGGACGAGTTGTACGAGCGCTACACCTCGCCTGCCGTGGCCCGGCTCGGCACGGACGAACTGATCGGCCTGGACCGGGCGTTCTACGCCGAGCGACGGTTGCCGGGGGCCGTGCGCGTCGTCGGGGTCGATGCCTCGCGGCCGGCCGTCGACTACGCGCTGGCCGCCGGGCTGCTCGCCGAGGGCTATGCCGAGAACCTCGAAACCGAGGGCGCCGAGCCGAGCAAGGGCCTGCTGCGGGCCGCTGCCGGGGCGTCGCTGATCACCGTGACCGGCGGCAGCAGCTTCCTGACGCCGCGCACCTACGGCCCCCTGGCCGCCGCCTCCGACGGCCGTGCCGCGGTGGCCTCGGCCGTGGTGCGCCACCACGACTACGGGCCCGTGGCGGCCGCGCTGCGGTCGTACGGCCTGACCGACCGACGCTCGCAGGCGACGTACCGGCACCGCCGCTTCACCGACGAGGCGGAACGGGCCCGCGTGGTCGCCGCGGTCCTGGCCAGGGGCGAGGACCCCGCGGGCCGGGAGTCCGAGGGCTGGATCCACACCTGGATGCACATCGCCCGCCCGCACCGCTGAGCGCGGCCCGGCCGGCCCGGTGCCGACGAAGCGTCAGCACGCGGTCACCGGCCCGCGGGGAACCGTCCGCGCCGGGGCACGGAGTCCAGGAGGAGCCGGGTGTACGGATGTTCCGGGGCCTGGAGGACCCGCGGGACCGGGCCCGACTCCACGACGCGGCCGGACTTGAGGACGAGGACCTCGTCGGCGATGTGCCGGACCACCGCCAGGTCGTGCGTGACGAACAGGTAGCCGATCCCCGATGCCCTGCGGATCCGGCCGAGGAGTTCGATGATCTGCGCCTGGATCGACACGTCGAGCGCGGCGACGGCCTCGTCGAGGACGAGGACCCGGGGCTCCACGGCAAGGGCGCGGGCGATCGCCACGCGCTGCCGCTGGCCGCCCGAGAGGTCGCGGGGGAGGGCGGCGGCCTCGCGCGTGCCGAGGCCGACCTGGTCCAGGAGCCGGGTGACCCGGGTGCCGCGGCCGGCCGCGTCGAGATCCGTGTGGAGGCGCAGCACCTCGTCCAGGCATCCGGAGACGGTCACCCGGGGATCGAGCGAGAGGTACGGATCCTGGAAGACCATCTGGATCTCCCGGGCCCTGGCCAGCCGTTCCGCACGCCGCCGGGGCAGCGCGGAGCGGTCGCGGCCGTCCAGGCGGACGGTCCCGCCGTCCGGGCGTTCCAGGCCGACGAGCATCCGGACCGTGGTGGTCTTGCCGCTGCCGGACTCCCCGACGATCGCGAGCGAGGCCCCGGGCGCCAGGGAGAAGGACACGCCGTCGACCGCCGTGTGGTCCCCGTACGTCTTCCGCAGTCCCTCGACGACCAGTCCCAGGGCGGTCGGTCCTCCTTTCGCTGAGGTGGTCACAGCGTGATCCCTTCGTCGGCACGGTGGCAGGCGGCGAGTCCGTCGCCGTGCCGGGTGAGTGCGGGCTCCTCCTCGGAGCAGCGCGGCAGCGCGTGCGCGCAGCGCGCGGCGAAGGCGCAGCCCGGCGGGGCCTCGGCCAGGGAGACCGGACGTCCGGGGATGGGGCGGGGCGCGGGGGAGCCGGCTTCGATGCCGGGCGTGCAGGCGAGCAGCCCCGCCGTGTACGGGTGCCGCGGCCGGTCGAACAGTTCGTCGGTGCCGCGCGTCTCCACGATCCGGCCCGCGTACATCACGTAGACCCGGTCGCAGACGGTGGCGGCCAGTTCGAGGTCGTGGGTGACGAAGAGCAGGCCCGTGCCGCGTTCGGCCCGCAGCCGGGCGAGGAGTCCGACGATCTCCGCCTGGGTCGTGACGTCCAGGGCCGTGGTCGGCTCGTCGGCGACGATCAGCGCGGGTTCGGCGGCGAGCGCCGCGGCGATGACCACCCGTTGGAGCATGCCGCCGGAGAACTCGTGGGGGCGGCGGCGCAGGGCGCCGCGCGGGTCCCGGATGCCGACCGCGTCGAGGAGTTCGAGGGCCCGCGCGTCCGCCGTGGCGGTCGGCGTCCCGGCCGCGCGGAGCCCTTCGGTGAGGAAGTCGCCCACCCGGCGCAGCGGGTTCACGGAGGCGCGCGGGTCCTGGTAGACCATCGCGACCTGCCGGGCCCGCAGTCCGGCCAGCTCGGAGCGGCTCATGGTGAGCACGTCCCGGCCGGCGACCCGGACCTCGCCGCTGGTGCGTGCTCCCGCGGGCAGCAGCCCGAGGACGCTGCGGCACGCCACCGACTTGCCGGAGCCCGACTCGCCCACGAGGCCGACGCTCTCCCCGGGCCGTACCCGCAGGCCGACCCCGTCCAGGATCGGCCGCCCGGCCCGGTCGTCGGGCAGCCGGACCCCGAGCCCGTCGATCTCCAGGACCGCAGTCGCGTCCTTCTGTTCCCGCTGTTCGTTCATGAGGTTCACCGCTTCCGCCTCGCGATCCGGTCGGCGAGGCCCTCGCCGACGATGCCGAACGCCACCACGGCGAGCACGATGCACGCGGAAGGCGCGAGGGCGGGCAGCATCGCCCCCTGCTGGACGGCCGCCTGGCCTTCGTTGATCATGGCGCCCCAGTCGGCGGTGGGCGGCTGCACGCCGAAGCCGAGGTAGGAGAGCGCCGCGAGGTCCATCAGCGCGTACCCGAAGTTCATCGCGGACTGGGCGAAGACCGTGGCGGCGATGTTGGGCAGCAGGTGGCGCAGGCACACGGTCCAGCCGGACCAGCCCTGTACCCGGTAGGCCTCGATGTACGGGCGGGCCTTCTCCTGGCGCGCGATGCCGCGCACCAGGCGGCCCACGTACGGGGTGTAGGCCACCGCCATCGCGATCACGGGCGCGGTCATCCCCGAGCCGACGACGGAGACGAGCAGGATCGCGAGCAGGAGTCCGGGGATCGCGAAGACCATGTCCATCGAGCGGGACAGGACGGAGTCGGCCCAGCCGCCCCGCCAGGCCGCCACCACGCCGAGCAGGGTGCCGAGCAGGGTGGAGACGCCGACGACGAGCAGCGGGCCGAGCAGCCCGGTGCGGGCGCCGTACATCAGCCGCGACAGGACGTCCCGTCCGGACTGGTCGGTGCCGAGGAGGTGTTCGCCGGTGGTTCCGGCCAGGCTCGCCGTGAGGTCGAGGGCCTCGGGGTCGTACGGGGCGAGGACGGGGGCGAGCGCGGCGATCAGGACGAGGACGGCGAGCACCGCGACCGAGGCGGTGAACAACGGGCCCTGGGCGAGGAGGCGCAGGGGGCGCAGGCCGGGCCTGCGGCGCAGGACCGCGGGCTCCGTCGGAGCGGTGGTGGTCATGAGGGGCCTTCCCCGTGGAGCGACAGCCGGGGGTCGATGAGGGGTGCGAGCAGGTCGACCGCGAGGTTGACGAGGACGAAGGCGCCCACGCTGAGCAGGGTGATCGCCTGTACGACGGCGAAGTCCTTGGCGGTGACGGACTGTACGAGCAGGGAGCCGAGGCCGGGCACGTCGAAGGCGGTCTCGACGATCGAGGTGCTGATGAGGAGTCCGGCGAGCATGGTGCCGCCGACGGTGACGACCGGGCCGAGCGCGTTGCGCAGGACGTGGCGGCGGACGACGGTCCGTCCCGGGACGCCGCGGGCGCGTGCCACTTCGACGTGTTCGCGGCCGAGTTCGTCGAGCATCGCCGAGCGCGTCACCCGGGCGAGCAGCCCCGCGAAGGTCAGCGCGAGGGCGAAGGCCGGCAGGGTCAGGTGGTACAGCTTCTCGGGGAGTCCGACGGGCGTGCCGCCGGGGCCGGGGAACCAGCCCAGGCGGACGGAGAACAGGGACACGAGCGCGATCGCGGTCACGAACGAAGGGGTGGCGGTGGCGACTCCGCTGCCGAGGAGCACCGCCCGGTCCAGCGGCCCGGGCCGCAGCGCGGCGAGGACCCCGGCGGTCACGCCGACGAGGGCGACGAGCAGCGCCGCGTACCCGACGAGCAGGGCGGTGCCGGGCAGCCGGGATCCGATGAGCGCGGAGACGTCCTGGTGGAACTGGGCGGAGCTGCCGAAGTCGCCCTGGAGGACGCCGCCGAGCCACTTGGCGTACTGGACGGGCAGCGGGTCGTCCAGGTGGTACTGGGAGCGCAGGGCCGCCACGGCCTCGGGGGTCGCGGGGCGGCCGTGGAGCAGGAACGACACCGGGTCGCCGGGGGCCAGGTGGATGCTGCCGAAGACCACGAGGGAGGTCACGAGCAGCACTGCCAGCAGGCCGAGGGTGCGTCCGACGAGGTAGCGCGTCATTTCGCGGAGGCCCCGATCGTCGCGGCCCACGGGTAGTACAGCTGGGCGATCCCGGTCGGGGCGCCGGTCACGCGCTTGCCGAGGAAGACCATGTAGGGCGCCTCGTAGAGGGGGATGACCGGCAGCTCGCGCATCGCGATCCCCTGGAGTTCGGCGGTCAGCTCCGCACGTCTGGCGGCGTCGGGTTCGGCGTTGGCCCGGTCGAAGGCGGCGTCGTACTCGGCGTTGGTCCAGTTGCCGTAGTTCCCGAAGTCGCCGGTGCGCAGGTACTGGTAGAACTCCAGCGGGTCGGGCGTGTTGTCGTACCCGTTGGTGATGACCAGGTCCAGGCCGGCGCGGGCGTTCGGGTCGACGAAGATGCTGCTGTACGCCTCGGGGGCCACGGACTTCAGCTCCACGTCGAGGCCGATCTCCTTGCCGGTGGCCTGCACGGCGTTGGCGACGACGCTGATCTCGGGGGCGAGCGTGCTGGTGACCAGGGTGATCTTGCGGCCGGCGGCACCGGCCTCCTGGACGAGCTTCTTCGCGGCGCCGACGTCGTAGCCGGGCTCGGGCAGGCTGTCGTGGAGCGCGGCGGTCTTCTCCGGGGCCAGCGCCCACGCGCCGCGCGCCGCGGGGGCCTTGGCGGGGACGCCGATGCCGCCGGCCGCGGCCTTGACGATGTTCTTCCGGTCGAGCGCCAGGGAGAGGGCCTTGCGCACCTTCAGGTCGCCGAGCGGGCCGCCGAAGTCGAGCACGGCGAGGTTGGACGCGGCGGTGTTGGGGCCGAAGAGGACGCTGCCCTTGTTGCCGGAGCGCAGCTGTCCGATCGTGGCGGGGGCCACCATGTACCCGCCGTCGGCGGTGCCGGACAGGAAGGCGTTGGTGCGGGCCGCCACGTCCTCGACGAAGGTGAACTTCACGGTGTCGGACTTGGGGGCGAGCCCGGGGTCCCAGTACGCGCCGTGCTTCTTCAGGGTGATCCCGGTGCCCTGGGACCAGGTGTCGAGGGAGTACGGGCCGGTGCAGTTGACCTTTCCCGCGGGGGTGCCGTAGTCCTTGCCGGCCTTGGCCAGGGTGGCGGCGCTCTCGACGGTGCCGGGGGAGGCGGCCATCAGCTCGTGGAGCAGGACGTCGGGCTTGGTGAGGCGGAGCGTCACCTCCAGCGGGCCGGTCTTCTCGACGGCCTTGACGTTCTTGAACGCCGAGCCCCAGGGGGAGCCGGTCGCCGGGTCCATCTGGCGCTGGAGGGAGGCGACCACGTCGTCGGCGGTCATGGTCGTGCCGTCGTGGAACTTCACGTCGGGGCGCAGGGTGTAGACCAGCGTGAGCGGGTCGGGGCGGTCGAACTTCACCGCGAGGCCGGGCTCGATCCGCATGTCGGGGGTGACCCGCATGAGCTGCTCGCACACGTTGGCGAGGACGGTGTTCGGCGGGTAGTCGTACGCGAGGGCGTAGTCGAGCGTGTAGGGCTCGGCGTACAGGGACCAGGTGAAGGAGTCCAGGGGGCCCTGGGCGGGCGGCGAGAGCGGAGTGACCTCGAAGCCGGCGCCGCCGGAGGCCTTGGGGGTGGCGGCGCCGGAACAGGCGCCGGCGGTGGCCGCGAGGACGGCGGTACAGAGGAGAAACGCGGTGGTCCGGGGCATGCGCATGCAGACCCACCCCTTTACGGGTGTAGTGACGGGCGCTGGGGGATGGAGCGAGTATTGATGCGGGAACGTTCCCGCACAAGGCTGTGCGGGAACGGTTTTGCAAAGGTCGCGAGGGTGGCAGCATCAGTCGCATGACCGACGTCTCACCGCATGGCGGGCAGCCCTCGCCGCCCCTCCCGCGCGTCCGCCTCGTCGACGTGGCCCGCGAGGCGGGCCTCTCCAAGACGACCGTCTCGGCGGCACTGAACGGCACCGGAAGGCTCTCTCCCGAAGTCCGGGAGAAGGCCCGCGAGACCGCGCGCAGAATGGGCTACCGGCCCAACGCGACCGCGCGCCGGCTGCGCGCGGGACGGGCCAGACTGATCGGATACGTGGTCGGGGAGTTCGCCGACGCCCCCTGGACCTTCCTGGAGTCGCCGTACTTCGCCCGGCTGACCGCGGCCACCGCGGCGACGTCGCTGCGACGCGGCTACGCCGTGGTCCTGCTGCCCGCCGGGTCCCTGCAGAGCGAGTGGGCGGACCTGTCGCTCGACGCCGTGGTCGTCGCCGACCCCGTCGCCGACGACCCGATCGTCGAGGACCTCCTCGCCGCCCGCATCCCCGTGTTCAGCGACCGCTCCGTCGAGGGGCGGCCCGGGGCGTACTGGGTGGACGTGGACGCCGGCGCCGCCGTGCGCGGGGCCCTCGACCACCTCCGCGGGCAGGGCGCCCGCCGGCCCGTCCTCCTGGTGCCCGACAGCACGACCCGCTTCCACACCGAGGTGTTCGCCGCACACCGCGCGTGGTGCGCGGAACACGGCGTGCCGGAACGGGCCGTACGCGTCGGCGCACCGGGCAACGGCCCCGTCATCCGCGCCGTCGAGACCGCCCTCGCGGGCGATCCGGCGGCCTCGGGAGCACGGCCTGACGCCCTGCTCGTCGTGGCCGAGGCGAGTCCGCCCCTCGTCCTCGACGCGGCGCGCCGGCTCGGCTACGAGGTCCCCGGCGACCTGCTCCTCGTCTGCGTGAGCGAGGACGTCACCGCCGAGCACACCGAGCCGCCCGTGACCACCCTGAGCCTGCGGCCCGAGGCGATCGCGGAGGCGGGCGTCGAAACCCTGGTGGCGGTCCTGGAGCACGGCGACCGGGAGGCGTCGGGGGTGCTCGTCCAGACCCGCCTCGACGTACGGGCGTCATCCGTCCGGTCCGCTCAGGCCGAGTGCACGAGCCGGCCGCCGACGTAGGTCCGCTCCACCCGGGCCCCGGCGATCTCCTCCGCGGGCGCCGTGAGGATGTCGCGGTCCAGGACGACCAGGTCGGCGAGGTTGCCCACCCGCAGGCTGCCCGCGTCGTCGTGACCGTTCACATGGGCGGCCCCGGCGGTGTACGCGGCCAGCGCGGTCGGCAGGTCGAGCCGCTGCTCGGGGTAGAAGATCCGCTCGTGGCCGGCTTCGGGGTCCCGGCGGTTCACGGCCACGTGCAGGCCCGCCAGCGGATCGGGGCTGCTCACCGGCCAGTCGCTGCCCGCGACGAGGGTCGCGCCCGCGCGCACCAGGTCGCCGAACGGGTACTGCCAGGCGGAGCGCTCCGGACCCAGGAACGGGATGGTCAGCTCGTCCATCTGGGGCTCGTGGGCCGCCCACAGGGGCTGGATGTTGGCCAGGGCGCCGAGCGCGGCGAAGCGGGTGAGGTCCTCGGGGTGGACGACCTGGAGATGGGCGAGGTGGTGGCGGTTGCCGCGGTGTCCGTTGGCCGCCACCGCCGACTCGATCGCGTCGAGGGCCTCGCGCACGGCCCGGTCGCCGAGGGCGTGGAAGTGCACCTGGAAGCCGAGGGCGTCGAGCTCCGTCACGTATCCGCGCAGCGCCCCGGGCTCGACGAAGCTCAGACCGGTGTTGGCGGTGGCGCAGCCGCAGCCGTCCAGGTAGGGGGAGGTCATGGCGGCGGTGAAGTTCTCCGCGACGCCGTCCTGCATGATCTTCACCGAGGTCGCGCGGAACCGTCCCGCCCGCAGCTTCTCGCGCCGGGCCACCAGTTCGGGGATCTGCTCGGCGCCCCGGGCCCGGTCCCACCACAGCGCCCCGGTCACCCGGGCCGTGAGGGAGCCGTCCCCCGCCGCGGTCAGGTACGCGTCCGAGGGATCGGGCCGGCCGCCCAGTTCGCCGAGCATCGCGTCCTGCCAGCCCGTGATGCCGAGGGAGTGCAGCAGCTTCTGGGCCCGCAGCAGCCCGGCGAGGAGCTCCTGCGGCGTGCTCTTCGGCAGCAGCCGGCCGACCAGCGAGGTGGCGCCCTCCTGGAGCATGCCGCTGGGGGTCCCGTCCGGCTCGCGCTCGATCCGGCCGTCGGCCGGGTCGGGGGTGGCGGCGGTGATCCCGGCGAGTTCGAGCGCCCGGGTGTTGGCCCAGGCGCCGTGGTGGTCCCGGTTGGCCAGGAGGACCGGGCGGTCCGGGACGACGGCGTCGAGCAGCTGCCGCGTCGGCAGCCCGCCCTCGAAGCTCTCCATCGACCAGCCGCCACCGGTGATCCACTCGCGGTCGGGGTGCGCGTCGGCGTATGCCCGGATCCGGGCCAGGTAGCCGTCCACGGTGACGGTCTCGGTCAGGTCGCACTCGGCCAGCTCCACCCCGGCGAAGACCGGGTGCATGTGGGCGTCCTGGAAGCCGGGGAGCAGCAGCTTCCCCGTCAGGTCGACCACCTCGGTGCCGGGCCCCACGAGTTCGCGCACCTCGTCGTGGCCGACGGCCGCGATCCTGTCGCCGATGACGGCGAGCGAGGTCGCCCGGGTGCGGGCCGGGTCCACCGTGAAGACGGGGCCGCGGGTGAAGACCAGATCGGCCTTGGCCATGTGAAGGCTCCAGAGCGTGAGGCGACGGGGATGGGCGCCATGGAAGCCGCAAGGCCGTTTACACGTCAATGGTGTTGTCGTAAGGTCCCGGCCATGTCTGAACGTGTCACAGTCGAACGTGTCATCCCCGAAGGCGGCCGCCGACGCCGCAGACCCACCAAGCAGGGTGCTGTCCTCTCGGAGCAGCTCATCGTCGAGACGGCGCTGCGGCTGGTCGCCCAGCACGGCGCCGAAGCGCTCTCCGTGCGGAGGCTGGGCGCCGCACTCGGCGCCGACCCGAGCGCGCTCTACCGCTACTTCCGCAACACCGACGCCCTGCTCCTCGCCCTCGCGGACGAACTGATCGGCAGGGCGCAGGAGGGCTGGCGGGCGACCGGGGACTGGCGGGAGGACCTGCGCTCGATGGGCCTGCGGATCCACGCCTGCTACCTGTCCCACCCGCAGGCGGCCGTGCTGGGGGCGTACCGCACGACGGGGCGCCCCCACGAGACCCGGGCCGTCGAGCGGATCCTCGGCATCCTCGCCGCGGCGGGCTTCCCGGCCCCCTTCGCCGTCCGCGCCTACCACGCGTTCATCGACCAGGCCCTGGCCTTCGCCGCCCAGGACGCCGCCGCGCTCGCCCTGCCCAAGGCCGCCCGGGAGGCGGACGAGGCGGTCTGGAACTCGGTCTACGGCAGGCTGTCGGCCGACACCCACCCGCACATCGCCGCGGCCTTCCCGCTGCTCGCCGCGGACATGCAGGGCAGCGGGTACCCCTTCGCCCTGGAGCTGCTGCTCGGCGCCATGGCGGCGGCGCTCCCGGCGGCGAAGCTCCCGGCGGCGGCCGGGAGCTGAGGGGTCCCGGTTCCGCGGGCGGTCAGGACAGGGCCCGCCAGGCCTCGTTCAGCGCCGCCCGGAACGCGGCGGTCTCCTCGGGGCCCAGGCCGGCCGTCATGCGCTCCTCGATCCGGCGGGCCGGCTCCGCGTACTCGGCGAGCAGCCGCCGCCCGGGGTCGGCGAGCAGGATGAGGCGTTCGCGGCGGTTGGCCGGATTGGGCTCGCGGCGGATCAGTCCGCGGCCCTCCAGCGCGCGGACCATGTCGGCCATCGACTGGGCGGTGACGAAGGAATCGCGGGCGAGCTGCGCCGCGGAGATGCCGTCGTGCCGCTCCAGCACCGTGAGGGCGGTGTACTGCAGTGCCGTGATCCCGGCGGGCTTGAGCATCTCGTCGAGCCGGGCGCGCACCGCCAGCTCCGTCCTCTTGACCAGGTAGAGCAGCGACGTGCTCACGTCCATCCTCCCGTGGTGACGGCCCGCACGGGGCGCCTCGTGCCGCTCCCGGCGCCGTGTGACCGGGGCGGGGTCCCACCCTAGGGCATTGACAGGAATCCTGCCGATTATCCAGACTGCGTTCATCAGGATTCCTGTCGATCCCGGCTCGGCCGGCGCTTTCGGCATCCCCTCCCACCACTTTCGAGAGGCACCCCTCATGGATCTTCAGGGCAAGGTCGCCGTCGTCACCGGCAGCGGACGCGGCCTCGGACTGGCGTACGCCCAGGCCCTCGCCGCCGCGGGCGCCGCCGTCGTCGTCAACGACGTCGACAAGGACACGGTGGACGCCGCCGTCACCTCGATCACCTCCCGCGGCGGCACCGCGGCCGGCGTCGCGGCGGCCGTGGGCGACAGCGAAGCCGCCCGACTGCTCGTGGACACGGCTGTCCGGGAGTTCGGCCGCCTGGACGTACTGGTCACCAACGCCGGCATCCTGCGCGACCGCGTGCTGTGGAAGATGACCGACGAGGACTTCGACGACGTCGTACGGGTCCACCTGCGCGGCACGTTCACCTGCGCCCGCGCCGCCGCCGTCCGCATGCGCGAGCAGGGCACCGGGGGCCGCCTCGTCCTGATCTCCTCGCCCGCCGGCCAGCGAGGCAACTTCGGCCAGGGCAACTACGCCGCCGCCAAGGCCGGCATCGTCGCCATGGCCCGCACCTGGGCCATGGAGCTGGGCCGCGCCGGGATCACCGTGAACGCCGTCGTGCCCGTCGCCGCCACCGAGATGACCAGGACCGTCCCGGCCTTCGCCCCGGCCATCGAGGAGTCCGAGCGCACAGGCGAGCCGCTCCCGGACCGGCTGCGCAAGGACGAGGGCCTCGGCACCGTCGAGGACGTCGCCGGCCTGATCACCTTCCTGGCCTCGGACGCCTCCGACGGAGTGACCGGGCAGGCGATCGGCATCGGCGGCGACCGCCTCGCCCTGTGGGCCCACCCGAAGGAGAAGGCGGTCGCCTTCGCCGACGGGGGCTGGAGCGCCGACGCCATCGCCGCCGGGTGGCCGGACGGCGTCGGCGCCGAGCCCGAGACCTACGGCATCCCCGCGCCCCAGGCCCCGGAGGCGTGAGATGACCGACCGCCCGTACGCGCCCGCGTTCGACCTCGACGCGCTGACCGCCATCGACGTGCACACCCACGCGGAGGTCTCCAAGGACGGCCACGGGGCCCTCGGCCCGGAGCTGTTGGGAGCCTCCGAGGCCTACTTCAAGGCCCACGGCCACCGGCAGCCCACCATCGACGAGATGGCCGCGCACTACCGCGAACGCCGCATGGCGGCCGTCGTCTTCACCGTCGACGCCGAGCACGCCACCGGCCACCCGCGGATCTCCAACGAGGAGATCGCCGAAAGCTGCGCCGCCCACGCCGACGCCCTGATCCCGTTCGCCAGCATCGACCCGCACAAGGGCCGCGCGGGGGTCCGCGAGGCCCGCCGCCTGGTGGAGGAGTACGGAGTGCGCGGGTTCAAGTTCCACCCGAGCATCCAGGCCTTCTCCCCGGACGACCGCCTCGCCTACCCGCTGTACGAGGCCATCGAGGAACTCGGCGTACCCGCCCTCTTCCACACCGGCCAGACCGGGATCGGCGCCGGCGTCCCGGGCGGCGGCGGCATCCGGCTCAAGTACTCCAACCCCATGGCGGTCGACGACGTCGCCGTCGACTTCCCCGAGCTGAGGATCGTCCTCGCACACCCCTCCTTCCCCTGGCAGGACGAGGCGCTCGCCGTCGCCACCCACAAGCCGCACGTCTACATCGACCTGTCCGGCTGGTCCCCGAAGTACTTCCCGCCGCAGCTCGTGCGCTACGCCGACACCCTGCTCAAGGACAAGGTCCTCTTCGGCTCCGACTACCCGGTCATCACCCCCGACCGGTGGCTCGCCGACTTCGCCGCACTCGACATCAGGCCCGAGGTCCGGCCCAGGATCCTCAAGGAGAACGCCGCCCGGCTGCTCGGCCTGTCCACCGACTGAAGGAAACGCTCGTGCTGAACCAAGGCATCGGCTCCTGGCCGGCGCGCCGGGCCCGCAGGACACCCGACCGGACCGCCGTCGTCCACGGCGACCGCACCCTGACCTACCGGGAACTCCACCGCCGCGTCCTGCGGCTCGCCCACGGCCTGCGGGCCCTGGGCGTCGGGAGCGGCGACCGGATCGCCTACCTGGGCCCCAACCACCCGGCCTTCCTGGAGACGCTGTTCGCCGCCGGAACACTCGGAGCGGTCTTCGTCCCCCTCAACACCCGCCTGGCCGCCCCGGAGCTCGCCTACAACCTCTCCGACTCGGGCAGCGTCGTCCTCGTCCACGCCCCGGAGCAGGCCGAGGCCGCACGCGCCGCCGCCGACGAGGCCGGGGTGCGCCACCGGATCGCCCTCGAAGGGCCCGCCGGACCCGGTGACGGCGCCCTCGCGTACGAGGAGCTGCCGGCCGGCGCCGCCGACGGGACCCCGTCCGAAACCATGGACGTGGCCGTACGCCCCGAAGACCCGTGCATGATCATGTACACCTCCGGGACCACGGGCCGCCCCAAGGGAGCCGTCCTCTCCCACGGCAACATCCTCTGGAACAGCGTCGACGTCCTCGTCGACACCGACCTCACCGCGGACGAGGTCACCCTGGTCGTGGCCCCGCTGTTCCACACCGGCGCCCTCAACATGACCTGCCTGCCCACCCTCCTCAAGGGCGGCCGGGTGGTCCTGCTCCCCGCCTTCGACGCCGACCTGGTCCTCGAAACCGTCGAGCGCCTGCGCGTCACCTACCTGTTCGGCGTCCCCACGATGTACGACGCCATGGCCGCCCGGCCGCGCTGGGCGCGCACCGACCTCTCCAGCCTGCGCACCCTCAACTGCGGCGGCGCACCGGTCCCGGCGCGCACCATCGCCGCGTACACCGACCGCGGCCTCGCCTTCAGCCAGGGCTACGGCATGACCGAGGCGTCCCCCGGCGTCCTCTTCCTCGACCGGGAGCAGGCGGCCGCCAAGGCCGGCTCCGCAGGCGTCCCGCACTTCTTCACCGACACCCGCATCGTCCGGCCCGACGGCAGCGACACCGCACCCGGCGAACGCGGCGAGGTCCTCGTCCAGGGCCCCCACGTCATGACCGGCTACTGGAACAGGCCCGAGGACACCGCCGCCGCCTTCACCGACGGCGACTGGCTGCGCACCGGCGACATCGCCCGGACCGACGCCGACGGCTACGCCTACATCGTCGACCGGGTCAAGGACATGTACGTCTCCGGCGGCGAGAACGTCTACCCGGCGGAGGTCGAGGACGCGCTCCTCGACCACCCCGCCGTCGCCGAATGCGCGGTCATCGGCATCCCCGACCCGGTCTGGGGCGAGGTCGGCCGAGCCGTCGTCGTCCTCAAGCCCGGGGCCCGCGCCGGCGAGGACGACATCCTCGGCCACCTCCGGGGCAGGCTCGCCAAGTACAAGATCCCGAAGTCGGCCGTCCTCACGGGCAGCCTGCCCCGTACGGCCTCCGGAAAGGTCGTCAAGTCCGCCGTCCGCGACACCTTCGCCACCGGTTCGCCCGCACCATCGAAAGGTTTCCTCATGCCCATCGCCATCGCCGACGGCCTCGACGCACTCACCTCCCTCAGCGGAGCCGACCTCGGCCGCACCGAGTGGCTCGACATCACCCAGGACCGGGTGGACACCTTCGCCGACGCCACCGACGACCACCAGTGGATCCACACCGACCCGGAGAGGGCCAAGGACGGGCCGTTCGGCGCCCCCATCGCCCACGGCTACCTCACGCTCTCCCTGATCATCCCGCTCTTCGGCGAGCTGCTCGGCATCACCGGCACCCGGATGAGCGTCAACTACGGCCTGGACAAGGTCCGTTTCCCCAGTCCCGTCCGGGTCGGCGCGCGGATCCGCCTCCACGGGGTCGTCGGCACGGTGGAGGCGGTCAAGGGCAACGGCGTGCAGATGCCGATCACCTTCACCGTCGAGGTCGAGGGCGGCGACAAGCCGGCGTGCGTCGCCGACGCCGTCTACCGCCACTACGCCTGACATGACAGAACGGGCTCCCCGTGCCGGCCGGCACGGGGAGCCCGTTCTGT
Source organism: Streptomyces sp. NPDC004126 (assembly GCF_050275515.1). Classification (NCBI taxonomy): domain Bacteria; kingdom Bacillati; phylum Actinomycetota; class Actinomycetes; order Kitasatosporales; family Streptomycetaceae; genus Streptomyces; species Streptomyces sp. NPDC004126. The sequence goes on along the minus strand of NZ_JBNNPF010000002.1, from coordinate 226,214 downwards.
CATGTCAGGCGGCGGTGAGCTGTGCCTCCAGGGCCGCCAGCGTCCGGTAGCAGGACAGGACCTGGGCGATGGAGGAGTTCGGTTCGCGGCCCTCGCGGATGGCGGCGACGAACTCGCGGTCCTGCAGCTCGATGCCGTCCGTCGAGACGTCGAGCCCGCTGACGTCGATCGGCTCGTCCTTCCCGGTGAACAGGTCGTCGTAGCGGGCGGTGTAGGTGCCGGAGTCGCCGATGTAGCGGAAGAAGGTGCCGAGCGGTCCGTCGTTGTTGAACGACAGGGACAGGGTGCAGATGGCACCGTTCGCCGCGCGCAGCTGGACCGACATGTCCATCGCGATGCCGAGCTCGGGGTGGACCGGGCCCTGGACCGCGTTGGCCTGCACGATCGGCGAGCCGGTCTGGTAGGCGAAGAGGTCGACGGTGTGCGCCGCGTGGTGCCACAGCAGGTGGTCGGTCCAGGAGCGCGGAGCGCCCAGCGCGTTGAGGTTCGTGCGGCGGAAGAAGTACGTCTGCACGTCCATCTGCTGGATGTTGAACCGCCCGGCCTGGATCCGCCGCCGCACCCACTGGTGGCTCGGGTTGAAGCGCCGGGTGTGGCCCACCATGGCGACCAGCCCCGTGCGCTCCTGCGCCGCCAGACAGGCCTCGGCGTCGGCGAGGGAGGCGGCCAGCGGAATCTCGACCTGGACGTGCTTGCCCGCGTCGAGGCAGGCGAGCGTCTGCGCCGCGTGCATCGGGGTGGGGGTGGCGAGGACGACGGCGTCGACGTCGTCCATCGCGAGCACCTCGTCCAGGGAGGCCACGGCACGGCCGACCCCTTGCGCCGCGGCGAACTCCTGCGCGCGTTCGAGGGTGCTGCTCACGACGGCGGCCACCTCGACGCCCTCGATCCGCCTGAGCGCGGCCGCGTGCTTGGCGCCGAAGGCGCCACCGCCGGCCAGGGCCACCCGGATGCTCCGGTCGTCGCTCATGTCACTTCACTCCTTCAGCGGGCTCCTGGGCCCGGGTGCGGTTCTCGACTATCAGGTGGCCGACGGCGGTGTTGGACGCCGGCACGTGGTAAAAGCGGTGCTTGACCTCGATGTCCCCCGACCCGTCGAGGTCGCTCATCGCCCCGCGGGCGATCAGCCACATCACCAGCTCGATGCCCTCCGAGCCCGCCTCCTCGACGTATTCCAGGTGCGGTACCCGCGACAGGCCGACCGGGTCCTCGACGAGCCGGTCGAGGAAGGCGTTGTCCCACTCGCGGTTGATGAGTCCGGCGCGCGGGCCCTGCAACTGGTGGCTCATGCCGCCGGTGCCCCACACCTGGACCTTCAGCGGCCGGTCGTACGACTCGATCGCCTTCCGCAGCGCCCGGCCGAGGGCGAGGCAGCGCGCGCCCGAGGGCACGGGGTACTGCACCACGTTGACGTGGAACGGGACCACCTTGCACGGCCACTTCTCGACGTCCCCGAACATCAGCGACAGCGGGACGGTCAGGCCGTGGTCGACGGTCATCTCGTTGGCGAGCGTGAGGTCGAAGTCGTCCCTGATCAGCGAGTGCGCGATGTGGGCGGCCAGATCGGGGTCGCCCTCGACACCGGGGACCGGGCGGGGGCCGTACCCCTCGTCGGCGGTGGCGAAGGCCGCGCCGGTGCCGAGCACGAACGTCGGGATCAGAGACAGGTCGAACGCGGACGCGTGGTCGTTGTAGACCAGGAGGACCACGTCCGGGAGGTTCTCCCGCGCCCAGGCCCTGGAGGGCTCGTAGCCCTCGAAGACCGGCCTCCAGTAGGGCTCGCCGGTCTTGCCGTGGTCCATCGCCGCGCCGATCGCCGGCACGTGGGAGGTGAAGACCGCACCGGTGATCACGGCGTGTTCGGCAGGGGGAGTCCGATCGGCGTGCGCCGCCTCCAGGACGGCGTGATCGATGCGGTTGCCCTCGACGGAGCGGCCGCCGCCGGCCATCATCGCCCGGTACTCCTCCTCGGTCATGCCGGTCATCGAACCGGCCATCCGCTGGAAGGAGAACCCCAGCGTCGCACCCCACTTGGCGAGGAAGTAGATGTTGCCGCCCTCGCGCATCGCGGCGTTGAGGTCACGGTCCAGCAGGGCCCGCTTCTGCTCCTCGCGCAGCGGCCACGCGTCCAGGTAGGCACGCTCGTCGGCGAGGTAGAGGGCGCGGTTCTCCGCCGTCATCAGCGACATGCAGAACTGGTTGAGGTGATAGCCCCTGGCGGACTGCTCGGCGTCGAAGACGGTGGTCCCCGGCACCAGTTTGTACGTCTTGTCCAGCGACAAGGTCGGGCTCCGATCGTGAGACGGGTCAGCCGGCTTCCGGCCAGTACAGGCGCATCGGGTTGTCGACGAGGAGCCGCTGCCGCAGCTCCGGCGTCGGCGCGATGCCCGGGACGAAGTCGACGAGCAGTCCGTCGTCGGGCATGTGGGCGGCGAGGTTCGGGTGCGGCCAGTCCGTGCCCCACAGCACCCGGTCGGGGAACTCCTCGACCACGCGGCGTGCGAACGGGACGACGTCGCGGTACGCCGACCGCTCGCCGTCGAGAGCCGGCGGGCCGCTCACGGACAGCCGCTCGGGGCAGGTCACCTTGCACCAGATGTCCGGCCGGGCCCGCATGAAGTCCAGGAACGCGCCGAATTCCGGGCCGTACGGGTCCCGGGTGACATCGGGCCGGCCCATGTGGTCGACGACCAGCGGAACCGGCATCGACAGGAAGAAGTCGCGCAGGCCCGCCAGGTCGGCCGCTTCGAAGTAGACGACCACGTGCCACCCGTAGGGCGCGATCCGCCGGGCGACGTCCCGCAGCTCCTGCCGCGGAGCCGCGTCGACGAGCCGTTTGACGAAGTTGAACCGCACGCCCCGCACCCCGGCCTCGTGCAGCTCCCGCAGCTCGGCGTCCGAGACGTCCGGCCGCACCGTCGCCACGCCCCGGGCCAGTCCTCCCGAGGACCGCAGGGCATCGACCAGGGCGCTGTTGTCGGCGCCGTGACAGGTCGCCTGGACCACGACGTTGCGGGTGAAGCCCAGATGGTCGCGCAGCCCGAAGAGCTGGTCCTTGGACGCGTCGCACGGGGTGTACTTCCGTTCGGGCGCGAACGGGAACGCGGCTCCCGGGCCGAACACGTGGCAGTGCGCGTCGACGGCCCCCTCGGGCACCCGCCACCGCGGCCGGCTCGGGGCGGCGTACCAGTCCAGCCAGCCGGGGGTCTTCTCGTACCGTGTCGTCGCCATCGTCAGTCCTCGTAGCGCAGGCCGAGCCCGGCCAGCGGGCCGCGCATGCCGTACAGGTCCAGGCCGAGCTCGCCCGCGCGGAACCGTGCCCGCCTGCCCTCCTCGCCGGCCTCGCGCCGGGCCGCGGCCGCGGCGACCTCGGCGGCGCGCTCGCGCGGCACCACGACGACGCCGTCGCGGTCCGCCACGACCACGTCCCCGGGCCTGACCAGGGCGTTGGCGCAGACCACCGGGACGTTGACCGAACCGAGGGTGGCCTTGACGGTGCCCTTGGCGTTGACCGCCCGGGCGAAGACGGGGAAGTCCATCTCCTCCAGTTCGGCCACGTCGCGCACGCCGCCGTCGATGACCAGGCCCCGGCCGCCGCGGGCGCGGAACGAGGTGGCGAGCAGCTCGCCGAAGAACCCGTCCTCGCTCTCCGTCGTGCAGGCCGCGACGACCACGTCGCCCTCCTCGATCTGCTCGGCGGCGACGTGGAGCATCCAGTTGTCGCCGGGCTGCAGCAGCACGGTCACCGCCGTGCCGCAGAGCCGGGCCCGGGTGTAGGCGGGGCGCAGGTACGGGCGCATCAGCCCCACCCGGCCCATCGCCTCGTGGACGGTCGCGACGCCGAACGCCGAGAGCGCGGCGACGTCCTCCGGGTCGGCGCGGGTGATCGCGGTGTGAACGACACCGAGCCGCGTGTGTTCCATGGGTCCTTCTCCTGGGTCAGAGGCCGGAGGCGGTGAGCCGGGCGGCGAGGCGGGGGTAGACGCGCAGGGCGTTGCCGCAGTAGACGGCGGCCCGTTCGTCGTCGGTGAGGTGCGCGGCGGCATCGACGTACCGCCGCGTGTCGTCGAAGTGGTGGCCGGTGCGGGGGTCGACGGCGCGGACGGCGCCGATCATCTCGCTGGCGAAGAGCACGGACCGGCTGGGGACGACCTGCGTGAGCAGGTCGATGCCGGGCTGGTGGTACACGCAGGTGTCGAAGAAGACGTTGTCCAGGAGCGTCTCGGGGTCCGGCCGGCCCAGCGCCGTCGCCAGGCCGCGGAACCTGCCCCAGTGGTAGGGCACCGCGCCCCCGCCGTGGGGGATCACGAACCGCAGCGACGGGAAGTCGGCGAACAGGTCGCCCTGGAGCAGCTGCATGAACGCCGTGGTGTCCGCGTTCAGGTAGTGGGCGCCGGTCGTGTGGAAGGCCGGGTTGCACGAGGTGCTGACGTGGATCATCGCCGGGACGTCGTACTCCGCCATCGCCTCGTAGAGCGGGTACCAGCTCCGGTCCGTCAGCGGCGGCGCGCTCCAGCTGCCGCCCGACGGATCGGGGTTGAGGTTGACCGCGACCGCGCCGAGCTCCTCGACCGCACGGCGCAGTTCGGGCAGGCAGGTGGCGGGGTCGGCGTCCGGGGACTGCGGCAGCATGGCGGCCGTCGCGAAGCGGTCGGGGTAGAGCCCGGCGACGCGGTGCACGAGGTCGTTGCAGATCCGTGCCCAGGTCGCGGACACCCGGAAGTCGCCGATGTGGTGGGCCATGAAGCTGGCCCGGGGGGAGAAGACCGTCAGGTCGCTGCCGCGCTCGTCCATGAGGCGCAGCTGGTTGTCCTCGATCGCCCGGCGGAGGTCGTCGTCGGTGATGACGAGGTCGTCCGGGTCGGGGGCGTCCGCGGGGGATCCGGCGGCGGCGACCTGCCGGTCGCGCCACCGGGCCAGTTGCGGGGGCGCGGTGGTGAAGTGGCCGTGACAGTCGATGATCATGTCGGGATGTCTCCTGGGGTCTCGTCGGGTCAGCCGCGGGAGGCGGCGGGCCAGCCCGTGTACTGCTCGGCGAGATACGCACGGCCGGCGCGCGTGCCCACCACGTTGTCGAGTTCGCCGAGTTGGCGCCGCAGGTCGAACGGCGAGGCGCCGGGCGGGGTGTGCAGCAGCCGGGTCATCCAGTGGGAGAAGTTCTGCGCCCGCCAGATCCGCTGCAGCGCGTGCGGCCCGTACTCCGCCAGGGCGGCCTCGCCCCCGGTGCCGAGGGCCCGCAGGAGGACGCCGGCCAGGACCTTCACGTCGTGCAGTGCGAGGTTGAGCCCGCGGGCGCCGGTCGGCGGCACGGTGTGGGCGGCGTCTCCGGCGAGCAGCATCGAGCCCCAGCCCATCGGCTCCTGCACGAACGACCGGAACCGCAGGACCGTCTTGTCGAGGATCGGGCCCTCCTCGAGGCGGAAGCCGTCCTCCCCCGCCACCCGTGCCTGGAGCGTCTCCCAGACGCGGTCGTCCGGCCAGTCGTCGACGGGCTCGTCCGGGGCGCACTGGAAGTACATCCGCTGCACGGTCTCGGTCCGTTGGCTGATCAGCGCGAAGCCGTGCTCGGAATGGGCGTAGACCAGCTCGGGTGCGCTCGCCGGCGCCTCGGCCATGATGCCGAACCACGCGAACGGGTACTCCTTGCCGTACCGCACCCGCCGGTCCTCGGGGACCAGGCTGCGGCACATGCCGCGCGATCCGTCCGCGCCCACGACGTACCGCGCCCGGATCTCGTGCCGGGCACCGTCGGCCGCGGTGTACCGGACCCGCGGAGCAGCGGTGGTGACGTCGAGGACCTCGGTGTCGCTCACCCCGAAGTGGACCGTGCCGCCGTCGCGGTCGCGCGCGTCGGCCAGGTCGGTGAACACGTCGGTCTGCGGGTAGAGCCACACCGACGCGCCCACCAGCTCCTTGAAGTCGATCCGGTGCGGCCGCCCGCCGAAGCGGAGCTCGGTGCCCTCGTGTTCGTGGCCCTCGCGCAGGATCCGGTCGCCGACACCCGTCTCGATCAGGTCCCGGGCCGCGTCGGCCTCCAGGATGCCGGCGCGCTGCGTCGTCGCGATCTCGTGACGGGTGCGGGTGTCGATCACGATCGTGTCGACTCCGGCCCGCCCGAGCCGGTGAGCGAGCATCAGGCCGGCCGGACCGGCCCCGACGACTGCGACGGGAACCGAGGCAACGGTGTCGACGACGGCGTCTGCCATGGCATCTCCTGGGCAACGGTGGACGTGGGGAACACGTCGAACGTTGGCAGCCGGGACCGCGGCCGGTCTCCGGTCTTTCCGTCAGGCGGAAGCCCGCTCGGATCTCAGGAGGTGGAGCGGGTACGCCGGCCGAGCTCGCCGGAGATCGCGTGCGCGGCCCTCAGCAGCGGCTCACGCAGTCCGCGCGCCCGGCTCGCCCCACGTGCCGTGATCACGATCCCGAGGGCCGCGCCGACGGGCCCGTTCCGTCCGATCCGCACGGGCGCGGAGACCGCGACGGTGCTCTCGGAGAGCTGCCGGTCGCTGACGAAGACGTGTTCGCGGCGGATGCGGTCCAGTTGCGCGCGGAGCGTCTTCGGGTCGGTGACGGTGTGCGGGGTCCAGGCCCGCAGCGGGGATTCGAGGACCTCTGCCTGGATGTCCACCGGTGCGTGCGCGAGCAGGACGCGCCCCATCCCGGTGGAGCCGATGGGGAACCGGGCCCCCACCATCGTCAGCAGCTCCACCGACCGGTGCCCGGCGATCCGCTCGACGAACACGAGCTCCGTGCCCTCGCGCACCGCGAGCTGGACGTTCTCGTGGGTCGCCTCGTAGAGGTCCTGCATGAAGGGCAGCGCCACGTCGCGCAGGATCTGGGTGCGCGGGCATCCCGAGGCGATCTCCCAGAGCCTCAGGCCGATGTGCCAGGACCCGTCCTCCGCGCGCTCCAGAGCACCCCACGCCGCGAGTTCGGCGACGACCCGGTGCGTCGTGCTCAGGGCCAGGCCGGTGCGCTGGGCGATCTCCGACAGCGTCTGCGACGGGTGCTCGCGGTCGAAGGCCGAGAGGACGTCCAGGACCTTTCCAGCCGCCGTGCTCCGGGTTGTGCTCACGCGGCCAGTCTCGCAGACCGCCTGTGAGGCCCCGCACGGAGCGCCGTACGATCTGCCGCACACCAAGGGAGGCGACGTGAACCAAGTGATCTCCGGGCTGTCCTCGATGGCGACGCGGCCCCTGCTGGCCGAACTGTCCGAGCGGATCCGGCTCGTGCACGGGCTCTGCCTGCGCTTCGAGGCCGTCGGCGGGGTCGAGGTCGCACGGCGGGTGCGCGAGGGCGCCGAGGCCGACCTGCTCGTACTCGCCGACGGCGCCATGACCGCGCTGGAGCAGGAGGGCCACCTCGCGGCGGGCACGGTGCGCCCGCTGTGGATCTCCCAGGTCGTCGCCGCCGTGCCGGCGGGATCACCCGTTCCGGAGCTCGCCTCGGAATCCGGCCTGCGGGCCGCCCTGGAAGCGGCGCAGCGCATCGCCTACTCCACCGGTCCCAGCGGAACGGCCCTCGTCGAGCTGATCGGCCGGCTGGGCCTCGCCGGTGCGCTCGCCGACCGGCTCGTCCAGGCACCCCCGGGCGTGCCGGCCGGCAGTCTGCTGTCGTCCGGCCGGGCCGACCTGGCGTTCCAGCAGCACAGCGAGCTGATGGACCTGCCGGGCGTCGTCGTCGCCGGACCGCTGCCGGGCGACACCGCCATCAGCTCGACGTTCAGCGGAGGCGTACTGGCCTCGGCCTCCCGGCCGGGCCCCGCTCTCGAAGTCCTCGACTTCCTCGGCTCCGCCGCGGGGTCCGAGATCGCCCGCACCAGGGGCATGCGGGCGTCGAGGCGGCCGCCGTTCGTCGCGGACGACGGTGGAGTACGGCACGGCGGACGGGGAAGGGGCTTCCTCGGGGGACGCGAGCGTCAGACGGGCTGAGGTGATCGAGCATGGCGGACTCCGCTCCGACCCGCCCGGTGCGACGGCACTGTCAGTGCCAGGGAGACGGTGCACCGGCCCGGGCCCGTGAGGAGGTCCGCCACCTGGTGGACGAGGCGGGTGCCGCAGGGCGCCCGGTTCCCGTGGAGGTGCGGGACGCCGCGCTGCTCGTCGCCAGCGAGCTGGTGACCAACGCGGTGAAGTACGCCTCCGGCCCGTGCGGGTTCGCCCTCGGCTGGTCGGCCGACGGCCTGGACATCGACGTCACCGACTCCAGCCCCGCCCCGCCCCGCAGGCGCCCCGCCGACCCCGCCGGAGCGACCGGCGGGTACGGCTGGCCGCTCGTGCGGAGGCTCAGCTCGCAGGTGGACGTCCGGCCGACGCCGGAGGGCGGCAAAACCGTGCACGCCCGCATCCCCGGCTCGGGCTGAAGCTCAGGGGCGCGGGGGAACGGGTGGCGACCTCGGATTGTGGCGCTCCCACCACGGCGAGATCCTGTGGAGGTGGCCCTCGCCGGCCCGCACGCCGACCCCGTCGGGCCGTCCACCGGGACCTGGCGGACGCCGCCCCGCGCATGATGGAGGTGAACACGGCCGCGGAGGTCCGCGACGCCGCGGACGTGTACCCGTGACCGCGCCCCGCATGGCGGCACGGCCGACGTGCAGGTGCCGGGCACTCGGCAAGGAGGACCCGATGGACGTACTGACCATGGGGGTGGAAGAGGAGTTCCACCTCGTGGACCGCGACAGCAGGGCGCCGGTGAACCGGGCTCCGGAGGTGATCGGAGAGCTCGCGGCGGAGCTGGGCGATCAGGTCCAGGCCGAGTTCTACAACACCCAGGTGGAGGTCTGCACCCGGCCCGCCGGCGAGCGCGAGGACCTGCGCCGGCAGCTGCTGCGGCTGCGGTGCTCCGTCGCGGAGGCCGCCGAGCGGGCCCGCTGCCTCGCGGTGGCCTCGGGGAGCCCCGTCGTCCCGCCGCGGGAGCCGCTGACCATCACCGACAATCCCCGCTACCGGCTGATGGCGAGCCGGTTCGCCGGGCTCGTGGGGCCATCCCGCCTCGTCTGCGGCTGCCACGTGCACGTCGGCCGCCTCGACCGGGGGCGGGCCCTCGCGCTGGCGAACCAGATGCGGCCCTGGCTGCCGGTGCTCCAGTCGATCACCGGGAACTCCCCCTTCGTCTGCGGCCGCGACACCGGCCTCGACAGCTGGCGCACGGTCGCGTACTCCGGCTGGCCGACCGTGGGGCCGCCGCCCCTGGTCGACGAGCGCCAGTACGTCGAGTACGTGGACGGCCTGGTCGCCGCGGGGGTGCTGCTCGACCGCCGCATGCTCTACTGGCACGCCCGTCCCTCCGAGCACGTGCCGACGCTGGAGATCCGCATCGCCGACGTCAACGCCGACGTCGACACCGTCGTCCTGACCGCCGTCCTGGTACGAGGCCTCGCGTCGGTCCTGCTCGACGAGGCGGACGCGGGCGTACCGCCGCCCGAACCTCCCGAGCGGGTGCTGCGCGCCGCCCACCGGCTGGCCGCCCGGCACGGGATCGACGGACCCGGCCTGGACGTGTGGACCGGCGTGCGGGCGCCCGCCCGGCTGCTCGTCGACCGGCTGGTGGAGCGGGCGGCCCCGGGGCTGGAGCGGGCAGGCGACCTGGGTGCCGTGCGGGCCCTGTGGGCCGGGATGTGCCGCCGGGGCACCGGCGCCCACCGCCAGCGGGCCGTCTACGCGGCGACGGGCAGCCTGGCGGCGGTCGTCGACAGCCTGGACGCGGCCACCGGCAGCATGGCCGTCGAGGCCGCCTGAACCGGACCCGCCCCGTCCCGGTCGCGGGTACGCCGAAGGGGGCGTACCGGCCGGGGGAGGGGCCGGCACGCCCCCGTCGGGGGAGTGCGGTCAGCGGTCAGGACCGGGCCGCGGGCTCCAGCGCCTCGTCGGCCTCGCCCGCCGCACGCGCCGCGACCTGCGGGTTGCGCGACTTGAGCACGGCCCAGCCGATGGCCAGGCAGACCGCCCAGCCGGCGCCCACGTACAGGGAGACGCGGCTGTCCGGGTCGATGGCGATCATCACGGTGACCAGCAGCAGGAAGGCCACGGCGATCCAGCTGCAGATGGTGCCGCCCGGCGCCGGGAAGGAGGAGGCGGGCAGCTTGCCCGCGTCCACCGCGCGGCGGTAGCGGATGTGGCTGACCAGGATCATCAGCCAGGTCCAGATGCCGGCCGCCGTCGCCACCGAGGTGACGTAGCCGAAGGCCTTCTCCGGGACGACGTAGTTCAGGACCACGCCGATGCCCATGAGGGCGGTGGAGAGGGTGATGGCCACGGCCGGGGTCTTGGTGGAGCTGAGCTTGCCGAGCAGCTTGGGGGCCTCGGAGTTCGCGGCCAGGTCGCGCAGCATGCGGCCGGTGGAGTACATGCCGGAGTTGCAGGACGACAGGGCCGCGGTCAGCACCACGAAGTTGACGATCGCCGCACCGGCCGGGATGCCGATCTTGGCGAAGGCCGCCACGAATGGGCTGACGCCGGGCTGGAACTCGGTCCACTTGACGACCATCAGGATCACGCTGAGCGCACCGACGTAGAAGACGATGATGCGCCAGGGCAGGGTGTTGATCGCCTTGGGGAGGGTCTTCTCCGGGTTCTCGGACTCGCCCGCCGTGACGCCGACGAGCTCGACGGCCAGGTAGGCGAACATGACGCCCTGCAGGGTCATCAGGCTGGAGCCGACGCCCTTGGGGAAGATGCCGTCGAAGGCCCAGAGGTTGGACACGGCGGCGGTGTCACCGGCCTGGCTGAAGCCGAAGGTGACCACGCCGATGCCGATCACGATCATGCCGATCAGGGCCGTGACCTTGACCATCGAGAACCAGAACTCGATCTCGCCGAAGATCTTCACCGAGATGAGGTTGGCGACGTACAGGACCACCAGGAAGACGAGGGCGGTCACCCACTGGGGGACGTCCGGGAACCAGAAGTGCACGTAGATGGCCGCGGCGGTCAGCTCGGCCATGCCGGTGACCACCCACATGAGCCAGTACGTCCAGCCCGTGACGAACCCGAAGAACGGGCTCAGGAACTCGCGGGCGTACTCCGCGAAGGAACCCGAGACGGGGCGGTACAGGAGCAGCTCGCCGAGCGCTCGCATGATGAAGAAGACGATGACGCCGGCGAGGGCGTACATGAGGATGAGGCTGGGTCCGGCCTTGGCGATGTTCGCCCCGGCTCCCAGGAAGAGGCCGACGCCGATGGCGCCGCCGATGGCGATCATCTGGACCTGGCGGCTGCCGAGGCCGCGCTCGTAGCCCTCCTCGGGCGTGGTGCCCGTGGTGGCGTTGTCGTCGCCGTGGTGCTGTTCGACCTGCGTCGAGGTCATGCTCTGGTGCGCCTTTCCGCTCCATGCCGATCCGCCGCCGTGCTCGGCCGCGGATCGGGTTCCGATCCCCCGGATGCTGATGGAGTTGCATGCCGGCGGTCGGCCGACTTCAGCGCCCCTGTCCGGACGTGGGTGGTCCGGCAGGCGGTCGAGAAGATGTACCACGGTGCCCGGCGCCGGGCCGTGGCGAACATCACCGGCAAATCGGCCATTCGCCCGTGACCAGGCCCAAAGACCCTTGCGCAGTGATGTCATCGTTATCCGGATCTGAGCCTCCGCTGAGCGAACGCGGAATGACATCGAGGCAACGCGTGCCACCGCCGTCCCGCCCGGGACCCCGGCGGTCACGCAGCGTGCACGCCGAAGCCCCTCCGCGGGGGCGGAGGGGCAGGAAGCGGCTCTGACGGTCACCCGGCGTCGCGGTCGTACGCCGCCTTCGACCAGCGGTAGCCGAGGACGGTCAGGCCGAGGCACCAGAGCAGCGCGATCCACCAGTTGTTCCCGATCTCCGTGCCGAGGAGCAGCCCGCGCAGGGTCTCGATGGCCGGAGTGAAGGGCTGGTACTCGGCGACCGGCTGGAACCAGCCGGGCATCGCCTGGACGGGGACGAACGCGCTGGAGATCAGCGGCAGGAAGATCAGCGGCAGGGCGTTGTTGCTGGCCGCCTCGGCGTTGGGGCTGACCATGCCCATCCCGACTGCGATCCAGGTGAGCGCCAGGGCGAAGAGCACGAGCAGTCCGAACGCCGCGAGCCACTCCAGCACCGTGGCGTCCGTCGAGCGGAACCCGATGGCCACCCCGACGGCGCCGACGAGCACCACGCTGACGACCGCCTGGAGCACGCTGCCGACGACGTGCCCGACCAGGACGGAGCCCCGGTGGATCGCCATCGTGCGGAAGCGGGCGATGATCCCCTCGCTCATGTCGTTGGAGACGGACACCGCGGTGCCGATCGTGGTGCTGCCGATGGTCATCAGCAGCAGGCCCGGGACCAGGTACGCGATGTAGTCGGCTCGGTCGGCGCCGCCGCCCCCGATGCCCGCGCTCATCACGTCGCCGAAGACGTAGACGAAGAGCAGCAGCAGGACGACCGGGGTGAGCAGCAGGTTCAGGGTGAGGGACGGGTAGCGGCGGGCGTGCAGCAGGTTGCGCCGCAGCATCGTGGACGAGTCGCGCAGGGCGGGGGAGAGGGAGCTCATCGGACGTCCTCCTCGGCGGGGGCGGGCTGGGTTCCGGGGACGCGGCCGCCGGTCAGGGCGAAGAACACGTCGTCCAGGTCGGGCGTGTGCACGGTCAGTTCGTCCGCCTCGACGCCGACGGCGTCCAGCCAGTCGAGTACGGAGCGCAGCTCGCGCTGGCTGCCGTCGCTGGGGATCCGCAGCGACAGCGCCTCGTCGTCCCGCGCCGCCGCGTCCAGGGCGGCGGCCGCCGCGCGGTAGGCCGCCGGGTCGGAGAACCGGAGCCGGACGTGCCCGCCGGGGACCAGCCGCTTCAGCTCCTCGGGGGTGCCCTCGGCGACGATCCTGCCGCCGTTGAGCACGGCGACGCGGTCGGCGAGTTCGTCGGCCTCCTCCAGGTACTGGGTGGTGAGGAGGACGGTGACCCCGTCGGCGACCAGCTCGCGGACGATCTGCCACATGGCGTGGCGCGAGCGCGGGTCCAGGCCGGTGGTGGGCTCGTCGAGGAAGATGATCCGCGGGCCGCCGACCAGGGTCATGGCGATGTCGAGGCGGCGCTTCATGCCGCCGGAGTAGGTGGAGGCGGGCTTCTTCGCCGCCGCGGTCAGGTCGAAGCGCTCCAGCAGTTCCGCGGCCACGCGCCGCCCCTCCGGCCTGGGCAGGTGGTGGAGGTCCGCCATCAGGAGCATGTTCTCCTCGCCCGTGATCAGCCCGTCGACGGCGGAGAACTGACCGGTCACGCCGATCGCGGCACGCACCCGGTCCGGGGCGGAGGCGACGTCGTGGCCCGCGACCTGGGCCTGACCGCCGTCGGCGGTGACGAGGGTGGAGAGGATCTTCACGGCGGTGGTCTTGCCGGCGCCGTTCGGCCCGAGCAGCGCGAACACGCAGCCCGCGGGGATGTGCAGGTCGACCCCGTCGAGGACGGTCTTGTCGCCGTACGACTTGCGCAGGCCCGCGGCGCGGACCGCGGCCTGCTGCTCCCGGGCCGGGGAGGGGATTGATGTGGGCATGACAGAAGAAGGCATGGGGCCCTCCGATCGAAGGCTGGAGCGGCTGGAGCTGTGCGGGAGGGGCGGCCGGGCGGCCCGGACGGGGTCGCCCGGCGGCCGGGTCAGGCCTTGGCGCGCAGGACGTCGATGTTGCCGTGCCGGGTGCGGGCGCGGATCCGGACCGATTCCTCGGAGTCCTCCGGGGCGCCGCCGGCGGTGAGCGTGTTGCGGACCTGGCCGGAGCCGGAGTTGACGTCGAGCCAGGCGGCCGTGCCCTCGCGCACGCCGACCTCGATGGTTCCGTAGCCGGTCTCCAGGTCGACGGTGCCGCGCGCCACTTCGCCGATCCGCAGGGCGCCGTGGGCGGTGGTGGCGGTGACCGAGCCCTCGGCGCGCCGGACGTCGATGTCGCCGTGGGCGCCGCTCACGCGCAGGTCGCCGGTCGCCGCGCCGACGGTCGTGCTGCCGTGCGAGTTCTTGAGCACGCCGGGGCCGTCCACGAGGCCGACGCGCATGCTGCCGGAGCTGGTGGTGATCTCGGCCGGGCCCACCACGCGGTCCACGGTGATCGAGCCGTGCGACGCGGTCAGCCGCAGCGGCCCGGTCGCGTCGAGCCGGACGTCGCCGGTCGAGGTCTTCACCCGGACCTCGCCGAGCCGGCCCTCGCCGAGCACCTGGGCCCAGGCGCCGGTCAGGTCGACGTCCGACCCCGCGGGCAGCTCGACGGTCACGTCGACGATCCCCGGGCGGCGCAGCGAGTTGCGGTGCTTCGGCGTCCTGACGGTCAGGGTGCCGTTGGCGTACGAGACCTCGGTCTGCTCGGCGGCCCGCACGTCCCGGTCCTTCTCCGGGATGCGGGGGAGCACCTCGACGACCGTGTCGCGGCGCTCCCCCGCGGTGAAGCGGATGGAGCCGGCCTCGACGTGCGCCGTGACCGAGATCGGTTCGGGAGTGTCGAAAGAAGGCATGGCTGTCCCGTCCTCTTGGGTCTTGGGGTGGAGTGGTGCCGGTGTGGGGTGGTGCCGGTGCGGGGTGGTGCGTGCGGGCCCGGCTAGCGGACCCAGCCCGTGACGCTCTGGCCGATGGTCTGGATCCGGTCCGTCGGACGCGGCCGGGTGCCGCCCTCGACCGCCGCCGACACCGCCCGCACCAGCCAGGCGTTGACCGACGTCCCCTCGCGGTTGGCCGCCTCCTCGGCGCGGGCCTTGAGGTGGGCCGGCAGGCGCAGGTTGACGCGGGCGGTGCCGCCCTCGTCGCCCTCGGCCGGGGCCGGGGCGCCGAGCGGTTCGGCCGGCGCGCCCGGGAGGGGTGCCGGGGCGGCGCCGGTGGCCGGCAGCGTCACGACGAAGTCGGGGTCCAGCCCGCGCAGCCGTACGTCGACCGAGCCGGGGGCGAGCTCGCGGGTGATCTCGTCCATCGCGGCGGACAGCACGTTGAGCATGGTCAGCCGGGTCGCCGACTCCAGGGGAGCCGTGAGCCTCTCGGCCAGCTCGCGGGCGTCGTCCCCGCCGGCTTCGGCGGCCACCGCCAGTTCGCGGCGGAGGGTGTCGATATACGGCGTGAGGTCCATGACGCCATCATGGCACCACTGTGGCGCCTTGCGCAAGGGTCGATGGCGCCGAATGGTGCCGTGATGGACGTCATCGGGTCTGACCTGCGGAAACGTGCGGCGGGTCGACGGAAAGTCGAGGTCGGGCGGGGTATTGGGAGGGGACGAGTGGCGCGGGATGGCGCCACGTGGTGCCATCCGGTGTCATCGCCGAGCCGCCGGCCGCGCACCGGGCCGCCCGGGGGAAAACCCGCCGGGTTCCCCGAGAGTCCCGAGGAGTGCGGCGGCGCCGCATATAGCGTCGGGCCGGGGGAAGGCGTAGGGGGCAGCGGACGGAAGGTGATGCCGGATGGTCTCCGGAGCGGACGACAAGCGGTTCACCGTCGCGGTGCGGGCGGTGGACGGGGTGGTACTGCTCACCCTCGGCGGTGAGCTGGACCATGACACGGCGGGTCCCTTGAAGGAGGCCCTGGACGCGGCCGCCCACCGCGGCGGCCGGCTGCTGGTCGACATGGCGGGACTGCGGTTCTGCGACTCGACGGGTCTCAACGCCCTGCTCCACGGCCGCCTCGCCGTGCAGGAGGCCGGCGGCAGCCTGGAGCTGGCCGGGCTGACCGGGCCGGTCGCCAGGATGTTCCGCATCACCGGCGCGGACGGGGTCTTCCCGGTCCATGCCGATGTCGCGCAGGCGCTCGGTGCGAACCAGGGCCGATGAGAGGGGGCGGGAGCCGTGGAGCAGCGTGGCCGGGCCGAACGCAACTGGCTGCTGGTCCTCGAAGGGATGGCCGACCCGGTCCTGCACAGCCGTGACTTCACCCGGCGGGCGCTGACCGCGTGGCGGTGGCTGCCGGTGCGGAGTCCGGCGGCGCGCGAGGCGGTGGAGGACGTCCTGCTGCTGGTCTCGGAGGTGGTGGCCAACGCCTGTCTGCACGGCGGCGGCCCCGGGGTCCTGGTCCTGGACTGTACGGACGAGCGGCTGCGGATCGAGGTCACCGACGCGAACCCGGTGCCGCCCGTCCCGTCGGGGGACGGGAAGGACCCCCGGGAGCCGGGCGGGCACGGGCTGGTGATCGTGGACCGGCTGGCCCGGTCCTGGGGCGTGCGGCCCGGTGCGGCCGGCAAGTGCGTGTGGGTGGAGGTGGCGTGCCCCGCTGCCGTCAGCGGAGTGCGTCCAGGGCCGCGATGATCTCGCGGGTGGAGCTGACCCGGCCGATCCGGGGGAAGATCTTGCCGAAGGCGTGGGCGTGCGAGTCGGCGTCCAGGTCGGCGGTCGCGTCCTCCGCGAAGACCAGGCCGTAGCTGTGCTCCCAGGCGGCGCGGGCGGTGGACTCGACGCCGATGCTCGTCGAGATGCCCGCCAGGACGATCTTGTGGATCCCGCGGCGGCGCAGCTGGAGGTCCAGCTCGGTGCCGGTGAAGGCGCCCCAGTGGCGTTTGGTGACCCTCACGTCCCCCAGGGCGGCCAGCTCGGCGGGGATCTCGGAGAAGGCGGCCGGCGGGGCCGCGGCCGGGCCGGGGCGGTCGACGTCGGTGGTGGGCAGGTCGCAGCCGTCGGGCGACCAGGCGACGTTCACCAGGACGACCGGCAGCTTGTGCGCGCGGAAGGCCTCGGCGAGCGCGATGCCGTTGCGCAGGATCTCGTCGCCGGGCCGGGCGGTGGGCAGGGCCAGGATGCCCTGCTGGAGGTCGATGAGCACGAGCGCGGTGCCGGCGTCGAGGGCCGGGGCGGAAGCGGGGGAGTCCATGGGGACGACCGTAGGAAACCGCGGGCGCGGTTGCACGCGTGTCCCGGGGCGGGCCGGCCGTGTCGCCACCCCTAGGATGGGAACATGAGTGCGAATCGCGTGGCGGAGAGCCGGCCCGAACCGACCCCGGAGCTGTCCGGCGCCGAGCTGCTGCGCTGGTACTGGACGCTGGAGGAGCTGACCGGGCTCGCCCGGCGGAAGGGCGTCCCCGCCGGCGGAGGCAAGGCCGCCCTCACGCAGCGGCTCGCCGCCGCGCTGGACGGCCGCGCCCTCCCGGCCCCCGTTCCGGCCGCCCGGCGCGGCGGGCGCCAGCTGAAGGCGCCCGTCGACGGGGCCAGCGTGATCCCCGAGGGGCAGCGGTGCAGCCAGGTGCTCCGGGAGTTCTTCCTCCGGGAGATCGGGCCGGGCTTCCACTTCGACGCCTTCATGCGGGAGTACGTCGCCCAGGGCGCGGGCCGTACGCTCGCCGAGGCCGTCGCCCACTGGCACGCCACCCGGCAGCGGGCCGCCGAACCCCAGGAGGTCGGCGCCCAGTTCGAGTTCAACCGCTTCCTGCGCGACTGGCACGCCCGCCACCCGGACGGCACCCGTGAGCAGGCCCTCGCCGCCTGGCGCGAACACCGGGCCCGCCCCCGTGACTGACGCCCGCCCGGGCGGTGCACCGCCGCGGTCCCGCTCACCCCTGGTACAGACCTGGTTCATCCCGAATCCGGTCAGACTTGACAAGTCCACCAGAAACGATCTTCATGGGGCGGGGGAGGAGACATACTGACGGACGTGACCGACGACACCGTTCTGACCGAGACCGACGGCTGCACGGGGCTGATCACCCTCAACCGCCCCCAGGCCCTCAACGCCCTCACCCATCCCATGGTGCTGCGGATCGGGGAAGCCCTGACGGCCTGGGAGGACGATCCCGCCGTGAGCCAGGTCCTCCTGCGCGGCGCCGGGGAGCGCGGCCTGTGCGCGGGCGGGGACATCCGGGCGATCCACGCCGACGCGAAGGCGGGCACCACCGGCTCCCTCGACTTCTGGCGGGACGAGTACCGGCTCAACGCCCGCATCGCCCGCTACCCCAAGCCGTACGTGGCCCTCATGGACGGGATCGTGATGGGCGGCGGCGTCGGGCTCTCGGCCCACGGCGGCGTCCGCATCGTCACCGAGCGGTCCCGGGTGGCCATGCCCGAGACCGGGATCGGCTTCGTCCCCGACGTCGGCGGCACCTACCTGCTCTCCCGCGCCCCGGGCGAGCTCGGCACCCATCTGGCCCTCACCGGCACGGCGGTCGGCGCGGGCGACGCCCTGCTGTGCGGCCTCGCCGACCACTACCTGCCCTCCGGCTGGCTGGAGGAGTTCACCTGGGAGCTCACCAGGGCGCCCGTCGCCGAGGTGCTGCCCAAGTTCCACGGCACCACCCCCGAGGCCCCGCTCGCCGCCGACCGGGAGTGGATCGACCACTGTTACGCCGCCGACACCGTGGAGGAGATCCACAAGCGGCTGCTGGAGTCGGGCCTGGCGGCCGCGCGGGAGGCCTCCCAGCTCCTGCACGCCAAGTCGCCGACCTCCCTCAAGGTCACCCTCGCCGCGCTGCGCCGCGCCCGCGGACTGGACTCGCTGGAGCGGGTGCTGGAGCAGGAGTACCGGGTCTCCGCCGCCGCGCTGTCGACTCCCGACCTGGTGGAGGGCATCCGGGCCCAGGTGATCGACAAGGACCGCCGCCCGCGCTGGTCCCCGGCCGCCCTCTTCCAGGTCCGCCAGGCCTCGGTGGAGCGGCACTTCGCCCCGCTCGGCGAGGACCGCGAGCTGACCTTCCCGCCGTCCGGGGCCGGCCGCGGCTGATCCGGGTCGCCGGGCGGCCCGGACCGCTCCCCGCGGCCCGGGCCGCCCGGCCTCCCGCGTCAGTCCCGGCCGAGCCGGACCGAGAGGCCGTCGAGGACCCGCTGGAGCCCGTAGTCGAAGTTCTCGTCCCGCAGCCGCGCCGGGTCCTGGTTGTGCCGGGAGTACGCGTGGTCCTTCACCACGGGGTGGTCCTCCAGGGCCGCCTCGGCGGCGGGCAGCAGCGACTCCAGCCACTCCCTCTCGGTCTTCCCGCTGCGCGCGAGGAGCGAGAGGTAGGAGGCCTCGCTGGTGGTGGCGCCGATGACGTAGGAGATGACGGCCTTCACCGCGAGGTCGGCCTCGCCCGCCGGGAACCCCGCCGCCACGGACAGCCCCAGCAGCCGCTCCGACATCCGGATCAGGTTCGGGCCCAGGTGCGCCAGCCCGACCTGGCCCAGGACCGAGGCCACCCAGGGGTGGCGCAGCACCATCGCGCGCAGGCTGTGGCCGCACTGCGCCAGGGCCTCGCGCCACTTCTCCCCCGGGCTGTCGGCCGCGGGGAGTTCCAGCTCGCCGTAGACCTCGTCCACGACCAGCTCGATCAGCTCGTCCTTGTTGGTCACGTGCCGGTAGAGCGAGGTGGCGGCGGTGCCCATCTCCGCGCCGAGCTTGCGCATGCTGAGCGCCTCGATGCCCTCGGCGTCCAGGAGCCGCACCGCGGCCGCGACGATCTGCTCCTGGCTGAGCGCGGGCTGTTCCTTCTGTCGCCGCGGCCTGGTCCACACGGAGGCCACCGGGGCGAGGGTCTGCTGCTCTGAAGAGGACATGCCCCCAGCCTAACCCGATGCGAACAGTGTACGCATCATGCGTACACCCATGCGTACACCCATGCGTGGACCCCGTCGGACTCCGTTGGAACCCGTTCGGAGCCCGTTCGGAACTCGTTCGGAAAGCGGGCCCGGCCCGCCCCGGGACGGCCCCGGGACGGCCCTCGGGGGGCGCTGTGGCGGCCGCGCGCCCCGCCCGTGACGGGCGGGGAGGCCTCCCTCCCCGCAGGCCCGCACGCGTCCGCCCGCACCCCTCTCGCACCGCCTCCGACCTGCGGCGATGTGCCCTGCCGGACTATGATCATCCCCTGACCGAAGGGGAGTTGATGGACCGCACCATACGCTCGACGGAAGATGTACTGGCCCTCCTGGACGGGCTGTTCGCCCAGGACGCCGACCGCTGGACCGACGGCGGCGCCTCCTGGTGGGACGGCTTCTACGCCGACCGCTCCAAGCCCGTTCCCTTCTTCGTGGCGAAGCCGGACGAGAACCTCGTCTCGTACGCGGAGCGGGGCCTGATCCGCCCCGGCCGCGCCCTCGACCTCGGCTGCGGACCCGGACGCAACGCCCTCCACCTCGCCTCCCTCGGCTTCGAGGTCGACGCCGTCGACCTGTCGCCGACGGCCGTCGCCTGGGCCGAGGAGCGCGCCCGCGAAACCGGCGCCACCGGCGTCCGCTTCCACCGGGGCGACGCCTTCCAGCTCACCGCCACCGAACTGACCGGCCCCTACGACCTGGTGTACGACTCCGGCTGCTTCCACCACCTGCCGCCCCACCGGCGCGTCAGCTACCTGGCCCTCCTGGACCGCGTCCTCGCCCCCGGCGGCCACTTCGCCCTCACCTGTTTCGCCTCCGGCGCCATGGGCAGCGAACTCCCCGACGCCGAGCTCTACCGGCAGGGCAGCCTCGGCGGCGGTCTCGCCTACACCCCCGAGTCGCTGCGCCTGATCTTCTCCGGCCTGGAGGAGGTCGAACTGCGCCGGATGCGCGACGAGGGCGCCGCGTCACCGCTCTTCGGCGAACCCTTCCTCTGGACGGCCCTGTTCCGGCGTCCGGAGCAGGCCCGGAGGTAGCGCCCCGGCGCGGTCCGCGGACCGGGAAATGAGGCGGCCGGGCTTGTAGAACACCCCCTTCAGGCCGCACTGTTGGCCGGGATCCGCCCGTCCGGCCAGCCTCAGGAGAGCCCGCTTGTCACCCGACCGCGCCCCCGCGCACCCCCAGGCCCACGTCATCGACCCCGCCGGCGGCTGCCCCCACGCCCTCAACGCCCGGCTGCGCGCCCGCGGCGCGGTGGCCGAGGTGGTCCTCCCGGGAGGCGTACCCGGCGCGGTCGTCCTGGGGCACGAGGAGCTGAAGGAGTTCCTGTCCCACCCCGACGTGGCCAAGGACGCCCGCCACTTCCCCGGCCTGCACGACGGCACGGTCCCCGCCGACTGGCCGCTGCGGGTCTTCGCCAACGCCCAGGGCATGCACACCGCCGACGACGCCGACCACCGCCGCCTGCGCTCCCTCGTCGGCAACGCCTTCACCGCCCGCCAGGTGGAACGGCTGCGCCCGCGCGTCGAGGAGCTCGCCGACGAGCTCCTCGACGGCCTCGCCCGCGCCGCCGGGGACTCCGCCGACGGGACCGCCGACCTGCGCACGCACTTCGCACTGCCGCTGCCGATGAGCGTCATCTGCGAACTGCTCGGCGTCGACCCCGAGCACCGCGGCAGGCTGCACCACCTCTCCAACACCGTGATCATCTCCACCGACGTCCCGCCCGCCGAGGTCATGGCCGCCGTACGGGAACTCGTCGAGCTGATCGCCACCATCGCCGCGGCCCGCCGCGCCGCACCCGGCGAGGACCTGACCAGCGCCCTGATCGCGGCCCGCGACGACGACGGCGACCGGCTCAGCGAGGCCGAACTCATCGGCACCATGCGGCTGATGCTCGTCGCCGGCCACGAGACCACCCTCAACCTGATCAGCAACGCCGTCCGCGCCCTGTGCACCCACCGCGACCAGCTCGCCCTGGTCCAGGGCGGCAAGGCGAGCTGGTCGGACGTGGTCGACGAGACCCTGCGCTGGGACGGGCCGGTCAGCTGGTTCCCCTTCCGCTACCCCACCCGCGACCTGCCCCTCGGCGGCACCGTGATCCCCAAGGGCACGCCCGTCCTGGCCGGCTACACGGCGGCCGGCCGCGACGGCGCCGTCCACGGCCCCGACGCGGACCGGTTCGACGTCACCCGCCCCGGTGCCGGCCGCAACCTCTCCTTCGGGCACGGCGCGCACTACTGCGTCGGCGCCCCGCTCGCCCGGCTGGAGGCCACCATCGCCCTGGAACGGCTCTTCACCCGCTTCCCCGGCCTCGACCTCGCCGTCCCGGAGGCGGAACTCCCGCACCAGCGCAGCTTCATAGGCAACAGCGTCGAGGCCCTGCCGGTCCGCCTGGCCTGATCCGGAAGGCACGCCGTAGGACACGGCCTAAGACAGGGCCTGAGGCGCGGCCGGCGCGGCCAGCTCCGTGCTCAGCCAGCCCAGCGCGTCCGGGTACATCCCGCTCCAGGTCTGGAAGTTGTGGCCCCCGGACGGCCGTACCAGCGTCTTCACCCGGATCCCGGTGCCCCGCGCCGCCCGGGTGAAGTCCGCCAGCTGCCGCGGCGGGCTGTCCTTGTCCTGCGCGGAGGTGGCCAGGAACAGCCCGACGTCCGCCCCCTTCGCGTGCCCGGCCAGCCACATCGGGCTGTTGCGCTCCCGCAGCACCGGATCGGCCAGCACCTCCGGGTCCCCGGTCAGCGGGTCCGGGTCCAGGGCCGCGCCCGCCCGGAACACCCCCGGGTACTGCAGCGGCAGCTTCACCGCGCAGAACGCCCCCGTCGACACGCCCATCAGCCCCCATCCCTCCGGCCGGGGCAGCGTACGGAAGTTCCGCGCGACCAGCTCGGGCACGTCCCGAGCGAGCCAGGTGGCGACCTTGCGCGAGGGGGTGTCGCTGCAGTCGGTGTTCACCCCGCCGGGATAGATCTCCGGCACCACCAGCACGAACGGCCGCACCGCCCCGAGCTGCACCAGCTGATCCAGCGCGTCCGGCATCGAGCCGAGGTCGAACCAGGAGCCCGGCGAGCCCGGATACCCGTGGAGCAGCACCAGCACCGGGAACCGGGTCCGGTCCGCGCCCGGGGCGTCGTACTCCGGCGGGGTCCACACGATCACCTGGCCGGCGAGCTTCGAGCGGCTGCCCCGGAAGTACGTGCTGCGGGTGCCGTTCGCGCCCGGTGTGAACTTCGCCCGGCCCACCGGCGGCCCGGTCATCGAAGAGGCGCCGCGCCCGCCGGTGCCCAGCAGGTCGTCCCAGGAGGCGTACAGCCCGAAGCCCGCGTTGGTCCAGGCGGCCACCACGCAGACCGCCGTCAGCTGGCACAGCCCGAGCAACACCACCCGGACGGCCCAGCGCACCGCGCCCGGGCCCGGCACCCGGTTCCAGGCCAGGAGCGCGAGGAGCATGGCCAGCACGGTGGCCGCGATCAGTGTGACGAGGAACGACGTGCTGGTCAGCTCCACGGCGTCGGCTCCTGGGGTGCGGGACGGGGTACGGGGCGGTACGGGATGCGGGGCGGGGCGCCCCCCTCACCATGCCCGGTCGCGCCACGCTACGCGCGCACGTCCACCGTGACGGAGTGCCAGCCCGTCGCCCCGTCGGGCAGGGTGCCCGTACGCCGCTCCGGCTGGACCTCGCCCCGGCCGTCGGTGGCCCGGACCTCCAGGGTGTGGCGCCCGGGCGCCGCCTCCCACGGCCACACCCACTGCCGCCAGGTGTCCACCCCGTCGGCCGCGCCGAGCCGGGCGTCCCGCCAGGGCCCGCCGTCGGCCCGCACCTCCACCCGGGCGATCCCCCGGTGCTGCGCCCACGCCACCCCCGCCACCGCGACCGGGCCCGCCGGGCGCTGCGAGAAGGGGCGCGGGGTGTCGATCCGCGACTGCGTCTTGACCGGCGCCTCCCGCGCCCACGAGCGCCGCACCCAGTACGCGTCGTACGCGTCGAACGTGGTCAGCCGCAGCTCGCGCAGCCACTTGCAGGCGGAGACGTACCCGTAGAGGCCCGGGACGACCATCCGGACGGGGAAACCGTGCGCGAACGGCAGCGGCGCCCCGTTCATCCCGACCGCCAGCAGCGCCTCCCGGCCGTCCATCACCGCCTCTACGGGGGTGCCGATCGTCATCCCGTCCACCGACCGGGCCACCAGCTGGTCGGCGGGCCCGCCCCGCGACGGCGGCCGCACCCCGGCCTCGCGCAGCAGGTCGGCGAGGCGCACGCCGAGCCAGCGGGCGTTGCCGACGTAGGGGCCGCCGACCTCGTTGGAGACGCAGCACAGGGTGATGTCGTGCTCGACGAGCGGCCGGGCGAGCAGCTCCGGCAGGGTCAGGGTCAGGGGTCGGGCGACGCCCTCCCCGCGGATGTCCAGCCGCCAGGCGTCCGCGTCGACCCGGGGCACCACCAGGGCCGTGTCCACGCGGTAGAAGTCCCGGGCGGGGGTGAGGAACGGCCCCAGGCCCGGTACGCCGAGGTCCGCCCCGGCCGGTACCGCCGGCGCGGGGACGGCGGGCGGCGGCAGGGCCAGGTCCGCCCGGGAGGCGGTGGCCCCGGCCGCGCCGTGGGCGCCGAGGCGCCGGCCCGCGTACCCGGCCGCGGCGGAGCCCGCCACGGTGGCCGCCAGCAGCCGGCCGAAGGCGCGCCGGTCCAGCGGCCAGGTGCCGCCGGAGCGGCCGGGCGCGGCGCGGGGCCGGCGCAGGGCCGAGGCCAGCACGTACAGCACCCCGGCGGCCACCGCGCCCCCCGCCAGCGAGGGCAGCGCGTCCCGCCAGCCCGCCCCCGGCCGGCCCAGGGCCGCGACCGCCCCGAGGATCCCCACCGAGGCGGCGAGCGCGCAGCCCGCGCGGGGGCGGCGCGTGGCGAGGATCCCGGCCGCCGCGGCGAGCACGGCCAGCAGCAGCACCGTTCCCAGGGTCAGGACGGGCTTGTCGGCGGTGCCGAAGGCCCGTACGGCCCACTCCTTGACGGCCGCCGGGGTGCGGTCCACCACGGCCCCGCCGACCGCCGTGAGCGGGGCCGCCTCGGGGCGTACGAACGCAGCCGCGAGCTCCGCGACGGCCAGGCCCGCGAACGCCGCGGCCAGGCCGGCGACGGCGCCCGCCGGGCGCGTCCCCCGGTCCCCCCGCACTCGGGTCATCCGGAGCCACCTCCGCCCTGTCACGGTAGCCCCGGAGCCCTCACCGGCGCGCCGCTCCCGGCGGCTGCGCCCGCACCGCCTCGCAGCCGCAGCCCCCGCCCGCGGCACGTCCCTCGGGGGCGGGACCGGCCGGGCGGCGTTTGCGCAGCTCCACGACGCCGTCGGTGATGCCGGCGCCGGGCGCGGGGGGCTGGGTGCGCTCGTGCGCGGTCTCGGACATGTCGGTGCACTCCTGTCGCCTCGTGGCCCACACCGGGAAGGGGCGGCCGCCGAATCGTTCCGGCGGCCGCCCCTCCGGTCCGGGCCAGTGAACCCGGCACCCGCTCCGGGCGGGGGTCCGCCCGGAGCCGATTCCCCCGGAAGTGTGACGGCGCGGGGCGGCTTCCCGCCGGAGACGGCCTAAACGGGGAGCGACCAGGCCTGGTCCACCTGGTGGTCGCCGCAGGCCGCCAGCCGCAGCCGCTCGGCCGGGGCGTCGGGGGTCGCGGGCGCCGCCGGGGCGGTCAGGCACTGCCCGCCCGTCTCCTCGACCAGGGTCCCGTCGCGCCGGTGGCTCCAGCTCTGGCCCGCCTGCCGGCCCGGGGCGCAGTCCGCCAGCTCCACCAGGCCGCCCGCGCGGGCCGTCAGGCACTCGCCGGCCAGCTTCAGCCGTCCGCCGCCGCCCAGGGTCCAGCGCTGGTCGGCCCCGGCGGTGCAGGTGCCGAGGACCACCGAGCCGGCCCCGCTGGTGCTGGCCCCGTCGGCGCACTTGGCCCCGAGCCCGTTGATCTGCCCGGTGGGCACCGCCTCGGCGCAGCCGCGCGGGGTGAGCCGCCACACGGCCGTGTCGTGGGCGCCGAGCCGGCCGGTCAGCGCGTCCACCACCTCGGTGCGGCGCCCGGTCCACAGGTCCTCGGCGTCCGCCACGCACGCGGGCGGCAGTCCGACGTCGGCCAGCGGCACGGAGACGTCCCGGGCGCTGCCGGAGCGGTTGAGGACGGCCACCGCGCGGTCGCCGTTCGCGAGCGGCCGGGCCAGCACCTCGAAGGTGGCGTTGGAGGAGACCACGGCGCCCTGCCGGCCCAGCGGGTCCTGGTCCAGCCCGATCAGGCGGGTGTTGCCGAGCGCGGCGAGCCCGCCCGGGGTGAGGGCGGACACGTCGGAGGACAGGATGAAGGGGGCCGCCATCATCGCCCACAGCCCGACCTGGCTGCGGCTCTCCGCGTCCGTGAGGCCGGGGGCGCCCGCGATCAGGAAGTCGGGGTCGTTCCAGTTGCCGGGGGCCGCGTACCGGCCGAGCCAGCGGTTGTAGCCGTAGTTGCCGAGCACCGAGCTCCAGCGGGAGGTGGCGGGGGCGTTCGGGGCGTACACCTTGATGTCCCGGCCCTCGCGCCACAACTGGCCCGTCTCGCCGACCCAGTCGAGGACCTTGTGCCAGTCGGAGCCGCCCCATTCGCCCTGCTGGAAGTAGGCGGGCGCGGAGGCGGACAGCACCATCGGGCGGCCGCTGTCGCGCAGCGCCCGGGCGACGGAGTTGTAGGCGTCGCGGTAGGCCTGCTCCTTGGTCTTCCCGGGCGGCACCCACAGGTTGCAGCCGTCCATCTTGACGTAGTCCACCTTCCACGACGCGAACTGCCGCGCGTCGCGGGCGTAGTGGTCCGGGCCGCCGCCGTCGGGGGAGCCGCTGCCCGGGTAGCGCTCGCAGGTGAGGGAGCCGGCGTCCTCGTAGATGCCGAACTTCAGCCCCTTGGCGTGCAGGTACTCGCCGAGCCAGGCCATGCCGTGCGGGAACTTGACGGGGTCGGTGACCAGGTTCCCCTCCGCGTCGCGCTCCTTGAGCATCCAGCAGTCGTCCACGGTCACCGTGTCGTAGCCCTTGGCGGCGAGACCGCCGGCGACCAGGGCGTCGGCGTTGGCGACCACCTTGGCCTCGTCGATGTCGCACATGTAGTGCGCCCAGTTGTTCCACCCCATGGGCGGGGTGAGGGCCAGCGGGGTGTCCCAGGTCGCGGTCGGCTCGGCCGCCGCGGGGGCGGGGACGAGCGCGAGGGCGAGCAGGGCGGCCGCGGTGAGACAGGGGAGCGCGGCGCGCGGGCGAGGCGGCACGGGGCCTCCTTGGCGTGGGGGAGTACCGGCGGACGGTCGTGCCTCAGTGCAGCGGTGTGACTACCCGCTGTCAACGGGAGTCGGTGGTTATGGCTCGATGACCAGCAATTTGGCCGCAGTCGATGTCACACGTCCGTGGCGGACGGGATGAAGATCCGGCGTATGTTACGTCGGCTGATACGCTGTATCTCATGCCGAGGACATCACCCGCCCTGGACCGCGCCACCCCGGAGGCCATCGCACTCACCGCCCTGCGCATCCTCGACGAGGAAGGGCCCGGGGCCCTCAGCTTCCGCGCCCTCGCCGAACGGCTCGGCGTCTCCCACGCCACCGTCCAGCGCCGCTGCACCGACCTCGCCGGCCTGCTGGACCTGTGCACCGACCACCTCGCCGGACAGCTCCCCGAAGTCCCCGCCGGCACCGGCTGGGCCGAAGCCTGCGAACAGCGCTTCGGCGCCCTCTACCGGCTGCTCACCGCCCACCCCGGACTGCTCGTCCTGCGCGGCGGCCGCCCCTGGCTCGGCCGGCAGCTGCTGGCCCGCCTCGTCGAACCCGCACTCGCCGACGGCGTCGCCGCCGGGATGACCCCGGCCGAGGCCATGACCGCCTACCGCCGGATGTACCTGCTCACCCTGGGCAGCGCCGCCTTCGTCGACCACCGCGACCCGGCCGGGGCCACCGCCGCCTCCCGGGCGGCCATCGCCGCGCTCGACCCGGACGAGTTCCCGGTCCTCACCGGCGCACTGGCCGACGTACTGCCCCCGCTGACCGACCACGAGGTCTACCACGGCGCCCTGCGCCAGCTCATCGAGGCGGCCCGGCCCGCCGGCCGGCGCCCCGCGCCCTGACACCGCCGCGCCCTGACACCGCCCGCGTCCTGACACCGAGAAAGGCAGACCGGCCATGGAACAGCAGCTCGACTACACCGCCGTCCGCGCCGCCGCAGCCCGCACCGCCGGCGCCGTCCGGCCCGCCGCGGTCGTACCCGCCTCCGAAGGCGTCTGGTACGCCCTGGAGTACCTCCAGCACACCGGCTCCTTCAAGGCGCGCGGCGCGCACAACTTCCTCGCCGCGCACCGCGAGGCCGGCCGCCTCCCCGCCGCCGGCGTCACCATCGCCTCCGGCGGCAACGCCGGCCTGGCCTGCGCCTGGGCGGCCCGCGCCCACGGCATCCCCGCCACCGTGTTCCTCCCCGGCAACGCCCCGCGCGTCAAGGTCGACCGGCTGCGCGGCTACGGGGCCGACGTACGGCTCGTCGGCGACCGGTACGGCCAGGCCCTCGCCGCCTGCCGGGAGTTCGCCGCCGACAGCGGCGCCCTGAGCAGCCACGCCTACGACCACCCGCTCGTCGCCGCGGGCGCCGGCACCCTGCTCGACGAGGTACGGGCCGCCCTGCCCGGCCTGGACACCGTCGTCGTCGCGGTCGGCGGCGGCGGGCTGTTCGCCGGCGTCGCCACCGCCGCCCGCGAGCACGGCGTCCGCGTGGTCGCCGCCGAGCCCGAGCACTGCCGGGCCCTGAACGCCGCCCTGGAGGCGGGCGAGCCCGTCGACGTCCCGGTGGCCTCCGTCGCCGCGGACTCCCTCGGCGCCCCCCGCGTCTCGGCCGACGCCCTCGCCGCCGCCCGGCAGGCGAACGCCGTGTCGGTGCTCGTCCCCGACGAGGCGATCACCGCCGCCCGCAGGACGCTCTGGGACGAGCACCGGATCGTCGTCGAGAACGGCGCGGCCACCGCACTGGCGGCCCTGCGCACCGCCCCGGACCCGCTGGGCGAGCGGGTCGCCGTCGTCCTGTGCGGGGCCAACACCGACCCCGGAGACCTCTGAACGACGATCGTCGCCCCGGCCCGAGACTTTCGAGTACGGCACCGGCCCCCGCACCCCTGCGAGGCTCCGGCAGGAAGGTGCGGACCGCACCGGAACGTCGAGGGCACGGAGGAACGGGGCCATGGCTCAGCGCAAGGGTTGTCTCATCGGGTGCGGTATCGCGCTGGTGCTGGGGGTGGGGCTCCTCGTGGCGCTGTTCTTCGGGGCGGCCAAGGTCCTCGACATAGCCGACAAGACCCTGCTCGACCCCAAGGTCTACGAGGCGGTGAAGGTCGGCGACGCCGAGGGCGAGGTCCGCGCCAAGCTCCCCTCGGGCGACACCTTCGTCAAGGAAGCCCTCAAGGAGGGCGGCCCCGCCGAGCCCGCCGGCAGCGTCTGCGCCTGGTACCTCTCCGCCGCCGACGGGCAGACCGAGGACGTGCTCCGCTTCTGCTTCAAGGACGGCAAGCTCGCGGACAAGGCCCAGTACCGCATGAAGTAGCGGCGGGACCGGGCCCCACCCCGCCCCGGGACCTACCCCCGGCCGTCCAGCCGGGCCGCGGAGCGCGACAGCCCGTCCGCGGCCGTGGCGCACCGCCGGGCCAGCTCCTCGACCCGGGCCCGGAAGGCATCGGCCTGCGGGCCCCGCCAGTCCAGGCCGTCACAGGCCCCGCGCAGCCGGTCCGCCCGCTCGCGCAGGGCGGCGGCGTGGCCGCGCAGTCCGTCGGCGGGGTGCCCGCTCATGACCGCTCCTTCCAGGGCGCGAAGGCGTTGCTCACGCCGGCCAGCGCCGGGGCCAGTTCGGGGTGGTGCCGCAGCAGCACCGTCACCATCGAGTTCCGGTCGATCCAGCGCAGCCCCTCGGCCGTGTACACCTCAGGCCGGTAGTCGGTGGTGAAGAACCGGTCGCTCTTGATGCGGCGGGTGGCCATCAGCGCGAACACCCGGAAGAGGGTGTCGCTGAACCCGAAGCCCGCCGGACGGGGCTCGGCCAGGTTCCCGACCAGGGTGTCGACCCGGTCGAGCCGGCCGTCGTACAGCTCCCGCAGCAGCGGGGTGTCCCCCGGATGCCCGCCGGTCAGCTCCTCGAAGGAGGTGACGGGCCGCTTGCGCAGCATCCGCCGCTGGGCGTTGTAGCGGGGGATGCCCCGCTCGCGGTCGCGCAGGACGTCCACCGTGCCGAGGTCGATGTGCTCGCCGGACAGCCGCTTCAGGTTGCGCAGCGCGTCCGGGTGGTTGTGCAGGACCAGCGCCCCCGGGTTCGAGACGCCGAAGGTGTAGAACAGGTCGCTCATCCCGTACGCGTCGACCGCGGTGCGCGTGGTCGCGCCCTGCATGTCGTCGAAGCCGACGGTCTCGCGCGGCGCCCCGCGCCGGTGGTCCCGGACGGTGATCTCGTCGGGGATCAGCGGGTGCAGCCGGTACGCCGAGACGAACTCCTCCGTCATGGAGAAGGGCGCGGCATGGTGGTCGGTGCCCGAGCCCCGGGAGCCGCTGAGGACCTCGCCGCCGATCCGGCCGAAGGTCTTGGTGACCCAGCGGGGCAGCAGCCCGTACCAGTTGGCGCGCATCGCCTGGTGCACCACCGGGTGGTCGAGGACGCCCGGGGTCCACTCCACCGTGTGGATCTTCGCCATGAGGGCGGTGTTCACCAGCCGCGCCGTGTGGAAGATCCGCTCGTCGTCCCAGGTGGGATGGTGCGAACGGACCAGGTCGCAGATGGAGTTGTGCTCCTTGGCGAAGAGCGTGTGCAGCAGCGACAGGCCGCTCCAGTAGTCGCTGTTCATGCCCGTGGCGTCCAGGCAGTCCATCCCGGGCCGCGGATCGGCGGGCAGCCGTCCGCCGTCGACGATCAGCCGCCCGTGCTCCCCGGTGCGCAGCGAGCGGCAGCGGGCCTCGTCCGACCCGTAGATCTGCGAGCCGTCCCACCAGTGGCTGACGGTGTTCTCGTACGTAGGCGGGACGTCCGGGGTGGTGTGCGCGACCGGGTCGGGGCGGGTGCGGTTCACCCGCATCGGGCAGCCGCCGCCCTGCTCGGCCCAGTCGTCGTCGGCGGCGAGCGGGACGGTGAACGGCTCGGCCTCCTCGTTGTCCCCGTGGTTGGCCCAGCCGTGGTTCTGGAACTGGATCCACGCGGCGGCCAGCAGGTTCAGGGAGGGCGCGGGGACGAAGCCGCGCCGGGCCAGCAGCTGCCGGCTCACCTCGCGGGGACTCGGCGTCATCAGCGCCTCGTCCTCGTCCGGATACGCCATGTGCAGCGGGGAGTTGCGGTCCAGGCGGGTGCCCACCCGGCCCATGTCCTCGTCGTACGGGTCGTAGCCCGAGCCGTCGTACGAGCGGTACGGCGCGAGGTGCTTCGTGGGCCGGCGGTCGCGCTCGCCGCCCGCGCCGAAGGTGTCGTGCAGGTTGTGGCGGCGCAGGTCCTCCCGGATCACGGCCAGGTTCAACAGGCCTAGCGGGGCGGGCAGTTCGTACCACTCGCGGGTCTGGTTGACGCGGGCGAACGCCGCCGACTCCAGCCGCTCCAGCAGCCCGGGCGGGCCGTACGGCTGCGGCGGTGCGGGCGGCGGCTGGTGCCGGTGGGAGCTCTGGGCCGGCAGCTCCGGAGCGGCCGGCGCCGTATCCGTCGGGGGAGTGTGCGAGTCGGTGTCGGTCATGCGGGGTCCTCAGCGGTCGTGGAGGGTGAAGAGGTGCGTGCCGGTGACCCGGCCGCGGAAGGCGGCGAGTTCGGAGTCGACGTGCGAGCGCGCGTGCGGGACGTCGTGCTCCAGGTTGTGCGCGTACCGCTCCGCGGCATGGCACAGCGGGAAGGCCTGGGTGTCGTCGGTCCAGGTGAACTCCGTGAACTGCTTGGGCAGTGCGTACGGGGAAACCG
This sequence comes from Streptomyces sp. NPDC004126, assembly GCF_050275515.1. NCBI lineage: Bacteria > Bacillati > Actinomycetota > Actinomycetes > Kitasatosporales > Streptomycetaceae > Streptomyces > Streptomyces sp. NPDC004126. Next base: position 194,825 of record NZ_JBNNPF010000002.1, on the reverse strand, counting down.
ACGAGCGGCCCTCCAGGCTCGGCACGATGTCGTGCTCGTTGACGAGCGAGACCACCCGGGTGCGCGGATCGGCGGCCCGCTTCTGGTCGATGGGCGAACCGACCGCGACCACGTGCGTCACCGTGTACAGCGCGTTGAAGTCCCGGCTCGCCGCCAGGTTCATCGCGGTGATCCCGCCCTGGCTGTGGCCCACCAGCGCGACCTGCGCCCCGGAGGGCACGAGCCGGCGCAGGGCCCTGACCACCGCACGGGTATAGGTGGTGTCGATGGAGCCCACCGCGTCGATGCCGCCCAGCAGGTCCTGGGGGCTCTCCTGGTTGAAACTCGGCCCCATCCCGGCCAGTTGCACGACGTAGCGGCTCTCCCCGTCCGGCCCGTCGACCTGCTGGACGAGCAGCAGCCCCCGGGTGCCGATCCGGCCGATGTTGCGGACGTAGCCGACGATCGTGCCCGAGGTGTCGATGCTGCCCAGCAGGGCGGCCGAGGGGGTGTGCGGTTCGGCGCGGCCCTTCCCCCGGTTGAGGAACGCCCACACCGAACTGCTGATCCCGACGAAGTAGTCGGAGGTCAGCGGCCGCCCGGTGGCGATCTGCCAGCCGGCGGTGTCGTTGAACGGGTTCTCGTCGGTCAGCGCGTTCCAGGCCATGATGTCCGTGAAGGACGGAGCCAGCAGCGCGAGGGCGTACTCCGCGCCCTTCTCCGTCAGCAGCCCCCGGAACAGCCGCACCGCCTCGGCCTGGCGGTCCTCGTCGATGGCGCGCAGCACCCGCGAGGTGGTCGGGTTGTCGAGCAGCTCCGGGTGGCGCACGGCCGCCGCCCGGATCCGCGCCTTGAGGCCGGCGACGGCGAGGCTGACCGCGAGGCTCTCCCGGCTGGTCAGCACCCCGGCCAGCCAGAGCGCCCCGGCGAGCGGGGCGCCGCCCTGCGGGGCCCAGCCCAGGCCCTTGGGGTCCATCAGGGTCCGCAGCAGCCCGCGCTGCGCGGCACGGGCCCGGCGCGGCCCGGCCGCCGCCAGCGGCAGCCGGGAGCCGAGGGCGACGCCGGAGGCGTACCGGGCGGCGTCGCGCACCGCGTCGGCCGCGTCGGCGAGCTCGCGGCAGACGTGGTGCAGGGAGGCGATGTCCGGCTGGGTGACGGACGCTGCGGAACCGGTGGCTTCGGTCATGGCGGCCTCCCCCTACACCCGGCCGAGGCGCAGCCGGATGCCGGCCGTGTCGAGGATCCCCGGCAGCGGGCGCCCCGGGTCGAGCACCGGACGGGCCCCGGTGAGGCGGTGGCCGCGCAGCACCTCGGCGCAGACCAGGGAGGTGAGCAGCAGGGCGACGTACTCGCCCGGGCAGCGGGCGCCGCCGTGGCTGAACGGGGCCACCCGGGTGTCCCGGTGCACGTCCGGCGCCAGCCAGCGGCCCGGCGCGAACAGGTTCCCGCCGTCGACCCGCTCGGGGTCGCGCTGGTGGAAGCCCATCGGCACCAGCACGTTGGTGCCGGCCGGGTAGCGCACCCCGCCCCACTCGGTCTCGGTGCGGGTGACCCGGACCAGGTCGGGCACGATCGGGTACAGCCGCACCGACTCCTCCAGGCAGGCCCGCAGCCTCGGCAGCCCGGGGACGCGGCCGGCCGCCTCGGCGTGGGCGGCGTCCTGCTCGGCCGGGTGGTGGGCGAGCAGCAGCAGGGTGCGGGCGACGACGGGCGCGGCGAGGTCGATGCCGAGCAGCCAGTGGTGGGTCTGGCCGAGCGGGTCGGTGCCCTCCGGGCAGGGCTCGGCCAGGGCGCGGGCGGCCAGGGTGTGGGCGGGGGCGTCGGCGGCGTACCGGGTGATCCGGGCCTCGATCTTGGAGTAGAGCGCCTTCGCGGCCTCCGGCTTGCTGCGGCCCATCCAGTTGGCCTGGCCGCGCAGGGTGGCGAGCCAGTCGGACAGCTCCTGGTCGTCGGAGGCCTGGTCGCCGAGGACCACGCGCCGGGAGATGCGGGTCAGCGTCTTCCACAGCAGCGGGAAGTCCACGACGGAGCGGGAGGTGAGCCTGCGGCACTCGTCCTCGACCACGGCCCCGAACTCCTCGCAGGAGGGGTGCACCGGCCGGTCGGCGGCGAGGGCGTGGTCGTTGACCCGGCGCCGGTCCTCGCGCACCTGGCCGTGCGAGCAGATCACCCCCGTCGGCTCGAAGACCGACAGGCTGGCGTACTTGTCGTCGGCGTCCATGGCGAGGTCCGACACCGGCTCCTCGAAGAACCGCCGGATGTCGCCCTGGTCGAACAGGACGAGCATCTCGCCGGAGAGCGCGCGCACCATCACCGGCGCGCCCCGGTGCCGGGCCCGCATCGCGCGCAGCGTCGCGTTCGACCAGGCGGGCTGGTTGACGCGGGAGTACAGCGCCATGACCGGGAAGCGGGGGTTGGCGACACCGCGTACGAAGACGGGCAGGGTGTGCGTGGCGACGAAGCGGACGGTCTCCGCCAGGCCGGCCCGGACGGGCGGCAGGCCCGGGTTGCCGCCCCGGGCGGCCTCCGGGGCCTCGGTCGACTGGGTCATGCCGTGACCACCTTGCCGGGGTTGAGGAGGTTCTTCGGGTCGAAGAGCCGCTTGAGGCCGCGCTGGAGCTCCAGCGAGACCGGTCCCAGCTCGCGTTCCAGCCACTCCCGCTTCAGGGTGCCGATGCCGTGCTCGCCGGTGGTGGTGCCGCCCAGTTCGAGGCCGGCGGCCATGATGGCGTCGTACGCCTCCCGGGCGCGGCGGAACTCGTCCGCGTCGGACTCGTCGAAGACGACGGTGGGGTGCAGGTTGCCGTCGCCGGCGTGGCCGAGGGTGAAGATCTGCAGGCCGTACCGCTCGGCGATCTCCTCGATCCGCCCGACCAGCACGGGCAGCGCGCTCCTCGGCACCGCGACGTCCTCGATGAACGCGGTGAGCCCGCCGCCCCGGGACGCCATGTACGCGGCGAGGGCCGGGCTGACCAGCCGGCGCGCCTCGATGATCTCGTACGCCTCCTCGCCGGTCGCGGACGTGGCGATGTGCTCGGCGCCGGCCTCCTTGCAGAGGATCTCCATCGCGGACAGCTCCGAGGAGGGGTCGGCGCAGTCGCTCTCGACGATCAGGGTGGCGGCGCTGCCGGGGCGCAGCAGCGGGTGGGTGCCGAGGTCCACGATCGCCCGGGTCGTGGCCCGGTCCAGGAGTTCGAGCGCGGACGGGGTGTGCCCGGCGGCGGTGATGGCGGCGACGGCGTCCCCGGCGGAGGTCAGGGTCGGGAACTGGGCCAGCAGCGACAGCGCCGGGGGCCGGGCGGGCCGCAGCGCGAGGGTGGCGCCGACCACCACCGCCAGGGTCCCCTCGGAGCCGACGACCAGGCGCGTCAGGTCGTACCCGGCGACGCCCTTGGCGGTGTCCCGGCCGGTGCGCATCCGCCGCCCGTCCGGCAGGACGAGGTCGAGTCCGAGGACGTAGTCGGCGGTCACCCCGTACTTCACGCAGCAGATGCCGCCCGCGCCGGTGGCGATGTTCCCGCCGATGGTGCAGCGGTCCCAGGAGGCCGGGTCCGGCGGGTACGTCAGCCCGTGCTCGGCCACGGCTTCCGCGAGGCGCCGGGTGGTGACCCCGGGCTCGCAGCGCACCAGCCGGTTGGCGGGGTCCACGGACAGGATCCGGTCCATCGCGGCGGTGGACAGCACCACGCAGCCGTCGACGGCGTTGGCGGCGCCGGCCAGGCCGGTGCGGGCGCCCTGCGGGACGACGGGGACGTCCAGTTCGTAGGCGGTGCGCATGACGTGCTCGACCTGCTCGGCCGTGCGGGGGACGGCGACGACGGCCGGGGTGCCGCATGCGGAGAAGGGGGCGGAGTCCCGTGCGTGGGCGGCGAGTTCCGCGGGGTCGGTGAGCAGGGCCTGCGCGGGCAGCGCGGAGCGGAGCCGTTCGAGCAGCAGGGAGGTGGTGTCGCTGGTGGGGGGCATGCCGGCCTTCCGGGGCAGGGCGGGGCGGGGCGGTGGAACGACGGGAAGGGGCTACAGGGTGGGGAGTTCGGTGGTGACGGGTACGTCGATCAGCGCCGGGCCGTCCTGCTGGAGGGCCGACTCCCGGACCAGCTTGGTCAGTTCGCCGAAGCCGGTCGCCCGGTGGGCGGGGACCCCGTAGCCGGTGGCGACGGCCGTGATGTCCAGGCCGGGGATGTCGAGGCCGGGGGCGCCCTGGGCGCGTTCCACCTCGGCGAACCACTGGAGGATCGCGTAGCGCTGGTTGCTCAGGACGACGAAGGTGACCGGGACCTTGTACGCGGCCGCGGTCCACAGCGCCTGCACGGCGTAGTGGGTGGAGCCGTCGCCGATGACGCAGACCACGGGCCGGTCGGGGGCGCCGAGCTGGGCGCCCACCGCCGCGGCCAGGCCGAAGCCGAGGCCGCCGCCCGCCGTGAAGAGGAACGAGCCGGGGGTGTCGATCCGGGTCGCGTCGTGGAACTGCCCCAGGTTGGACGGGGATTCGTTGACCCAGAGGGTGTTCGCCGGGGCTCCCTGGGCGATGGCCGTCATCGCGGCGAGCGGGGTGAGCACCCCGTCCACCTCGGCCGTGGACTCGGCCCGCGCGATCCGCGCTGCCGGGGCGGCGGCCTCCCGCTCGGGCAGCTCCGCGAGCAGGGCCCGTACCGTCAGGGCGATGTCGGCGACGAGCGCGTCCCCGACGGGGGCGCGGGCAGCTTCGTCCGCGTCCCGGGTCAGGTGTACCAGCTCGGTGCCCTCGGGCAGGTAGGCGCCGGGGACGTAGGGGTAGTAGCAGAACACCGGGGCGCCGATCACCAGGACCAGGTCGTGCTCCTCCAGGCAGCGGGACAGCGGCGCGATGGCGGGGGGCAGCATCCCCCGGTACTGCGGGTGGGACTTGGGGAAGGCGACCCGGCCCTCCGTGGGCGCCGACCAGACGGGCAGGCCGGTCCGCTCGGCCAGTTCCACGACGGCGTCCCAGGCCCCCGAGGCGTCCACGTCGTTGCCGGCGACGAGGACGGCGCTGCGGGCGCCGGCCAGGCGGGCGGCGAGCCGCCGGACCACTTCGGCGGAGGGCGCGGCGGCGTGCGTCACGGTGCGGGCCGCGGTCCGCCGGGCCGCGTGGTCCTCGTCCTCGTCGAGGACCACGTCGAAGTCGTCCATCGGCAGCGAGAGGAACACCGGCCCCTGCGGCGGGGTTTCGGCGACCTGCACGGCCCGGGCCAGGGCGGGGGCGACGTCCGCCGCGCGCGGGGGCTCGTACGCCCACTTGACGGCGGGCTGCGGCAGCAGGGTGGACTGCGGGTTGGTGAGCAGGGCCTCCATGGTGAGCATGGCGCGGACCTGCTGGCCGGCGGTGACCACCATGGGGGTGCGGTTGGCGCGGGCGTTCAGGATGGCGCCCATCGCGTTGCCCGTGCCCGGGCCGGTGTGCAGGTTGACCAGGCCGGTGGTGCCGGAGGCGAGGGCGAAGCCGTCGGCCATCCCGACGACCACGGCCTCCTGGAGCCCCAGTACGTAGCGGAAGTCGTCGGGGAACTGCTTGAGCATGGGCAGTTCGGTGGAGCCTGGATTGCCGAAGACCGTGGTCATCCCGCGGGCTCGCAGGACGTCGAGGGCCGACTCGCGGACCGTGCGCATGGGGTTCCTTCGCGGAGCGGATGGATGCGGTGGGTGATCAATGCATCACATTGCGTTGATCAAGGCAAAATCCATGATCCGTTCGGGTCGGACGCCGAAGAACCCCTGGCGGCCGCCCGCCCCACGTGTTATCGGCCCGTCCGGGCAGTGGCGGCGCGGGCCGTGCGCGCGAGCACGACGAACGCCCCCCACCCGTTCGGGCAGGGGGCGTTCACGAGGCTTTCACCCGGAGGCGTTCACGTGCGGGGGCGCCCTGCGGAGCCCCGTGCGTGCCGGGCCCTGCCGTGCCGGGGCCGGACGGGGCGGCTACCGGCCCCCGTCAACGTCAACGCCCGGCCAGGGCTACCGCATCCAGTGGCCGTCCGTGCTCCAGCCCAGCAGCCGGCGCGCCCGCCCGCCCTCGGCCGTGCCCTCCGCGTCGAAGGACCCGCCCCGGGCCACCAGGCGCAACCCCGCGAGCGCGGGGGCCAGCCGGGCCCGCACGTGCGCCGGGCGCAGCGCCGACTCCGCCTCGATCCAGGCCAGTACGTCCGCCCGCTCGACCGGACCGCACAGCGACAGGTGGAACAGCATCTGCCGCCACGCGTACGCCGCGTCCTTGACCGCCGGCAGCGGCCGCGGGTTCCCCTCCACCCGGGCCACCAGCCGGCACACGGTCTCGAAGCACTCCCGGGCGGGCCGCGCCCAGCCGCCCGGCACGGTGACCCCGGCCCGCCCGACCAGGGTGGCCAGGTTGTGCGTGGTGAGGACCTGGGCCTGCTCGATCACCTTGCCGTTCGCCGCGACCGACCAGGCCCGGTCCCGGCCGGCCCGCTCCGCGCACAGCGCCGCGAACTCCGGCGCGGTGCGCACCGGACGGCCGCCGCGCGCCGACTCGGCGGCCTGCGCCACCGCCATCCGGCGCACCGCCGCGTAGTCGATGCCGTAGTAGCGGGCGTACAGGCTCTCCTCCAGCAGCTCCCCGGCGACGCGGGCGGCGACGAGGAACTTCGGGCCGAAGGTGCCCATGAAGATGTCGGCGGCCAGCTCCTCCGTGAACGGCGCGCCCAGTTCCGCCTGCCGGGCCAGCTGGCCCAGCTCGCGCACCAGCGGGTTGGGCAGCACCGTGCCCGGGAAGGCGCGCACCGCCAGCCCGCCGAGCCGGCGCAGCGCCTCCGCGGCCGGCCCGGTGTCCGCGCCGTCGGCGTGCAGGTGGCCGGAGACCGCCCGCAGCCAGGGGAGTTCCTCGATCCGCACCTGGGACTCCAGGTTCAGCAGGAGCAGCGAACGGCGGCCCCGGAAGGCGCGGTACGTCGCCGCCATCAGGTTCCGCAGCGGCCCGTCCGCGTACCGCTCGGCGGTGACCGCCGCGACGAGCTGCGGCACCAGCTCGGCCAGCACCTCCGCCGACGGCACCACCCCGCGCTCCACCAGCACCTCCAGCGGTGCGCTCAGCGCCGCCCGGACGCTGCCGGCCACGCCCGCCGGCACCTGCGCACCGGCGGGCAGCCCGGTCTCGCGGGCCTCCTCGGCGCTCACCGGAGCCACCGGGGTGTCCGTGTCCGGGGTCCCGGCGCGCTGGTCGAGCCCGGAGATCCGGCGCAGCACCAGCCCGGCCAGCGCGTGGTGCGAGGGCAGCGCCGCCTGGCGGGCCTGGACGGCCCGGAGCCGGGCGTGCCCGGGGGAGCCGGGCGCGCCGCGCTTGGCCAGCATCGACTCGACGGCGACCCGCAGCAGTCCGGCCAGCCGGGGCGCGGGCGCGCGGCCGGCGACCTCCTCCTCAAGGGCCCGGCGCAGGATCGCCGCGTTCGACTTCGGGTCCAGGTGCTTCGTGCAGAGGGTGTGCGCGGCGGCCAGCGCCCGGTAGCGCGCCAGCAGTCCGGCGCCCCGGGCGTGCCAGTCCGGGCCGGGCGCGCGCCCGTGGGCCAGCAGCCGGTGCGCGAGCAGCTCGTCCTCGAAGGGGCGCCAGACGGCGAGCGCCTCCCGCTGGGTCTCCACGGCCGTGTTGGGTCCGCGCCGGGCCAGCGCCGCCGAGGCCTCGCCGACGGTACGGCGGTGCACGGAGTCCACCCCGGGCGCGGGGCGGTCGGCGGGGCGCGGGGAGAAGCGCAGCCGGCCGGCGAAGGGCCGCAGCACCGTGACGAGTTCCGCGGCGGCGTCGAAGTCCCCGGCGCGCACCAGCCACGCCACGGTCGCGAGCGCCGCCTCCTCGGGCACGCGCACCTCGTAGCGGCCGCTGTCGAGCAGCGACCACAGGTACGCCAGGCCGTCCTCGGTGAGGAAGTGCGCGAACAGCTCCGCACGGTCCGCCCGTACGCCCGCCAGCCGGGCGGCCTCCTCCTCGTACGGCAGCAGCGGCCCGCCGGCCGAGGCGGTGCCGGTGGCGAAGCCGCCGGTGACCACCTCGGGGGTGACCCAGGCGGGCAGTGCGGCGACGGGAGTGCGGGAGCCGATGGCCAGGGAGCCGTCCGCGATGCCCGCCAGGACGCTCTGCCACTTGCTCGCGCGGGACTCGGCGCGTTCGCGGGTGGCGGCGTCGCCGTGGCTCCGCGCGGTCCGCAGGGCGCGGGCCAGCCGCTCGGCCGCGTACGACGGGGAGACGGACACGGCCGCCGGCACGGGGCCGGCGACGGGTGTCGGGGCGGGTCCCGGGACGGGCGCGGGGCCGGTCCGGGGCGGGTTCGGAGGCTGCTTGTCAGCGTGTGCGTCCATGGCCGACGTGGCAGGTTCCGCCCCTGCGCCCCCCGGGAAGCAAGCCCGGTGCTCTGCTGCTGAGCTACACGTCGTGGTAGGCCGTCAACCTAGGCGCCGGCCCGCCGGCCGCGCAAAGGTTTTTGCGGGGGCGGGGAGCCGGGCCGTACGCCCGCCCGTGCGCCCGCCCGTACGCCGCGGGAGATAAACCGCTTCAGGCCATCGGGGCGGGGGCCTCGTTGACGGCCCCCCGCCCCGGGGTCAGCGTGGGCACCGCCCTCCGGCAGCGAAGCCGGAACCTCCCCCGAAGGCGGCGACGATGACTCGTTCCCCCCTGACCCGCACGGCCCTCGCCACGCTGGTGGCCGCGGGCCTCCTGGCCGCGTCCGGATGCGGCCTGAGCGGAGGCGGCGCCGGTGCCGAAGAAGCCCGCAGAACCGGCGAGGTGTCCGGCGAGATCACCTTCCGCACCCTCCAGCTCAAACCGAAGTTCACCGGCTACGTCCAGGGCGTCATCGACGCCTTCGAGGCCGAGCACCCCAAGGTGAAGGTGAAGTGGGAGGACGTCCCCGGCGACGGCTACAACGAGAAGCTCGTCGCCGACGCCCAGGCCGGGGCCCTGCCCGACGTGGTCAACCTCTCCACCGACTCCTTCCAGCTCCTCGGGGACCGCGGCATGCTCGCCGACGTGGCCCGGCTCGACGGCGCGGTCGCCGCGGAGTACGTCCCGGGAGCCTGGGAGCAGTTCAGACTGCCCGGCAAGGGCGACGGCGTGTACGCCTACCCCTGGTACGTCACCCCCGAGATCCTCACCTACAACAAGGACCTCTTCGCCAAGGCCGGCCTGGACCCGGACCGGCCGCCCACCACCGTCGAGCAGTTCTTCGACTACGCGGAACGGATCGCCGCCCGCTCCGGCGGGCAGTACGCCGCGTTCATGGCCGACCCCAAGGGCCGCCTGCCCGGCGACTGGCAGAAGATGGGCGTCCCCCTGCTGAACGGCGCACGGGACCGCTTCACCTTCGACACGGACCGGGCCGTCGCCTGGGTCGAGCGGATGAAGGACCTCTACGCCAAGGGCGCCATGCCCAAGGAGTCCCTCCTGAAGGCCGACGACATCAACCAGCTCTACGGCGCCGGCAAACTCGTCTTCGGCCCCGGCTCCCCGGGCTTCGTCCGCGACATCAGGCAGAACGCCCCGCAGGTCTACGAACGCACCGGCGTCGCCGGCGCCGTCACCGGCACGCTCGGCCACATCGGCATCTACGCCCAGTGCCTCGGCATCCGCAAGGACACCAGGCACCCGGACGCGGCGGCCGAGTTCGCCAAATGGGTCACCAACGGCCCCAACCAGGTGGAGTTCTCCAGGAACGCCACCATCTACCCCTCCAACGCCAAGGGCCTGGCCGACCCGCGCTTCGCCGACCGGGGCGACGGCAAGGACGCCGAGACCCTGGCCCGGGCCATCGGCGCGGAGCAGCTGAAGACGGCGGCCCTCGACGCCAACACCCCCGTCCAGTGGACCAACCAGGTCGGCGACGCGGTGGTGCGGGAGGTGCAGCGGGCCATCCAGGGCGAGCAGGACGCCCGGACCGCGGTGCGCAGGGCCCAGGAGGAGGCCAACCGGCTGCTGGCCGCCGGGACGCGCAAGTGACCGCTCCCGCCCCGGCGGCCGCCGCACCGGTGCGGGACCGGCACGACGGGCGGCGCCGGCGCCGGCGCCGCGGGGACCGCGTCACGGGGGCCGACCCGGGCCTCGTCCACCGCAGGTGGTGGACCCCCTACCTGTTCCTCGCCCCGGGCCTGCTGATGGTGTCCCTGTTCAGCCTCTGGCCGTTCCTCAACACGGTCGTGCTGTCCTTCACCGACGCCCGCATCCTGAGCGGCGGCTCCTTCACCGGCTTCGACAACTACACCCGGGCCCTCGCCGATCCCGACTTCTGGACCGCCACCGGCAACAGCGTGCTGTACCTGCTGGTCGTCGTCCCCTGCCTGGTCCTGCTGCCGCTGGCCCTCGCGGTCCTCGTCCAGACGAAGGTCCCCGGCATCGGCCTCTTCCGCTCCGCCTTCTACACCCCGGTGATCGCCTCGGCCGTCGTCGTCGGCCTGATCTGGCAGTGGGTGCTGCGCAGCGACGGACTGGTCAACACCGTCTTCGAGGCGCTCGGCGTCGTCTCCGAGCCGGTCCCCTTCCTCACCGACAGCACCCTGCTGCTGTTCTCCGCCATGCTCGTGACCGTCTGGAAGGGCCTCGGCTACTACATGGTCTTCTACCTGGCAGCCCTCGGGAACGTCCCCGCCTCCCTCCACGAGGCGGCCGCCCTCGACGGCGCCGGCCCCGTACGCCGCTTCTTCAGCATCACGATCCCCCAGGTGAAGCCGATGATGCTGCTCGTCGGCACCCTCTCCGCGGTCTCCGCGCTGCGCGTCTTCACCGAGATCTACATCCTCGGCGGCGAGAGCGGCGGCCCCGGCGGCGGCGCCCGCACCCTGCCCTTCCTCATCCGGCAGGTCGGCCTCGGCTTCGCCGGGGAGACCGGCTACGCCTGCGCCATCTCCCTGCTGCTGTTCCTGCTGACCCTGGCCTTCAGCCTGCTGGGCTACCGCCTGTCGAAGGGGGACGAGGAGTGAGCGCCCCCGGCGCCGGTCCCCGGCGCCGCCGGGGCGGCCGGGGCGGCCTGGCCGTCCGCTACGCCGTCCTCACGCTCGTGCTCGTGCTGATGCTCGGGCCGATCGTCTGGCAGTTCCTGACCTCGGTCCGCGGCCGCACCGAGAACGTGTACGACGGACTGCTGCCCTCGCACCCCACCTTCGACAACTACCTGCGCGTCGCCGAGTCCTTCCCGCTCCTCCAGTACGTGGGCAACACCCTGGTGGTGGCGCTCCTCGCGGTGGCCTCCAACACCCTGTTCGCGGCCATGGGCGGCTACGCCCTGTCCCGGGCCGGCTGGAAGGGGCGCAAGGCCGTCTTCACCGTCCTCGTGGCGACCCTGATGTTCCCCTTCGAGTCCGTGATGATCTCGATGTTCCTCACGGTCCGCGGGATGGGCCTGGTCGACACCCTCGTCGGGGTGTGGCTGCCCGGGGCCGTGTCCGTCCTCAACGTCATGATCATGCGGGCGGCGTTCCTCGCCGTCCCCCGGGAGATCGAGGAGGCCGCCGTCCTGGACGGCGCGGGGGAGTGGACCCGCTTCACCCGGGTGTTCCTCCCGGGCGCCCGGGGCGCCCTGGCCGTCGTCTGCGTCACCAGCTTCATGGGCGCCTGGGACGACTTCCTGTGGCCCCTGCTGGTCCTCACCGACAGCGACCACTACACCCTCCAGCTCGGCCTGAAGACCCTGGCCGGGGCCACCACGACCAGCGACCAGCGGATCGTCGCGGCGGGCGCGATGACCGCGCTCGTCCCGATGGTGCTGCTCTTCCTCCTCCTCCAGCGTTTCTTCTTCAAGGGAGTGGGCGAGGGAGCCGTCAAGACCTGACCGCCCGCCCGTTCCCCGCCCGCCCCCGCCCGTTCCCCGCCCCGCCCCGTCCGCGAACGACCTCCTGGAGCCGCCTCGTGCACGACGACCGCAGCATCACCGAACACCGCCTCCGCCGGGTCCTGGGCGAGCGCATCCGGCCCGCCGTCCACTCCCGCCCCGTCCCCCTCGCCGTCGAGCGCTGGGAGGCCCCGGGCGAGCCGGTCCCGGTCGCCGAGGCGCTGGCCGCGCCCTACCGGCCCTGCGCGGCCGGCGACGCCTGGGGGCCGGCCTGGGGCACCACCTGGTTCAGGGTCACCGGCGAAGTCCCCGCCGACTGGGCGGGCCGTACCGTCGAGGCCGTCCTCGACCTGGGCTTCGACCGGATGATGCCCGGCTTCCAGTGCGAGGGACTGGTCCACCGGGCCGACGGCAGCGAGGTCAAGGGCCTCAACCCGTACAACGACTGGGTGCGGGTGGCCGACGCCGCGACGGGCGGCGAGCGGGTCGAGTGGTACGTCGAGGCCGCCTCCAACCCCGTCCTGGTCGAGCACGCCCCCACCTCCGAGGGCGACCGGCTGACCAGCGGCGACCGGCCGCTCTACCGGCTGGCCCGGATGGACCTCACCGTCTTCGAGGCCGAGGTCTGGGAACTCGTGCAGGACCTCGACGTCCTCGCCGAGCTGATGCCCCAGCTCGGCGAGGACGACGCACGGCGCTACGAGATCCTGCGCGCCGTCGACTCCGCCCTCGACGAGGTCGACCTCGACGACGTCGCCGGGACGGCCGCCGCCGCCCGCGCACGCCTCGCCGGGGTGCTGGCCGCCCCGGCGAACGCCTCCGCGCACCGGATCAGCGCGGTCGGCCACTCCCACATCGACTCGGCCTGGCTCTGGCCGCTGCGCGAGACCGTGCGCAAGGTGTCGCGCACCACCTCCAACATGGTCGCCCTGATGGACGAGCACCCCGAGTTCGTCTTCGCCATGTCGCAGGCCCAGCAGCTCGACTGGGTCAAGACCCACCGGCCCGGACTCTTCGAGCGGGTCAAGAAGAAGATCGCCGACGGGCAGTTCGTCCCCGTCGGAGGCATGTGGGTGGAGTCCGACACGAACATGGTCGGCGGCGAGGCCATGGCCCGCCAGTTCCTCTACGGCAAGAAGTTCTTCCTGGACGAGTTCGGCATCGAGACCCGCAACGTCTGGCTGCCCGACTCCTTCGGCTACACCGCGGCGATGCCGCAGCTGGTCAGGCTCTCCGGGGCGCAGTGGTTCCTGACCCAGAAGATCTGCTGGTCCCAGGTGAACAGGTTCCCGCACCACACCTTCTGGTGGGAGGGCATCGACGGCACCCGCGTCTTCACGCACTTCCCGCCCGTCGACACCTACAACAGCGACCTCGGCGGCGCCCAGCTGGCCCACGCCGCCCGCAACTACCGAGAGAAGGGCCGGGGTTCGCGCTCCCTGGTGCCCTTCGGCTGGGGCGACGGCGGGGGCGGCCCCACCCGCGAGATGCTGGCCCGGGCCAGGCGCCAGCGCGACCTCGAAGGCTCCCCGCGCGTGGAGATCGAGCGGCCCGACGCCTTCTTCGAGAAGGCCCGCGCCGAGTACGGGGACGCCCCCGTCTGGGCCGGCGAACTGTACCTGGAGCTCCACCGCGGCACCTACACCTCGCAGGCCCGTACCAAGCAGGGCAACCGGCGCAGCGAGTCCCTGCTGCGCGAGGCCGAGCTGTGGGCGGCGACGGCCGCCGTCCGCGTACCGGGCCACGGCTACCCGTACGAGGACCTGGAACGCGTCTGGAAGACCGTCCTGCTGCACCAGTTCCACGACATCCTGCCCGGCTCCTCCATCGCCTGGGTGCACCGCGAGGCCCGCGCCGCCTACGAGGCGGTGCGCGAGGAGCTGACCGCGATCACCCTCGCGGCGCAGACCGCCCTCGCGGGCACGGGCGAGGAGGAACTCGTCTTCAACTGCGCCCCGCACGAGCGGCGCGGCGTCCCGGCCGGCGGCGCGGGCCGCCCGCGCCCGGCCGAGCAGCCGGTCACGGTGGAGGAGCGGCACGGCGGCGGGCACGTCCTGGCCAACGGGCGGCTGCTGGTGGAGGTCGACGGGCGGGGCCTGATCGTCTCCGCGTACGACCTGGAGGAGGGCCGCGAGGCGCTCGCCCCCGGCAGTGCCGCGAACCTGCTCCAGATCCACCCCGACTTCCCGAACATGTGGGACGCCTGGGACGTCGACGCCTTCTACCGCAACAGGGTCACCGACCTCACCGCCGTCGACTCCCTGGAGGCCACCGGGACGGGCCCGGACTCCTGCACGGTCACGGTCACCCGCTCCTTCGGCTCCTCCACCGTCACCCAGGCCGTCACCCTGCGGGCCGGGGCCAAGACCGTGGACATCACCACCGACGTGGACTGGCACGAGACGGAGAAGTTCCTGAAGGCGGCCTTCCCGCTCGACGTCAAGGCCGAACGGACCGCTTCCGAGACCCAGTTCGGGCACGTGTACCGGGCCACCCACACCAACACCTCCTGGGAGGCCGCCAAGTTCGAGATCTGCGCCCACCGCTGGATCCACGCGGAGGAACCCGGCTGGGGCGTGGCGCTGCTCAACGACTCCACGTACGGGCACGACGTCACCCGCCACATCAGGGAGGACGGCGGCCAGACCACCACCGTCCGGCTCTCCCTGCTGCGGGCCCCCCGCTACCCGGACCCGGAGACCGACCAGGGGCGGCACACCCTGCGCTTCTCCCTCGCGCCCGGCGCCGGCATCGGGGACGCGGTGCGCGAGGGGCACGCGTTCAACCTGCCCGAGCGGACCCTCGTGGGCGCGGGTCCGGTGGCCCCGCTGCTGGCCGTCGACCACGACGCGGTGGTGGTGGAGGCGGTCAAGCTCGCGGAGGACCGCTCCGGGGACGTGGTCGTCCGGCTGTACGAGTCCCGGGGCGGCCGGGCGAAGGCCGTGCTGAGGCCCGGCTTCGCGGTCGCGGAGGCGGTCGGGACCGACCTCCTGGAGCGGCCCCTGCCGGGCTCGGCGGTCGGCGCCCCGGCCGCGGACGGCGGGATCCCCCTCGCCCTGCGGCCGTTCCAGATCGTCACGGTCCGCCTCAGGCGCGGGTGAGCCCCCTGGAGCCGGGCCGGGTGCCGGTCCGGCTCCGCCGCGTTCATCCGGTCGGCCGAGCAGCGCAGGCCGCCCGGGCTCCGGCGGGCAAGGCTGTGGGGAGGACCACCACCGCACAGACGAGGACCGCCCCATGTCCCACAGCCGACGGATCAGCACCATCGTGGGGGTCGCGGCACTGCTGCTGACCGCCTCCGCCTGCTCCGGCCTGGGCCGGAGCACCGTGGGCATGCTCACGTTCCGGGGCCACGACTCACCGGTCGAGCTGAGCTACTCCAACACCCTGGTCAAGGGCTGCCACAAGATCCGCATCCCGAAGGGGGCCACCCACGTCGAGAACAACACCCTCGTCGACATCGTCCTGTACCGGACGGAGGACTGCGCCGAG
This sequence comes from Streptomyces sp. NPDC004126, assembly GCF_050275515.1. Taxonomy (NCBI): domain Bacteria; kingdom Bacillati; phylum Actinomycetota; class Actinomycetes; order Kitasatosporales; family Streptomycetaceae; genus Streptomyces; species Streptomyces sp. NPDC004126. The sequence goes on along the minus strand of NZ_JBNNPF010000002.1, from coordinate 179,583 downwards.
ACCGGGGCCGCGAAGGCCGGGGGCGCCGAGGGCGTCTACGTGGCCACGACGCTCTCGAACGTGACCGCCCCGCGCAGCCTGCCCTGGCGCAGCTTCCGGGTCATCCACTGACGGCTGCCGTCCCGGGGCGCGGCGTGAACTCCGCCACACCCGCGGCGATACGCGCCCCAGGGCCGGGGATTCCCGGACCGGGGGCGCGCAGCCGGTTATGCACTTAGTTGCAAAACCCGGCCCTCCTCGCTAGAACAGGTTCATCACCCCCGCGCGAGGAGGCGCCCCCTCATGAGTTCCCAGAGCCGGTACCCGCACCTGCTGAGCCCCCTGGACCTCGGCTTCACCACCCTGCCGAACCGCGTGATCATGGGGTCGATGCACACCGGCCTCGAAGAGCACGCGCACGGCTTCGAGCGCCTGGCCGCCTTCTACGCCGAGCGCGCCCGCGGCGGCGCCGGCCTGATCGTCACCGGCGGCATATCGCCCAACGACGCCGGACGCCCCTTCGAGGGCGGCTCCCGCCTCACCACCGAGGAGGAGGCCGCCGAGCACCGGGTGATCACCGACGCGGTGCACGCCGAAGGCGGGAAGATCGCGATGCAGATCCTCCACTTCGGCCGCTACGCCTACCACAAGGACCTCGTCGCCCCCAGCGCGATCCAGGCCCCCATCAGCCCCTTCGTCCCCAACGAGCTCACCGACGCCGAGGTCGAGGGCACCATCGAGGACTTCGTCCGCGCCGCCCGCCTCGCCAAGCTCGCCGGCTACGACGGCGTCGAGATCATGGGCTCCGAGGGCTACCTGGTCAACGAGTTCATCGCCGCCGCCACCAACAAGCGCACCGACCGCTGGGGCGGCGCGTACGAGAACCGCGTGCGCTTCCCGCTGGAGATCGTCCGGCGCACCCGCGCCGCCGTCGGCGACGACTTCATCCTGATCTACCGGCTCTCCATGCTGGACCTCATCCCCGGCGGCTCCACCCTCGACGAGGTCGTCCACCTCGCCAAGGAGATCGAGGCGGCCGGCGCCACCATCATCAACACCGGCATCGGCTGGCACGAGGCCCGCATCCCCACCATCGCCACCTCCGTCCCGCGCGGCGCCTACACCTGGGTCACCAAGCGGCTGATGGGCGCGGTCGGCGTGCCGCTCGTCACCAGCAACCGCATCAACACCCCGGAGAAGGCCGAGGAGATCCTCGCCGACGGCCGCGCCGACCTGGTCTCGCTCGCCCGCCCCTTCCTCGCCGACGCCGACTTCGTCGCCAAGGCCGCCGCCGGGCGCTCCGAGACCATCAACACCTGCATCGGCTGCAACCAGGCCTGCCTCGACCACACCTTCAGCGGCAAGATCACCAGCTGCCTGGTCAACCCGCGCGCCTGCCACGAGACCGAGCTCGTGCTCTCGCCCACCCGCACGAAGAAGCGCGTCGCCGTCGTCGGCGCCGGACCGGCCGGCCTCGCCTGCGCGGTCACCGCCGCCGAACGCGGCCACGCCGTCACCCTCTTCGAGGCCTCCGGCCACATCGGCGGCCAGCTCGACGTGGCCCGCCGCATCCCGGGCAAGGAGGAGTTCGAGGAGACCATCCGCTACTTCGGCACCCAGCTCGCCGCCCGCGACATCGACGTCCGCCTCGGCACCCGCGCCGACGTGGACACCCTGCGCGGCTACGACGAGGTCGTCGTCGCCACCGGTGTCACCCCCCGCACCCCCGCCATCGAGGGCGTGGACCGGGACAACGTCGTCAGCTACCTCGACGTACTGCGCGACGGCGCCCCCGTCGGGCAGCGGGTGGCCGTCGTCGGCGCCGGCGGCATCGGCTTCGACGTCGCCGAGTACCTCACCGACAGCGGCGAGGGCGCCTCCCAGGACCCCGAGGTCTACTTCCGGCACTGGGGCGTCGACACCGCGTACGCCGGCCCGGGCGGCCTCACCGCCCCCGAGCGTCCCGCGGCCCCCCGGCAGGTCACCCTGCTCCAGCGCAAGACCACCAAGGTCGGCGCCGGCCTCGGCACCACCACCGGCTGGATCCACCGCGCCGAGCTCAAGCACCGCGGGGTCGTCTCCGTCGCCGGGGCCACGTACGAGCGGATCGACGACGAGGGCCTGCACATCACCGTGGGCGGCGAACCGCACCTCGTGCCCGCCGACACGGTCGTCCTGTGCACCGGCCAGGAACCGCGCCGCGACCTGTACGAGGCCCTGCGCGCCGAGGGCATCGGGGCGCACCTGATCGGCGGCGCCGACGTCGCCGCCGAACTCGACGCCAAGCGCGCCATCCGCCAGGGCACGGAAATCGCGGCCTCCCTCTAGGAGCCGCGGCTTGTGGCGGCCCGCTCCGGGCCGCCACAATCACCGGGTGACGTTGACACCGGCAGACGCGGACAAGATCCTCTCCGACAACTTCGCCCCCTGGGTGCTGGCCCTCGGCCTCACCGTCGAGGAGACCGGCGAGCGGCACGCCGTCCTGCGGCTGCCCTGGTCGGACTCACTGGCCCGCGACGGCGGCGGCCTGTCGGGCCAGGCCCTGATGGCCGCCGCGGACACCGCCACCGTCATCGCGATCTCCGCCGCGCGCGGGGCGTACGGGCCGATGACCACCGTCCAGCAGTCGACGAGCTTCCAGCGTCCGGTCGTCGCCGCCGACGTGCTGATCGACGTACGCGTCACCAAACTGGGCAAGCGCATGGCCTTCGCCGACGTCGCCATGACCCCCGAAGGGGCCGTGGAGCCGGCGGCGAAGGCCTCCACGGTCTACGCCCTGCTCGGCTGAACCGGCTGCGACCGGCCCGGCGGCGTCAGAACCGCCGCGGGCCGGCCGGGAGCGGCAGCGGCTTCGGCGCAGGCAGCACGTCCTGCCGCTGGGCCGGGGCCGGAGCCGCCGTGCAGGTCACGTCGCGGTCGGGCAGCCGGCCCGTGGCCAGGTAGGAGTTGACCGGGGCGTTGGCGCAGGAGTTCGGGTCGGCCAGGTACACGCCGTGGCCCTCCCCGCCCAGCGCGAGCACCATCCGCGAGCCCTTCAGGGACCGGTGCAGGCCCTGCCCGCTCACCAGAGGGGTCTGCGAGTCCCACTCGTTCTGCACGGTCAGCACGTCCGCCCGGGTCTTCATCGGGGTGGCCGCCTCGACGGGCCGCTGCCAGAAGGCGCAGGGCTTGATGTTGGAGGCGATGTCCCCGTACAGCGGGTAGCGCGCCTTGTCCCGCGCCGCGTCCCGCGCGTACTGGCCGGGATCGCGCGGCCAGGCGCCGGTGTCCCCGCACACCACGGACCAGAACACGGCCGTGCCGTTGTCGGAGGCCGGCGCCGGGGCGCGCAGCAGCTCCTTCAGGTCCGGCAGGGCCGCGCCCGCGGGCTGCGGAGTGCCCTCGGCGGCCGCCTTTAGCGCGGCGACGAGCGGCGCGGCCTGCTGCGGGTAGAAGAACAGGGCGCGCGCGGAGCGGATGTCATCGCCCGTCAGCTTCGTCCCCTGGAACTCGATCGGCTCGCGGTCGGCCCGGGCAACCAGCCCCCAGAACGTCGCCGACACCGCCTGCGGCGTCGCACCGAGCCGGTACTCGCCGTCGCGCTCCGCCGTCCACCGCGTCCACCGGGCGAAGGCCGGCTCGGCCTCCGTGGCCCACACCTGGATCATCCCGCGCCAGAGCCGCTGCGGGTCGACCCCGCTGTCGAGCACGAAGCGGTCGGTACGGGACGGGAACATCTGGGTGTAGACCGCGCCGAGGTAGGTCCCGTACGAGTAGCCCACGTAGGAGATCTTCCGCTCGCCCAGGGCCGCGCGGATCGAGTCCATGTCGCGGGCCGTGTTGCGGGTGGTGATGTGGGGGAGGACCGCGCCGGCCTTCTCCCGGCACTTGTCCGCGACGGTGCGCGCCCAGGCGACGTCGGAGGGGAAGGTCTCGGGGCGGTACGCGCGGTCGAAGTTCTGCTCCGCCTCGGTCAGTCCGCAGCTGATCGGGCTGCTGCCCCCGACGCCGCGCGGATCGAAGCCGATCAGGTCGTACCGCTCCCTGACCTCCTTCGGCATGGCCCCGTCCATCATCAGCGGCAGGTCCAGCCCCGAGCCGCCGGGCCCGCCCGGGTTGAGCAGCATGACCCCGTGCCGCTTGGCCGGGTCCGGGCTCTTGATCCGGGATATGGCGAGGTCGATGCTCCTGCCGCGGGGGCGCTGGTAGTCGAGCGGCACCTTGACCGTCGCGCACTCGTACGCGGCCGGCTGGTCCGGGCTGCAGCGGTGCCAGGCGGGCTGCTGCGGCTGGTAGTCGGAGGGAGCCGGGGCGGCCGCCGCCTGGGTGGCGGCGAGCAGGGGGAGGGAGGTCGCGAGGAGTCCGGCGGTGGCGAGCAGGGGCACGAGGCGTTTCATGCGCACGGAGAGCCGTTCCTTTCGGAGAGGGGCGGTCCGTGCCACCTTGGAGCACGCGGGCGGTGGGGCGAATCATCCCTCAGGGCGGCTCCCGCACTCTTCCGTGCAACTCGCGAATGAGGAAAATCCGGACAACTGGCCGACGCGCCGCGCCTGTTGCGGAAGCCCGCGAGCCGTCGCGGAGTCAGTGCCCGCCGTGCTCCTCGCCCGACTCCAAGGTGCCGCCGAGGCGTTCGCGGAGCGCGGTCAGGGCCTCGGGCGACGGGGCGGTGACCACCCACCGGTTCCCCACCAGGTAGACCCCGCCGTACACCCGGGTCTCCGCCAGCCAGGAACGCAGGCCCTCCTCGGCGGCGAAGGTGGTCAGGCGGTAGGCGCCCTGTCCGGTCGTGCACGCCCCCTGGCGCAGTTCGTCGGCCTCGGTGATCGACTCGGCGGTGCAGCCCAGGGCGGAGGCGAGCTCCTCCACCGTGGCGGTCCCGGCGGCCGGGCCCCGGCCCGCGTGGGCCGCGTGGGCCGCCGCCGCGGGCTGCGCGGACGGTTCCGCGGCACAGCCGCCGGCCAGCAGCGCACCGCACAGCGCGGCACCGGCCGCGAGGAGGCGGCGGGTCGGGCGGTCGGACGGGGGCATGGCGACCTCACTGGAAGCGATCGGAGGGAGAAGGGGGTGTGGTGCCCGGCGGGGAGGGGAGGGGGACCGGGCACCACGGCTCATGGGTGGTGCGGCCGGGTCAGCCGGCCGCCTTCTTCCCCTTGTCGGTGACGGCCCACCAGAGGTTCTGCTTGCCCTGCCCGTTGACGTCACCGGGGGCCTTGTCACCGGTGAACGTGTAGACCGGCCAGCAGTCGATGGTCAGCTGCTCGCTGCCGTCGGGCCTTTTCACCGAGCCGATCAGTTTGGGGTCGATTCCCGACACCTGGGTCTTGTCGACGAGCGGGGCGGGCTTCCAGGTGTCCGTGCAGGAATCCACGCAGCCGATCTTCATCGGCCAGGCGCTGTCCTTGTCGAAGCGGTAGAGGGTCCAGCCCTCCGCGTTCTGGACGATGTTTCCGAGCCTGGCGTCCTTCCTCACCGAAAGCGCGACCTTCGCCGCCTCCTGCTTCCCTTCCTTCGCTCCGCCCCCCTGTTCCATTCCGCCGCCCTGCATTTCCGTTCCCGTTCCCGGCGCCGCTCCCTTTCCGGCGCCGGCCGGTTTCCCGTCGGGTCCCAGGACGTGCCAGGTGCCGCCGACGCCCTCGCCGAGGGCGTCGCCCGCCTTGGTGTCCTTGGCGTAGCGGTACACCGGCCAGCCCCCGACCGTCAGCTGCTTGCTGCCGTCGGCCCGGGTGACCGAACCGAGCAGGGCCGCGTCGACGCCGGCCCCCGCCGAGGCGTCGTCCGCCGGGACCACCGGCCACGCCTTGGCGCAGTCGCCCTCGCAGTTGGACTTGGGCGGCTTCGCGGTGTCCTTGTCGAAGCGGTAGAGCGTGAACCCGTCGCCGTCGGCGACCCCGGAGCCCACGTTCGCCATCTCCCGCACCTGGAGCTTTCCGGCCGGCCCGCTCTGCCCCCCGCCGCCGGCCGGATTCGCGCCGGAGCCCTCGCCGTAACCCGATCCGGATCCCGCCCCGTATCCCGAACCCCCGTCCGAGCCGTATGCGCCGAGCTGCTTCCCGGAGCCCGCCGGCTGGACCGCGTCCGCCTTCGAGGAGGGTTTTTCGGCGGCACCGCAACCGGCCGTCAGCAGCAATACCGCGACCGCCGACCCGGCGATTATCTCCCGGCGCATTGTCTTCACGATCTCTCCTTGGGATTCGGTGCCGTCGTGCTCTTTGCCTGTGTTCATTGATACGGCGGGAACGACGGCCGGAGCGGATATCCACGGGAATTTGTCAGATCGCGCCAAGAATGAACTCGCAGGCGTCCCGCACTCGTGCGCCCGCTCATTCCCGTCATTCCTGGATGCGCAGCGCCAGGGCCGGGCAGCGGCGCACCGCGCGCAGCGCCTTGGGCCGCAGGTGGCCCGGCACCGGCATGGACGCCTGCGCCGGGAAGCCGTCCGCGTCGAGCCGTACGACGTCGGGCAGGACGTCCACGCACAGCCCGTGCCCCTTGCACAGGGTCCAGTCCACCACCAGCCGCTCCGGCGGGCTCTCGTCCTGCGGCAGCGGCAGCGCCCCCACGATCCGCCGCCCGCAGCCGCTGCCGAGGGCGTGGTCGCGGAACTCCTCGGGGAACGCGGCGAGCGCGGAGGCCACGAAGTGCGAGGTGCCGTCGGGATGGCTGCACGCACCCCGCCCCCGGACGGCCCGCAGCCGTGCCTCCACCGCGTCGAGGGCGCCGCGGCCGCCTCCCCGGACGGCGTCCTCCAGTACGTCGGCCAGTCCGGGCAGGCCCCGTACGCAGGGTCCGCACTGCCCGGCCGACTCCTTCGCCATCCACCGCGTCACCCGCGCGACCTCGCCGGCCGGACAGGTGTCCTCGGGCAGCGGCAGCACCGCCCCCGCCCCCAGCACCGCGCCGAAGGCGGACAGCGACCCCCGGGACACGTCCGCCGAGCGGGCCGCCCCCGGATCCAGCCAGCGGCCGTGGTACCCGCCGACGAGTACGCCCTGACCGGTACGCGTGCCGCACAGGTCGAGGATGTACGCCAGCGAGGTCCCCGTCGGGGTCTCGACCACCGTCTGCCCGGCGACGGTCAGCAGCACCGTGCCCGGCTCGGAGGGCAGGCCCGCCGCCCGGTAGTCGGGGGCGCCCATCCGGGCGGCGACGGCGAGCTGCGCGTAGGTCTCGGTGTTCGACAGCAGCGTCGGCACCCCGCCCAGCCCCCGTTCGCTGGTCCGCACCCGCCGGCCGGACGGCAGCGCCGCGCCCCCGTTCAGCCCGCCCACCATGGCGGTCCCCTCGCCGGTCACGAAGCGCTCGGGCAGCCGTGCCACGCGCACCCGGCGGCCGCCCGGCCCCCGTTCCGCCACGGCGTCCCGTACCGAGCGCTCCACGTCCGCCCGGGTGACGGCCACCACCACCTCCTCCGCGCCGACCGCGGCGGCGGCCAGCAGGGCGCCGTCGAGCACCAGGTGCGGGGCGTGCAGCAGCAGCGCCTTGTCCTTGAGGCAACTCGGCTCCCCCTCACTGCCGTTGACCACCACGGCCGTCGGTCCCTCGCGCTCCCGGGCGGAGGCGATGACGGCCCGCAGCTTCCGGGCGAAGGGGAAACCGGCGCCGCCGCGTCCCCGCAGGTCGATGTCGGCCGCCAGGTCCACGAGTTCCTCGGAGGCGTAGCGCGGCAGCGGGCCGTGCGCCGCCAGATGGGCCTCGCGGTCGAGCCGCGGGTCCCGGTCGAGCCCGGCCAGCAGCCGGGGGGTGCCCACGCAGCCGAGGCCGGGGCGCGCGGGTCCGCTCACGGCCACCGCTCCCCGTCGCCGAGCGGCCCGGACCGCCGGTCGGCGCCCGGGCCCGCGGAGGCGGCCGCGTAGGGCGCGCGGCCGGCCCGCGGCGGCCCTGCCGCGGGCCCGGGGGGCGCGCTCCTGCGGGGCCGCACCAGCAGGTCCGCCAGCGGCACGTCCTGGATGAAGAACGGCCGTACGCGCGCGGGTTGGGCGGGCGCGTCCCCGGCGCCGGTGCTCTGCGGGAGGGACGGCTGCGGGGCGGCGCCCAGCCCGCGGGCCCGGAGCCGGAAGGCGAGCAGGGCGATGACCCCGGCCAGGCACAGCCCGTAGGCCGCCGTCACCCAGGTGTCGGCGGCGCGGCCGGCCTTCAGCCCGTGCAGCAGCGACGCGCCCCACGCCGGGTAGGCGCCGATGTGCAGGGCCCGCCACCACAGGGAGCGGCTTTTGGTGGCGAACACACTACGCAGGGCTCCCGAGGCCGCCACGGCCACGAAGAGATATCCGGCCAGGGTGCCCAGGCCGATGACGACGGGTCGGCCGGTGTCCGCGAACGGCACCGCGGCGGCAGCGGCGTCGGCCTGTTTCCCGGCCACCTTGACCCAGATGTGCAGGCCGAGGAAGCCCAGCCCGGCCACGGCGAGGCCCCGGTGCACGCCCTGGGCCAGCAGGCGGTGGCCCGACCCGAGCAGCACCCGGTCGGTGGCCACCAGCCCCCACAGGACGGTGGAGGTCAGGCAGACGAGCGAGAGCACGCCCGCGCCGAAGTCGAGGAACTCCCACAGGCGGGTCAGGGCGCCCGCGCGGGCCGCCACGAGGAGCGAGACGAGGGCCGCGCCGGCGGCGCACAGGGCGCTGGGGCGCAGCCTTCCCGTCGAGGGCAGCAGTGAGGGCCGCCGGACGGCCCGCCGCCCGGCGGCCGGAGCCGCGGCGGCCTCGGCCGCGTGGCGACTCCTGCGTCGTGCCCTGTGGGAGCGGGGTATGTGCGGCTGGGGCAGGGGCATGCGGTTCTCCTGAGCACCCGGGCTCCGAGCGGTCCACCTCGCGCTCGGCACCCGGGGGTTGGGGGACGGTGACGGCCGGCAGCGCTGCGAATTCCCGCGCCGGCCGAGGGGCTCGGGGGCCGGAGTGCAGCAGCATCGTGGAGCTACGCAGCATCTCCACAGGATTTATCGAAACGTGATAATTTCTCGCACCGCGTCTACAGCGCATCGAACAACCCCGGAAGATTCCCCTCCAGTGGAGGTTGCGACAGGCCACCGCCTCGTCGGCCATCCATGCGTCCCCGGCGGCAAAAACAAGGCAAACCCGCGGGACCGAAAGTGGCCGGAACCCTCCAGAAGGGGACGCGATGGCTGCAACTCTCTTGGCAGACAGGGCTGTTGGCCAAACCGGCAACCCTGGCGGGCCTGTCACCCCTGCACCGGACAGGCCTCACCCCGGCAAGAACGAGGAAACGATGTGCGAACTTCTGAACCGCATCTGGTCCCGCCCCCGCGGAGAGTGGACCCGCGTCCTGCGCAGGGAACTCCCCGCGCTCGCCGCGGAGATAGTGGAGGAGCTTCTGCATGGAATTCCGGAATTTTCCGCCCTTGTCGATGACAACGATGCCATCGATGACGATCTGCTCAGGCTGAGGGTGGAAGAGGCCCTTCTCTCCGCCCTCGGCTACCACGACGAAGGCGACCGCGACCCGCGGTGCGCCGACCCCGGTCCGGACCCCGTGGACGACCCCGCACAGGACCCCGCGGACGGCCTCGGCCCGGACCTCGGGGAGGACCCGGACCACGAACCCGCCGACCGCCACGACGGCCGCGTCGAGGAACCGCGCGGCTCGTTGCGGGAATTCGTACGCGAACCCGCGCGCGAGCACGAGCGCACCGAATCCGGCCACGCCCCCGGCCACCCGCTCCGGCAGGTGCCCGCCGCCCCGCCGGACCGTGCCAGGCAGGAGCTCTTCAGGGCCCTCACCGACGACCGGACCGCCTGTGACGGCTCCCTCGCCGAACTCGCCGAAGCCGCCCGCTGGCCCCTCCCGCCCGCGGTGCGGGCCGTCGCCCTCGCCACCCCCGGCGAGACGCAGCAACTGGCGGCCGTCCTCGACGACGCCCTCGCCGGGATGTTCGCCGGCCGGCCCTGCCTGCTGCTCCCCAGCCCCGACCCCGACGCCCGCGCCGCCCTCGAAGTCCCCCTCCGCGGCCGGTTCGCGGCCGTCGGCCACGCCGTCGCCCCCCGCGACACGGCCTCCTCGCTGCGCTGGGCGCTGCGCCTGCTGACCCTGACGCCCCACCGCGGCGGCCTGGACACCCGGGCCGTCTTCGTCGACGACCACCTCTCGACCCTCCTGCTGCTGCAGGACGAACCCCTCGCCCACGCCCTGGCCGCCCGCTGGCTGGGGCCCCTCGCCGACCTCACGCCCCGCCAGAGCGAACGGCTGGAGGTCACCCTGCTCGCCTGGCTGGAGGGCGGCGGCGCCCCGGAGGCGGCCAAGGCCCTGAGCGTGCACCCGCAGACCGTGCGCTACCGGATGCGCCAGCTGGAGAAGCTCTTCGGGCCCGGACTGCGCGACCCCCGGACCCGCTTCGAACTGGAGATGGCCCTGCGCAGCCGCCGGCTGATGGCCCAGGTCCGGCGCCAGAACTCGCGTACCGGCCGCAGGAACGGACGGGTGGTCACGGCCGACTTCACCCCCCTGGTCGTCGGACGGATGGCCCGCGTCAACGGCCTGTGAGCCGCGCGCTCCCCGTCCCGGCGAGCACACGAAGGCGGTGGCCCGGAGCCCTCAGGCTCCGGGCCACCGCCCCGTCCGTCCGTCCCGTCAGCGGCAGGTGCGCCCGCTGTTGATGCAGCCCACGGCCTTGGCCATCAGCCCGTTCGACATCACGTTGATGAAGTCCCCGTGGTCGGTCACCGGCTTGTGCAACTGCTCGGGGAAGCTGTCCACCGCGATGCGCGACCCCGGAGCGACCCCGTATGTGATCCGCTGCACCAGCTGCGGAACGGCCGTGAAGCCCTTCTTGCAGCGGCCGTTCCTGTCCGCGAAGTCCACGTGGGTGCGGTGGTTGGCGCTGTCGGTGTTGCGGCCGTCCCAGCAGCTCTGGAAGGTGAAGGTGCGCACCACGTCGCTGCCCTTCGGGCACACCGGGTACTTGTCCTTCAACTGGCGGTCCTCGAAGCCGGTGCAGCTCCAGGAGGCGTTGGCGTTGGCCGTGCCGTTGCTGAAGGCCTTGGCGTCACCCGTGATGATCCGCAGGAACCGGGGCATCGCCTTGACCTGGCTCACGGGGCTGCCCTTGAAGCTGATCGTCACCTGCTTGGGCTTCAGGATCGTGCCCACGTTGGCGTCCTGACCGCCGCCGGGGGCCTTGGCGTCCTTCTCCGCCCGGCCGTCGCGCAGCCGCAGCACCGGCCAGTAGTACGTGGACTGGTCGCCGTTGCCGCAGGTCGTCCCCGAGGCGGCGAGGCTGTCGTTGGTGGAGAAGGCGTCGGTGGTCTTGTTGCCCACGTAGTCGTGCATGTGGTGCGCGCCGTTGGAGACGCCCGGCGCGACGATGACGTTGTCGGGGTTGAAGTGGCCGTTCTCGTTGCGGCCGCACTCGGAGCTGAAGGAGCCCTTGGACGCGCCCCCCGAGGGCGCGGGGGTCCGTACGTTCGGCTTCACCCTGGTGATGTCGACGAAGTCGCTCCTGGCCGGCCCGCTCTTCTGCCCGATGCTCCGGGCCGCGGCCTCCGGACCCGAGGCCGCGGCCGCCACGGCGTCGGGCGCCGCCTCGTCCTGCGCCGCCGGCGCCTCCTTCATCTCGCAGCCGCTGAGCTTGTCCAGACCCTCCGGGCGCCCGGAGGAGCGGCCTATCGCGTCGGACACCTTGCTGATCGTCGTCGCGCGCTGGTCCCGCAGCCGGCCGAGGAGGGCGTCCTTCTGCGACTTGCCCTGCACCTGCCCGGAGGCGAGCTGCCGGTAGGCGTCGGCCACCTGTCCGTCCAGCTGGGCGAGGTTCTCGTCGACCTCGCCCCTGGCCTGGTCGGGGACCGAGGTGAGCCGGTCGCCCACGTCCGGGCAGTCGATGGTGGCGGTCACCTGTCCCGTACGGCCGTCCTGGCCGGCACTCGCGTTGCCGGCGACGACGGCGACCCCGCCACCGCCCAGCACCAGGGCGGAAACCACCGCGAGGAGCTTGAACCGGGGGCGCCTGTGGCCCTTGTGACTCATGCGATCACTTCACTTCGTTTCGTCGGTCGGACATCTGAGGGGGCGCGGCCCCCTGGCGGACCGGGGTGGGGGAGGCGGGCGCCGGGCCCGCGTCGGAGACGGAGTCGAAGTCGACCAGCCCGCTCTCCTCCAGGACCGTGATGTGGTCCAGCACGGTGGCGTTGGCCGAGGTCGCCAGGGACCGCACCATCGAGTTGCGGGTCTGCGCCCGGATCTGCGCCAGCAGCGCGAACACCTTGCCGTGCGCCCGCCGCAGCAGCTGGATGAACAGCCGCTCGTACTCGGCGTTGGAGGCGTTCGTCAGCTGGTCCAGCCACTCCTGCTGCTGGGCGCTCGGCTTGTCGGGCAGGTCCATGCCGAGGGCCTGGCCGACCTGGAGCACCTGCCGGTCCAGCTCGGTGTGCCCGTCCACCAGGTGCATCCCGGCGGTGCGCACCGAGGGCCGGGTCCCGCGCTGCTGCGCCTGCCGCCCCGCGGGCAGCTCCCACAGCCCGGCCAGCCGCACCTTGCGGACGAAGTCCCGGTCGGCGGCGGACAGCGGGCCGTACGCCGTGCTCATGGTCCCGGCGCCGTCGTCCTCGACACCCGGCTTCGCGGCCGTTCCCGCCGCGGCGGCCGAGGCCCGGTCGCCGAACTTCGACACGGGGATCAGCAGCGCGATGAGCGTGACGGCCAGCGCGGTGATGACCAGACCGCTCCCGATCGTGTATCTCGTGGCCACCGACAAGCCGCTGACGGATCGCCGTCGCAATGACAGCACAGTGCCTCCTCGCTCCGTGGGCCGTCAGGAGGAGCGGGGCGGCAGCGGCGGCAGGCGCCCTGCGGTGCGCACCCGAACTCCTGGGGTGCCACGGGACGCTAGTGCCCCGTCCGGGGCCGTCGCGGAAGGACCATCACCATCGGACAAACATCCGGGCGAGCGCTCGCGGGGCTGCTATCTTGCCGCGGGCTGCCGGTCGGGCGTGGTGTACGCGAAGTTCAGCGCGACCCGCCGCAGCCCCGTCCGGCGCAGCGCGGTCACCTGGTGGGCGGTGGTGTCGGCGCGCAGCAGGTACGCGTCCCCCGGCCGGTGGTGGGCCCGGTGCGCGACCTCGTCCGCCGCCGCCGGCAGGCCGGTGCCCCGGGGCGCGTACTGGAGCAGCCCGCCGTCCCGGGCCGAGCCGGGCGCCTCGGAGAACACCACGAGGGCCAGCGGGTGGCCGTGGGTGTGCTCGCCGTGGGCGTCGTCGTGCCGGTGCAGGATGTCGATCACGTGCCGTTCCAGCGGATCCGCGACGGGCACCGCGTCCAGCTCGGAGACCGCGCGCACCAGCTCGATCAGCGCGGGGTCGTGGTAGACGCGCGGGATCAGCTCCGACTCCTCGGCGATCAGGTGCCCGCCGAGGGTGGTCATGGGGCGCGGCGCCCCCCGCTCCCGGTGCGCCGCCATCGATTCGAGGCGCCGGATCTCGCGCCGCAGCGGCACGAGCCGGTCGGGCGGGACGAGCCCGGGGAGCGGTACGTAGCCCTCGGCGGCGAAGCGCTCGCGCAGGCCGCGGCGGTCGGCAGGCAGAAGCAGCACGAACCGGTACTACCCCGCGGCGCGGTACGCCGACCGGACGGCCCGCAAAGGCCATCCGGTCGGCGGCACGGGTCAGCCGTGACGGCCCTCACGACCCGGGCACAGGTCGAGCGGGTCGCACAGCATGACGACCTGGTAGGGGCCCTGTGCCCGGTCCGTGCCGTGGGGTGCGAACCGCCACTGGGAGGGCTTGACGTGCCGGGTGCGGTCCCGCTTCTCCACACGGGCGCTGAGGGTGCGCGCGGCGGGGTCGTTCGTCTCGACCATGACCTCGTCGGGGCCGAGCGGGAAGTGGTCGTGGAGCAGGCACAGGCCGAAGCGGTCCAGGTTCCCGTGCCTGTCGAGCACTTCGACGAGGTCCCGTACGAACGCCGCGTCCGAGGGTCCGAGCCCTTCGGCTTCCTCGAAGCGGGGGAGCGGTTCGAGCCCGGTGGCTTCCTGGGGGTGGGTCATGGCACGTCCCGTGGGGTATGGGCAGGGTCCCCCGATCCCATCGTGGACCGTCGACCGCTGCCGCGCAATCCGGCCGGGCGGGTGGGCGCGGGAGGGGGCGGCCGCGTGTCCGGGCGGGGCGGGGCCCGGCGCGTGATAGGGGTCCGAGGACGGGGTGCTGGACGAGGCGATGCGGCGGACGGGGCGCGATCGTGAAAACCCGGTGTGGGTTCCTGATCCTCCTGCTGATGGCCGTGCTGGTGTGCGGCGGGGCGGGGCGGGCGCACGGCGGGGTCGCCGATCCCTGCCAGCGGGAGCGGGTGAAGGCGCGCAACGTGGCGGCCAGGCTCGATTTCGACTACCACGACCGAAGCTACGCCCAGGTGACCTCGCACCTGATGGTCAGTGTCTCGGCGGACGGCTGGCCCCTCGCCGACTTCCTGGCGAGCAGCGAGGAATCCGAGGAATACCGGGAGGCCATGCGCTGCCTGCTGCGCGACGATGACGAGGAGGCCCGGAGCCGGGAGTGGCGCTACCGAGATCCGGTGGTGACGGTGCGGGGCAAGACGGTCACCGTGGATTACGAGGCGACTGCCTGGATCGAACAGAACCGTGGTTTCCAGCTCGGTCCGTGGAGGATCGATGTCGATCCGAAGGGTGAGCAGTGGGTCGTCCGCCTCCAGCCGCCCAAGGCGCTGGTGAATGCCGAGTGGGGGCAGATCGAGGTCAAACTGAACGGCCTCGAAGCCCATGACATCTTTCCCGAGGTGACGTCCGCCGACACGGTCCGCCTGGTGTGGTCGGATCCGGAGTCCGTCTGGGTACAGGTCTACGTCGATCCGCCCTGGCAGCGCTCCTTCAACGTGGGCGAGAGGTGGTGGACGCTGGGGTGGGCGGGCGTCGCCTCCTGGTGGGTGTTCACCTCGGCCGTGATGGTGCTGGGCGTGTGCCTGGCCCTGCGGGAGAAGGCTTCCGGGCCGTCCGCCGCGTCGGGCCCGGAGGGCTGGGAGGACCTCGCCCGGATGGTCCGGCTGTGGGCCGTGCTCAGCGTCGTGGTGGCCCTGACCCTGCGCCTGCTGGTCCTGGACCCCCCGCAGCCCGTCCGGGCGTGGCGCTATCTCGTCGCCCTCCTGCTGGGCGCGGTCCTGCTGCTCGCCGCCCGCCCGTGGCGCCGTGCGGCCCCGACCCCCGCCGTGGGGATGACCGGAGCGGAGGACGCCGGCGGGACGGAGACGCGCCGTCCGGGCGTGCTCCTGGCCGTGGCCGTGCTCGCCTCGGCCGCGGCCGTGCTCGGCTACCTGACGGTCGTGCACTCGCACGGTCACGTCGGGCTCGCGCTGTCGGCGCTGGCCACCCTGTGGTTGTGGCTGGCCGCGGTGGCGGCGTGGGCGTGGTGCTTCGCGCGGAAAGGGGGGTTGCTGAGGTCCTGGAGCAGGGCGTGGGAGGAGGCACCGGTCCGGTGGACCGTGGTCGTGGGAGCCCTCCTGGCGGGGATCGCGGCGGCCCTGCTCTCCTCCTTCTGGTGGACGAATGAGCGCTTCCTGAGGCGCGCCTACTGGCTCATCGACCCGTCCGGGACCGCCCGCGGCGAAAAGCGGATGAGTTTTCTGGAGGGCTTCGCCTACTCGGCGCTCACCTGGGTCTACGCCTACGCCTGGCTGTTGTCGGGCATCGCCCTCGTCGCGCTGCTGAACATCCGGGTCAAGGAGCGGCGGACCCTGGCCGAGGGCAAGGGCGAGGCCACCTCGCTGGGGCCGGCCGGTGCCGATCTCCTGCTGACCGTATCGGTCTTCGCCCTGGCCGTCGGGTTCAGACAGGTCACGTTCGCGGGCTCCAACGTGCTGTTCGGGGTCTGGTTCCTGATGATGATCGGCTCCCTGTACAGCGTGGTCGAGATCGGCCGGCGGTACTCCGTGCTGGGCCGTACCGGACCGGAATTCCGCCTGTTGCGACTGGGTACGAAGCGGCGCAGGCACCTCCTGCTGACGAAGGCCCATGAGTTCCGCAACGTCCACCACCAGCTGTACTCGCTGGACCGGGGCCGCGGCGAGGGGGACCTGAAACGCGAGGACCTGGAGGGGAAGCTCGACCGGCTGCAGGAATGGCTGTTCGACGACTGGGACGGCCAGGGCCCGCCGCCGGCGCAGATCTCCGTGCTGGACACCGCCCTCAGCTGGGGACCCGGCAAGGACTGGTGGGACAACGCCTGGCGCGCGTGCCGCCTGGCCTTCGGCTTCGGATTTCCGGCCAGCATCGCGCTGGTCTGGCTGAGCTACCTGAGGGACGGCCAGACCCGGACGGTCACGTTCCAGGACCTCATCGGGCTCCCCGAGATCGTGGCGAAGTGCCTGGCGTGGCAGGTCGCGTGGACTGGCGCCGGCCTGGTGCTGGGGGCGCTGTGGCGCGTCCTCCCCGGACGCCGCAGCCCCGTGCGGGCGCTGAGCCTGACCGCCGCCTACGCCGTCCCCGTCTGCGTGGGCGCCTTCGTCACCCGGATCACCGACACCGACCTCGGCTACGTCTTCCTGCACGTGGCGCTCATGCTGCTGGTCCTGACGCTCACCAGCATCTGGATGGACATGGAGACCTTCAGCGAGGAGAGGAGGTTCTGGCCCAGCCGCCTCGGCCTGCTGCTGTCCGTCTACCAGCTGCGCGGCCTGTCCACGCAGGTCGCCTACCTGGCCGCCCAGCTGGCGATCGTGGTGGGCGTGTGGCACAGCCTGGCCAGCAGCGAGTCCCGGCCCCGGTAGCGCCCGCCCCCTCAGTCCACCATGCCCCGCAGCCGCTCCTCCACCGTCTCCACCAGCCCCGCGATCACCCCGTCGGGCGACGGGCTGTAGTGCGGCACCGCCCACCGCGTGATCCGGGCGTCGATCAGCGCGGGCCGGCCCGAGGCCAGGGCCGCGCGGAAGGCCTCCTCGAACTCGGACAGGGTCTCCACCCGGTAGCCCTCCGCCCCGCACGCGCGCGCGTACGCCGCGAAGTCCGGGTTGCGGAACTCGACCAGCGCCGACTCCCCGTACGTGACCAGCTGGAAGAGCTTGATCAGCTTGAACTGCCCGTCGTTGAAGACGACCCAGATGACCGGGATCTCGTTCTCCACCGCCGTCATCAGCTCGAAGCCGGACAGCGAGTAGCAGCCGTCGCCGCAGCCCACGACCACCGTCCGGTCCGGATGGGCGACCTTCAGGCCGATGGCCCCGTTGACGTGCCCGGCCATCGGCCCGAAGGAGCCGGCCTTGCGGAAGTTCTGCCCCTCCTCCAGCTCCACGTAGTACCCCAGCCACGCCAGATGGGCCCCCGCGTCGGCGAGCAGCACCCCCCGCGGCGGCAGCATCCGGCCGATCGACTGCGCGAGCTGCCCCGGGTGGATCCCACCCGTCAGGTGCGTGATGTGCCGCGCCTCGTAGTCCCGGCCCTCGACCTCCACCGGCGGGACCTCGCCCACCCTCCGCTCCAGCGCCTCGGTCAGCGCGGCGACCGCCGGACGCGCGTCGGACAGCAGCGCGTGGTCGGGCGGATAGGCCTTGCGGAACTCGCCCTCGGAGATGTTCACGTGGATGAGCACCTTGCCCTCGAAGAGGTCCGGGCGGTAGTTGAACGTCGCGTGCTGGTTGAGGGAGTTGCCGACGCACAGCACCACGTCCGCCTCGCGGAAGGCCTTCCACGCGCTGGAGTGGCCGCTGTCCGCGAAGACGCCGACCGACAGCGGATGCCCCTCGGAGACGATGCCCTTGCCGTCCAGGGTGGTGAGCAGCGGGATCCGGAAGCGTTCGATCAGCCGCTTGACCTCGGGCCCCGCCCCGCTGCGCACCGCGCCGAAGCCGACGAGCGCGACGATCCGCCGACCGTGCGCGAGGGCGTCCGCCAGTACGTCCGCGATCTCCTCGACCCGCGCGGGGTCGGGCAGCACCGGCGCCACGTCGAGCCTGACCGGCCGGAAGGCGCGTACCTCGACGCCCCGGTGGGTGAGGTTCTCGGGCACGTGGATGTGCACCGGTCCGGGCCTGCCCTCGAAGGCGGTGTTCACCGCCTCCTCCAGGACGTCGCAGGTGTCGTCCGGGTCGGTGAGCAGGAAGGACTTCTTGGTCGTCGCGGCGAACATGGCCTGGGAGTCGGGCGTGCGGTTCAGGCCCGAGGTCTCGTTGAGCGAGCCCCAGCCGCGCCATTCCATCGACGCGTACCCCGAGACGGCGAGCACGGGATAGGAGTCGGACATGGCCACGGCCAGCCCCGAGAACAGGTTGAACGCGCCCGGACCGGCCGTCGCGAAGCAGAAGCCGAGCCGGTTCGTGTACATGGCGTAGCCGCAGGCCATGAACGAAGCGGCCTGCTCGTGGCGCGTGATGACGGGCCGGATCAGCTTCGAGTGCTTCAGCGCCAGCATCAGTCCGGCCGCGTTCTCCCCGGCACCGCCGAAGGCCGCCCGCACCCCGATGCCCTCCAGCCCCTTGACGACGGCCTCGTAGACCCTCATCGCCTCGCCCCGCTCTCTGCGTGTTCCCTACGCGTCCCAGTGCGCGCCGTGCCGGCGGTGCGCGTCGGTCAGGCCGTCCCGGAAGAACCGGTCGTAGTACTCGGATTCGACGTGGTGCGCCTGGAGCCAGACGCCGGGCACGTGGACGGCATCGGTGTGCGCGGGGAACCGGCCGTGGGTCTCGTGGATGTACACGCAGATGTCCCGTGCGCAGTCGACGACCTGGCGGTCGTACTCGCTCGCCTCGGCGAGGTAGCGCCCCGCGTAGTCGTCCTTGTAGACGCGGCCGAAGAGCTCCTTGTCCGCGTAGATGCCGTCCTCGCCGAACTTGGAGCGGACGACGGAGTCGACGGCCTCGCGCATCGACGGGTAGTGCGGCGGGCAGGCGGCCTTGATGAGGTGTTCGCCGCCGGACCGCAGTCCCACCGGGTGGGCGCGCAGGGCCGCGTACTTCGGCAGCGGCACCTGCCAGCGCAGCAGATCGAGGGGACGGAACCTCGGGGTGACGAAGTCGAAGCCCAGCATCCGGCCGTAGGCGCGGGAGAACTTCGGGTCGCCGAGCATGATCTGCGGGCTGATCGTGGCGTGGATCCAGGCGCCGAGCCCCATCGCGTCGGCGACCAGCATCATGTTCTGCAGCAGCAGGTCGGCCTCGATCTGGGTCCGCATCGGCCCCAGGGCGCCGAGGGGCATCTTGATGTCCGGGTTGAGGAAGCCGTTGCCGATCCACTTGCGGACCCCGGCCGGGCGGTAGAAGTTGCGGTCGTCGACGAGGGTGGGGCGGGCCCCGTCGGGCTGGGTGAGCAGGTACATCAGGGCGTTGACGTACTGGTGGGAGAGGTCCACCACCGGCAGGAACAGGGTGGTGCCCGGCAGGTTGGACAGGAACCGGTTGGAGTCGAGGTAGGCGGGGAAGTCGCGCATCCCCTCGGCGACGTCCAGCCGGTGGTCGAGCACCCGTACCTTGGCCGTGCGGGCCCGCTCGACCAGGGTGTCCGGGTCGAAGGCCGCCCCCGGGGCGGGCGGCAGCTTGCGCAGGTAGTACGTGCCGCTGTCGTTGATCATGAAGAAGTGGGTGGCCTGCGCGTTGTCGGGGCTGCCGGCGGTGCGCCCGGTCATGTTCAGGTTCGGCTTCGCCATGATCGGCTTGTGGTCGCGCGGGTCCTCGAACGGGCGGTCGGGCATGGTGAGCCCCGAGGAGCCGGTGAGGGCGATCAGCACCGCCTCCTCCAGCTCGTCCAGCGGCCGAGGCCGGTGCGGGGAGCTGTAGCTCATCGACCCGGCTGGCACGGAGGCACCCCGGCTGACCCGGTGGGTGCGCCGGCCGAAGACCGTCCGCAGCAGCGGGCGGGCGAGCAGCTCCTCCAGGCCGGGGTGGCGGCGGCCGGTGCCTTCGGGTACGGACACGTCCCCTCCCCGTTCAGCCGCGGCCGTCGTGGTTGCGGACCGGCTGGACCGGCCGCCAGGGCGCGAAGGCGCTCGCCCCGCGCGGCAGGACGCCCGCCAGCTCGGGGCAGTGCCGCAGGATGACGCTCGTCATGCCGTTGCGGGCGATCCAGTCCATGCCGAGCGGCGTGTAGATCTCGGGCCGGAAGTCGACGGTGAGGAAGCGGTCGCTCTGCAGCCGCCGGCTCGCCATCAGGATGAAGACGCGGAAGGCGGTGTCGCTGAAGCCGAACCCCGCGGGCGGGTTCTCGGCGAAGAGCCCCACCACCGTGTCGACGTCGTCCACCGACCGGTAGACGTCCCGCAGCCGCGCGACCGTATCCGGATCCCCCGAGAGGTCCTCGAACCGGCGGATCCGCGGCTTGTGCAGCCCGGCCCGGAAGTCGTTGTAGCGGGGGACCCCGCGGCGCCGGGTGCGCACCAGGTCGACCACGGACAGGTCGATCACCTCCCCGTCGCGCTGGAACGCCTGCAGCGCGCGCGGGAAGTTGTGCAGGGTGATGGCTCCCGGGTGGGCGATGCCCAGCGAGTAGAGGGAGTCCACCAGCCCCGTCTTGCGGATGAGCGGCTCCGCCGCGGCGCCCTGCAGGTCGGCGAAGCCGAGGGTGTCGAGCCGGCGGCCGAAGCGGTGGTCGGCGAACTCGTAGTCGTCGGGGATCAGTGGGTGCATCCGGTAGACCGTGACGAACTCCTCCGTGAGGGCGTACGGGGCCCCGTGGTGCTCGGGCAGGGTCCTGGGGATGCCGTCCCGGGCGTCCGCCTCCAGCAGCCAGACGCCCAGCTGGTCGAGCCATTTCTTCGGCGGCCCCTCCCAGTTCGTCCGCATCCCGATGTCGAGCGTCCGGGTGGCCAGGATCGCCGGAGTCCACTCCACCGTGTGGATCTTGGCGATGAGGGCGGAGACGACCAGCCGCGCCGTGTGGTAGATCCGCTCCTCGTCCAGGTGCGGGTACTCGCCGCGCAGAGCCGCGCACACCGCGTTGTGCTCGCGGGCGAAAAGGGTGTGCACGGCGCTCAGGCCGAGCCACCAGTTGTCGCTGAACCCGGTCACCGGCAGGCCGTCCGCGTTCGTCGGCAGGTGCCCCTGCTCCAGCCGCAGCCCGGCGCCGCCGTCCGGCTCGCGCAGGGACGTGGCGACGGCCTGGTCGCCGCCGTACACCTCCGAACCGTCCCACCAGTGCGACACCCCGCCGGCGAACCGGATCGGCGGCCGCCCGCTCCCGGGCGCGTCCAGCGGCTCGTCGTCACCGAACCGCATCACCTTCTCGCGCGGCCCGCCCGGGGTGTTGCGCCAGTCCGTGCCGGGCGGCATCGGCACCTCGACGCTCCGGGTGCCCACCGGGAACCGCTTGTGGTTCACCCAGTCGTGCACCTGGAACTGGATCCACGCCGCCGCGATCACGTTCAGCGAGGTCGCCGGGATGAAGGCCTCGCGGCGCAGCAGCTCCCGGCTGACGACCACCGGGTTCGGGGCGTCGAACCGCTCCGGCCGGTAGTCCGGCGGCATGGAACGCCCGAACGTCGCGCCGACCGCACCCATCCGCGGCTCGGACAGGTCGTTGTGGCTGCCGTCGTAGCTGCGCCTGACCAGCAGCTCCTCGTCCACGGGCGGCTCCACCGGGCCCGCCTGGGGCGGCGCCTCGTGCAGCTCGGTGTCGATCAGGTTGTGCCGGCGCAGCGTCTGCCGGAACGCCATCAGGTTCAGCAGCGCGACCGGCGTGGGCAGCCGGTGCCACGGGACGACCCGGTTCACGGAGCGGAACGCGGCCCGCAGCGGGGCCCCGAGCAGGGCGTTGCGGCGCGGCTCCACGGTCACGAAGCGGCGGCCCAGGCGGTGCGCGCTGCTCGCCTCGTACGCGAGCTTGCGGGCCCGGTTGAGGTTCCCCAGCGGACGGAAGCCCTCCGAGGTGTGCCAGGGGTTGAAGGCCAGCAGCTCGACCCGCGCCGCGGCGGCCCGCGCCCCGGCCGTGTGCAGGTCCTGGCGGGGGATGGTCAGCGTGGCCACGGGCACCACGGGTGCGTCCCGCCCGCTCCACTCGGCCGAGCCGTCCTCGATCGGGGTGCGCCGCGGGTCCACGTAGCGCTGCACGCACAGCTCGAAGACGACGTCCCCCGCACCGAGCCTGCGCCCCAGCTCGTCCCGCAGGCCGTCGGGGCCGGCCGGCGGCCCCGACGGGGCGGGGGCGGTGCCCGGAGCGGGCCGCAGCTGGTAGCGCACCGGCCCCGCGCCGCCCCACAGGATCGCGCCCCGGCTCCAGTACGTCTCCAGCGCCAGGCTGGAGACGGTGCGCCTGGTTCCCGCCATCACGTTGCGCCGCATCCGGGCCGCCGTGGACCAGCCGACCGCCAGCGGCAGCCTGACGAACAGGGCGAACCCCTGGGCGGGCCGCGACTCGGCGCCCGCCATCGCCTTGGCGAAGGCCACGAACTCGCGCGCGTTCCGGGCGTGGGAGACCGGGAAGCTCGTCATCAGCAGGTCGTGCGCCTCCTCGGGCCCCACCTCGACGCGCAGCGCCGCCCCCCGCAGATCGGGCGCGGAGTCGGGCCGCCGTACCCCGGAGGCGTTGGACAGCCGCACCGTCACCGGGTACTCGGCGCCGGGCCGGGCGAACCCGGTCCGCAGCGGCTCGGGGAGGTCGTCGCGGAACCGCAGACGCCCGTTCTCCACGCCGAGGACCGCCTTGGCGTGGAAGGTCCGAGCCGGGGCCGCCGCGCCGCTGCGGCGCTTCGCCTTGAGCTGTACGCGCAGCAGCTCCTCCGCCAGCCGCGCGAAGGCCAGCCGCTCGGTCTCCGGGCTGCCGCCGACGTATCGCTCGTACCGCTCGGCCTCGTCCATGCGTGCCTCTTCACGAAGGGGGTGGGGGCTTCCGGGGGCTTCCTCCGGGGGCTTCCTTGCACTCCCCCCGACGTTTCCCCACGCGGGCGGCCGTGTCGTGCCGGGCGGGGCAGACGGGTTCCCGGCGTGGCCCCTTCGGGTGGCCGCGCCCGCGCACCCGCCTCCGGACGCACGGGGTGGCGTCCGCACGTCCGGCAGGGGCAGGCTGTACTCATGAGAGCGCCCCTGCGCTCGCCCCCGGGACCGGGAGCCGGCGGTCACCACCAGGTCCTCTTCCTCCTCGCGGAGTGCGTGCCCTTCGCGATGGCCCTGCTGGTGCTCCTGATCGAGCTCACGCCCGCGCACGTCATCTACACCGGCCCGCTGCTGGTCGCCACGCCCGCCCTGGCGGCGGTGACGACCGGCCCCCGGGGCACGCTCGCGGCGGCGGCCCTGGCCGTCGTCGTCAGCGTGATCACCGCCACCCACAACCACGCCTGGGGCGGCCAGCAGGTCTACACCAATTTCCTCGCCCTGTCCCTGGTCACGGCGGCGAGCTTCACGACGAGCCGCGCCGCCCGCACGCGCCGGGAGAGCCAGCTCAACCAGGTCCGGAGGATCGCCGCGGCCGCCCAGGAAGTGCTGCTGCGGCCCGTGCCCGACCGGCTCGGGCCCGTACGGGCGGCCAGCATGTACCTGGCCGCCGAGACGGGCGCCCAGATCGGCGGCGACCTGTACGACGCCGTCCAGACCCGGTACGGGGTCCGGATGATCGTCGGGGACGTCCGCGGCAAGGGGCTGCCCGCCGTACGGGCCGCGGCGGTGGTCCTGGGCGCCTTCCGGGAGTCCGTGCACTACGAGGACGACCTGGTCGAGGTCGTCAACCACTGCGCGGCGGCCCTCCGCCGGGACGCGGCCCTCGCAAGCACCAGCGCCCACGCCGAGACGGATCCGCCCGACGGCGCGGACGCCCTCCTGGAGGGGTTCGTCACCGCCCTCGTCGCCCAGGTCCCGGACGGCCCGCACGTCGAGGTGGTCAACCGCGGCCACCCCCCGCCGATGCTCCTCCACGCCGGCGAGGTCCGGCCCCTGACGCCCGCCACGCCCCAGCCGCCGCTGGGCCTGGAGGAATTCATCACCGGGCCCCCGCCGTGCACCGAGACCTACCCGTTCACCCCGGGCGACCGCCTCCTGCTGCACACCGACGGCGTCATCGAGGCCCGCGACCGCGACAGGACCTTCTTCGACCTGGCCGGAGCCATGTCCGCCCTGCGGCACCGTTCCCGCCAGGGCTTCCTGGAGGGCCTGCGCCAAGCCCTCCTGCGGCACACGCACGGCCGCCTGGGCGACGACGTGGCCCTCCTCGTCGTGGACCGGCAGGACGCCGCGGGGCGGTGAGCGCGGTCAGCGGCCGATCAGCTTGTGCAGGCCCAGGGTGGCCACCCCGAATCCGGTCAGGGCGGCGATCAGGCCCGCGGCGGGATTGCCCGTCGACAGGGCGGTGAGGGCGCCGAGGACCGTGCCGATGAAGGCCGCCGTCAGCAGCACCAGCGCGGTCCGCAGGCTGACGAGGGGCTCCGTGTCGGGAGGTACCGCTGCGGGCTGCGGTACCGGCTCCGGGCGGGGAGGTGGGGGCGGGGGCGGAGTGGTCATGTGGAGTCCTTGTCGCGGCCGCTGCGGACGGTGTAGGCGAATTTGGGCATGGCGAAGAGCTGGTCGATGATCCATTTCCACTGCTCGCGGCGCCCGGGGAGGCCGAACAGGATGGCCTTCTGCTCCTCCAGCCACCCGCGCCGCTCCTCCGCGGGCAGCAGCAGGGCTCCGAGGTGGAGCACCCGGCCGCCGGGCTCCTTCGCCCGGCCCTCGGGCTTTCCCGTTCCCGTCGGAGCCATGTCCTCCCGGGGGTGTCGGCGTCGGACGGATCGCCGGTGTCGCCCTCGTCGTTCTGGGGTTCGGATGCGGCGAAACCGGGCGCGGGCGGTGGGAGATCCGGATCGGCCTGCCGGCCGATCCGGGCCGGGAACCGGACACGGGGGGTGACGTCCCGGCTGTTGAAGATCAGTCCGCCCTCGTAGCGGCTGAGGGTGGAGTCCACGTCGAGCCAGCTGCCGTCGCCGGACCGGACGCGGTGCTCCAGGAGCGTGGTGGGCTCCTCCACGGCGTCGGCGCCGAGGAACCGGCGGACCTCGTACACCATGTGCCCGACGTCCTCCGGGTGGAACAGGTCGGCGAGGTCCCGCCCCACGAGCTCCTCGGCTTCGCGGCCGTAGACCCGGCTGGAGGCGGGGCTGACGTACCGGAGCACGCCGCTCGGCGCGGCGATCATGATGACGTCGCTGGAGGACTGGATCAGGGCGCGGAAGTGGTTCTCCCTCTGGGCCAGTTCACGGGTGAGGGCGACGCTGTCGAGGAGCATGATCCCCTGGCGGACCACCATGCCGAGGACTACGGCGGCGCCGGCGAGGAGGACCGTGCGGTCGATGGCACCGTCGAGGGCGTCGTACAGGATCCCGAGCGTGCAGACGGCCGCGGCGACGTACGGCGCGAGCGCGTGCAGTGAGGCGCCGGCCGGGCGGCCCTCGGCCCGGACGCCGGGCAGCGGGGGAGGCTCGGACGCGTTCGTCCGCCGGGAGTTCCGGAGCGCGTACGCGATGAGGAGCGGACCTCCGAACCAGGCGGTGTCGTGGAGGGGAGCCGTGACGAGCAGGTCGCCCACCGCGATCGACGCCAGTGCGGCAGCGACCGTGCCGAGGGCCGGGCGGCCCGCCCCGGAACGGCGGAGGTGCAGGACGAGAGCCATCGCCACGAGGGCGATGTCCAGCAGCAGGGGGACGGCGTCCTGGACGGCGCCGGCCGGGAACAGGCTCAGGTACAGCGTGAACAGGGAGCTGCCGACGACCCACATGTCGAGTGCCAGACAGATCCAGCCGGCTCTGGTCACGGGCCGTCTGGCCAGGAGCGGGAGCCCCACGACGGCGGACGGCGTGAAGTACGTCAGGAGTGGGGCGGCCAGGTGTCCGAGCGCGGCCGTCGTGAACGACAGCGCGAGCAGCAGCCATGCGGGACGGGAACGGTCGTCGGAGGCCCGCCCCTGGCGGAAGCAGGCCCCGGCGGCGATCGCGGCCGTGGCACTCGGTACGAACTCGCCCATGAGGAGGGCGAGTTCCCGGGAGCCACCCCAGCCCAGGGCGGACCCCGCCGCGTAACCGGCGCAGACGGCTGCGAGCAGGAACGGTGCCACCCGCCGGCCGGGCCGTGCGGCGGCCGTCACGCTACTGCGGTCACTCACCGGTACCTCCGGCCAGTCCGGGGCGGGCGTGGCCACGCCGCGACGTCACCGGTGCCGCGGCGCTCGCATGGGCGAGGGCCTGCGGGGCGAGGACGGCACCCTTGGGGCTGATGCGGTAGAAGCGGCGGCGGGGGCGGCCCTCGGCCTCGGCTATGGCGTCCTGCTCCCAGTACCGCTCCACCCAGCCCGCCTGGCGCAGCCGTTCGAGGATGGGGAACAGCGTGCCGTTGGGCAGCTCGGTGCGCCGGGACAGGTCCAGCCCGTACAGCCCCTCGGTGAGCACCACCGAGCGCTGCCCGATGTCGACGCCCTGGCCGAGGAGGGCGCGCAGCAGCGTCTGGGTGTGCGGCGTCAGGTTCACGTCCGGCATGGCGGCAATCTACTTAGGTAGAAGACGCGTCGTCTACCTAAGTAGAAGCCTCCGAAGGCATGAACTCACGTGCGAATAAAGGCGGTTCGGTGCTGCCCCGCGCGTCAGCCCCGCAGGCACCATTCGACGAACCCCGCGACGCTGCCGTCCACCCCGGCCTCCTCGTCCACCACCGCGGCCGTGCGGAAGAAGTGGACCTCCCGGAAGTTCAGCTCCATGGCCTGCACGAGGCTGTGCAGGCCGAGCGCCTCGCGGAGCCAGGTCCGGGCGCCGTCACTGTCTTCGAGGGCTGTCGGCACCAGGCCCTGCCCGGCGAGCAGGTCCGTCTTGCTGATGGCGACCGCGAGGCGCGAGCGCTGCAGCGGGGCGCCCATCGCGGCCACGGCCTGGACCGAGCGGGCGAAGACCTCCTCCGGATCCACCGTGGATCCGAGGGTCCGGTCCAGCAGCGGGCCGGGGGGCGGGTCCATCGTGCTCCAGAACGCCTTCACCGCCATCGGGTCCAGCACGAAGACGAAGGTGCGCGCGGCCCGTGCGTAGCGCAGCGCATCGGTGTCCTCGCGGTCGACGAACCGCTCGCCGGCGGTGTCGAAGAGGTGGACCAGCCGCCGGGACCGGCCGCCGCCGAGGATGAAGGAGTGGGCCCGGGGCAGGTTCTTCTGGGTGGCGCGGGTGTGCCCCCGCATCCGCAGCACTTCGCGCAGCACCTGGTAGTTGGCGTCCGACTCCTCGTCGGCGAGGGTGATCGCCGGACCGCCGTTCGCCGCGGCGTGCTCCAGGGACAGCAGCATGGCCGCCATCAGCTGGGTCTTGCCCGCCGCCTGTCCGCCGATCAGCGGTATCACCACCTCGGGCATGTGGCCGGCGTCCGTGTTCATCGGCTTCCCGCAGTGCGGGTGGACGCAGTACGCCTGGAGCCGCGAGTTCCGGCCCATCAGCATCAGCAGGGTCGGCATGCGCTGTCCGCACTCGCAGCGGCGCCGGAAGATGCCGTACGTCCCCGGGCGGATGTCGGCGTGCCGGCGTCGGCAGGTGGGGCTGGGACAGTCGTACGCCGGGTAGGGCACCCGCTCGAAACAGTGCGGGCAGAGCATTCCGGTGCGCAGCCGCTTCATCCACAGCACCGCCCGGTCGACGGCCCTCAGGGCGCCGGCGAGGAGCCGGGCCCCGCCCGTCAGCAGGGCCAGGACGAGCGCGTGCAGGGCGAGCAGCAGGCCGAGCAGCGGAAGGGCCGCGGGCGCGCCCGCGCAGAGTCCGAGGTACAGCGTCAGGCCGTACGGCACCGTGAAGGCCCGGTGCCGGGTCGGGGCGACGAACTGCCGTGTGGTCACGGTGCGGAAGGAGTCGCCGACCGTCGTCGCGTACGAGCGCCCCACCAGTGTGAGCAGTTGGCGCAGGTCGCGGGAGGCCGGACCGAAGAAGTAGTTGCGGTACGCCTTCACCTCCTCGTCCTGGGGGCGGTAGGGCGGCAGCGTCCGGAACTCGGGGGTGCGCCGGTACATGACGCCGACCAGCGTGCGTCCGTACCCGGCGAGCAGCTGCATGACGAGCGCGAGGCCCCGCAGGGTGGCGATCAGGGGGGCGAAGGGCAGGTAGGCGGACAGCCCGAAGAGGAAGAGGGCCGGGAGCAGGACGAACCTGCCGATCTCAGTCACGGAGCGTCACCGTCCCTTCTTCTTGCGGGAGTTGCCGGATGCCGGGGCGTCGGGCCGCACGGGGTCCGGCGGGTCGGCGGAAGCGCGCGCGGTGAGCCGGCCCAGGAGCGCGTGCCAGCGGGGAGGACGCGGCGGCCCGGGCCGCCGGGCCTCGGCCCGCTCGGCGTAGTGGTCGGCGAGCGCGGCCCCGTGGGGCCGTACCGCCTCCTCCAGCTGCTTCAGGTCGGTCACGCTCCAGTGCCCTTCGGGATGGGCCCGGATCGCGGCGACGGTCTCCTCCTGGGCCTGGGACAGCCGGGACCCCTCGGGCAGGGTGACGACGGTGGCGACATGACCGAGCAGGACGTCGTCGACCGGTCCACCTCCCGTCAGCCGCTGGTGCAGGAGCCCCAGGTACCGGTCCAGGCCGCGGGGGGTCAGCTCCGCCAGGCGGCCGCGGAGCCGGCCGACGTCCACGGGCAGGCGCAGCATGGCGGGCGCCAGGTAGAGGCGCTTCAACGCCCGCGGCGCCGACCACGGGCCGGTCTCCGGGATCGCGAACTCGGCGAAGAGCTCCGTGGCCTCGCGGGCGTGACGGAGCGCGAAGGCGAGTTCGAGGGTGATCCGCACGCGCTCCGCGGCGCCCGGCGGCAGCCAGGCGGAGCGGGGCGGGTGGGAGAGGACGCGGCACAGTTCGAGACAGTCCGTGAGCGCGTCCTCGTCCTCGATGCCCTGGCTCAGGGCGCGGTCGAACCACTCGCCGACCACCGCGTCCACCGGCTCCGATGCGGGCAGCTCCGCTGCGATACGGGCCGCCTCCCGGTGCGTCCAGGTGCGCGAGGGCTGCCGCCACAGGCCGCGGAGCAACTCCTCGTCGGGCGACGTGCGTCCGCGGATCGTCAGGATCTTGAACATGTACGGGACCGTGTTCGAGGGATCGCGCTCGGCCCGCGCCCGCAGGTGGTACTCCATGAGCAGGGGCCGGCCCGCCAGGTCGCCCTCGCGCAGGAGCTCGGCGGGGAACTGCGCGAAGAGCTGCTCCTGCCCCGTGCGCCGCTGCAGCGCCTCCTCCACCGCCGTGGCCAGCGAGGTCCTCATCACCGGCAGGACGCGGACGAGTTCGGCCACTTCGCGGCGGAAGCCCGGCGCCGGCGCCGTCGCCCCGAGCAGCACGTAGGCGAGGGTGAGCGTCTCGCGCGCCATGACCTCCGACGGCACGGGCAGGCGGGCGCCGACGGCCCAGAGCAGCAGGCGCGTGCGCTCGCGCGCCGTCCGCACCTCGGTCTCCAGCAGCCGCTCCCAGAGGGCGGTGGCCCGCTCGCGGGCCACCGGATCGGTGATCGGCACGGGCTCGACGAGGTCCTCGGCGGCGCTCGTGTAGGCCCGCATCCGCATCCGGTACAGCTTTCCCTCGATCTCCCGGTGGACCGCCCCGTCACCGCCGGCCCTCGCGGCCGCGCTCAGCGCGGTCAGCTGGGAGTCGTCCAGGCCCCGGTGCTCACGGTGGACGGCGGAGGCGACGGCCGCCGCGCGTGCTCCCAGATGGCCGGCCCCGGCCAGCCAGTCGATCACCGCCCGGACGTCGGCCGCGGCGAGCGCGATGCCGCCGGAGACCGCCGCCGCGGCGACGGGGGCGTGCCAGTCGTCCGGAGTCTCCTCCCCGCCCTCCGCGTAGTCCGCCGTCCAGGACCAGACGGGCCGGACCGAGTCGACACCGATCCCGGTGAGGAGCCGGACCAGCGCGGGGACGGGTACCTCGGGGAACACGCCCCGGGCGAAGTCGAACACGGTGTAGGCCGCTTCGTCGTCCGGGGCGAAGGCGAGCTGCGGCTCGGGCACGGTGCCGATCAGGTGCAGCCGGCTGCGGGCCGGGCGCAGGACGTACGTGGCGAAGGACAGGCCCCGGGAGAGCGGGGGCGGCAGCAGGTAGCAGACCGCGGCGAACCAGTGCGCGATCCGCTCGGTCGAATGGTCGACCACCACCACCGAGCCGTGCTCGGTGAGCGCGGCGAACGCGGCGGCCAGCAGCTCCGGCAACCGGGCCGCGTGGGGGTGGCCGCGCAGGAACTCGCCCACGGCACGGACGTCGAGCGGCCCGGGAGCGGGCCGGGACAGCGTCGGGATCTCCGTGTTCGGGGACACCGTGCGGGTCCACACCGGAGAGTTCCACAACTCGATCGGCAGCAGACCGCCCCCGGCCTCCGGGAAGTCGTCGCTGTGCAGGGCGTGGGCGAAGTAGTTGCCGAAGCGCCGGGCGGAGTCGCGGCCCACGTACCGCACGCACAGCGCGGTGGCGCCGAGCCCCGCCCGGTCGTGGGGCCGGTAGCAGAGGTTGACCGGGCAGCGCTCCAGCGACTCCGGGGTGTCCGACTCCACCAGCGAGCGGGGCGGCTCGTACCCGGCCAGTGCCTCCACGGCCAGCCGGGTCTCCGCCGTGACGCCCGCGCTGACGGCGTTGAACTGGAAGCCGGAGAACCCGCTGAGTCCGTGCTCGCAGGAGGTGTAGTAGAGCTGCTGGAAGTGCTTCATCCGCGGCCCGCCTTCGGCACCGAGCCGAACTCGCTCAGCAGCCACAGCAGCGGGTCGGCCACCCGGTAGGGCTGGATTCCGGTGGGGGCCACCCGGGCGTCGGGGGTGGGATTGCGGCCGAGGGCGGAGACCCCGAAGTAGCGGTAGCGGGAGTAGTGGGTGTTCAGCAGGTGGTCGATCGGAACCCCGTCCCAGTCCTTGAGGAGCCGGCGCACCTCTTCGTGGACGTTGAGGCTGTCGCCGACGTCGAAGCGGCCGCGCGGGGGAGCGTAGTCCCGCAGCGGACTGCCGGGGTCGAGCAGGTGCCAGAAGGCGTCCATCTTCGAGAAGACGACGGCCACGGGGGTGTCGAGCAACTGGCCCGAGCGGCCGGAGCGCGGAGCGAGGAGCAGGCTGGTGACCCGGGAGAGGACGTTGACGGGGGAGTCCAGGCCCTCGGTGCCCGGCATGGGCGTGCCGGGCAGCGCGTTGTCGCGGGCGCCCGGCATCTGCAGCGGATCGAGCAGCAGCACGATGCCGTCGGCGTTGGCCAGGTACCGGGTGTTGAGCTCCACGCTCTCCCGGGAGCTGAAGTCCTCACCGGCCGTGTCGAAGAACGACAGGACGGTGTGCTGCGGGCGTTCGCCGAGCAGGGTGCGCCGGCGCATGCCGAACCGGAAGACCAGCGGGTCCACCTGGTTGAGGGTGGTGGAGGCGGTCTGGGTGCCGGGGAACATCTGGTTGTCGCGGTAGAGCCGGTCCTCGTACTCGGAGCTGTAGCGCCGCATCGTCGTGTCGTCCGTGCCCATCAGGGCCGCTCCGTACGCCTCTCCCACCCGGTGGCGCACCTCGTGGAGGAGCACGGTCATGTAGACGGTCTTGCCGGATGCCTTCGGGCCGACCATGGCGATCAGCCGGTTGTCCACCATGCCGAACTGAACGGGCAGTTCGGAGTGGCACACCGGGCAGATCCGGTACGTGCTCTCACCGTCGCAGTCCGGGCACACGGCCGTGGGTTTGCGGCCGTCCGCGGCGAAGTCCGGGCCGAGGTCGTGGCTGCGACGCGGCCCCTTGCGCTGATCGAGCACCTGGTCGCGGCGGCGCGCGCACTGCTTTCCGGTCCGGGTCAGGCGGCTGTGGCAGCGGAACCGGATCTCCCGCGGGGTGAAGCCCTCGTAGCAGTAGGGGCAGGTGAGACGTTTGGCCATCAGGTGACTCGCAGTCTGTGCAGCGCCGTCGGGCGGATGTCGATAGCGGATTCGGCGCCCGCGTCCGCCGGGAAGCAGACCAGCCAGGACGGGCCGCGCGTGGCGGGCAGCGGGAACTCCACGGTCATGGGGGCGCCCGCGGACAGCCGCTGCGCGGGCACCTCGTGCAGGACGGTGCCCTCGGTGGTGTTGGTGGGACGGAAGCTGCCGAGGCTGTGGACGATGCGGACACCGGGCAGGTCGCAGCCGGTCTCCGAGGTGAAGGTGACCGAAGCGACCCGGCCTTTGAGGCGCCGGCGCACGGTCGGCTCGTACACGACGACGGTGGGTGCGGCGGGGACGAGCAGCGAGGAGGCGCCCTCGCAGCCCTCGTGGAGCTCCGGCACCCACGCCTCCACGGTGAGGGTGACGGCTCCCCGGCCCACCGCCAGGTCGAACCCGCCGTCGTGCTCGTACACCCGGCGCCGGCACACCACGTCCCCGTCCCCGGGGGCCGCGCCGGCGGTGCCGCCTTCGCGGCGCCAGCGGACCCGCGCGCTCAGGCAGCCCTCGGGCCACGCCCAGAGAACGAGGAGGTGGTCCCCGCGCCGGACGACCTGGAGCTGGTCGACCGGCACCGCGAACAGGACCCGGGGTTCGGTCCCCGGCCCCGCCCCGGCCGCGGCGTCGTACGTGCCGCCGTGACCGGGCGGCGCGGCCCCGGGCCGCGGCGGGGGTGGCTCTGCCGCCCCGGCGGGGGCGGCGGCGGTGGGCGCGGGGCCGTCCTCCGGCGGACCGGCGTACGGGGGCCCCGCGGGATGCGGTCCGGCGTGCGGCGGCTCCGCGTGGGGTGCTCCGGCGTCACCGGGTCCGGCGGACGGTGGTTCTGCCTGGGGTGCTGCCGCGCCGCCGGGTCCGGCGGACGGTTGTCCGGCCCCTTCGGGCTCCGTCGCTTCGAAGGCGTTCCCGCGTCCGCCCGGCCCGGCTGTCTGCCCGGCCGTGGGCCCGGCCGTCGGCCCGGCGTCCTGGACGGCCGACGCGCAGCCCGGCCGCGACCCGGGCTCGGGGTCCTCCGCCCGGGGGCGCCCGGTACGGGGCTCGGGGTCCGTCGCGGCGGCGGCGCGCGGCGGGTCCGCCCGGAGTCCGGAGGCGTCCCGGCCGGGGTGGCCGGCCTCCGCGCGGGGGTGACCGGCGCCGGGCATCGCGTACCCGGCCCCGGCCCGCGACGAGGGCGGGGCGGCTCCGGTGACGACGCGCAGGACGCCGAAGTCCCCCAGTGACAGCAGCCCCAGCACGACGGCCGTTCCGGGCCGGTCACAGCGCACCGACAGGCCCCGCGCCGCCGGCAGGGCCCCGATCCCGGCCCGCAGCTCGGGCGCCGCGCTCATCCCGCCGGCGAGCAGCACGGTGTCCACCGCCGGTTCCGCGGTGGCCAGTTGCTCCGCGACGGCGGCGAGCACGCGCTCCCGCAAGGGCGCCACCGCCCGCTCGAACGCGGTCCGTTCCAGGGTCAGCGGGTGCCGCACGCCGGCCGCGTCCTCCACGGACCCGGTGGCGACGTCCGAGCCGTCGAGCAGGTGCCGGAGCGTCTGCGCCGCCCGGAGCGGGTCGGCGCCCTCCGGCAGGCCGCCGGCCAGTTCCGCGGCTACCGCCGCGTCCCAGGCGTCGCCGCCGAGCGGAAGGCAGACGGCGCGGACCACGTGCACCGTGAGGTCGGGGGCGATCGCCAGGACGGTCAGGTCCAGCGTCGTCGCCCCCTGGTCGCAGACGAGGACCGTGTGGTCCACGCCCTCCGCGATCGCCCCGTAGTGCAGGGCCACGGCCACGGGCTCCGGTACGACGCGCGCGACGTCGAGCCCGGCGCGCTCCACCGCGTACCGCAGCTCGTCCTCCCGCCCGCCCGACACGGGGAGTCCGACCAGGGCCGTGCGGTCCGCCCTCCCCGCGACGAGGTCCTCGTCGGCCCTGGAGGAGCCGAGCAGGCGCGGCAGCGCGCGGACCGGGTCGAGCACCCCGTCCACGCCGGCCAGCTCGGTCGTGGTCACCTCGGGACGGCCGTCGGGGCCGACCCGCGCGACGCGCCCGAACCGGTGCCCGAGGTCGATGGCGATCATGCTCGTCCGCTCCCTTCGGCCGCGAACGGCGCCGTACCGCCGCCGTCCCGCGGCGCTCCGTCGGGGGTGACCCGCGCCGTACCGTCGGCCGCGACGCCGACCCGGATCCGGCTGCCCGGGTCCGGCCGGTGCGCCAGCAGGTGGCTGACGACGGCCGAGCGCACCAGCTCCAGCTCGTTGCGGATCTGGCGTCCTCCGTACGCCTGGTGCTCGGGGTCCGACATCCGTTCCGTGATCCACGGGTGCAGGGTGTCCGCGTCGGGGACCAGCTCCACCCGGTGGCGTTCGCGGACCGACTCGGCGAGCTGGCGCAGCAGCCGGTCGGCGATGCTGACGACGTGCCGGCGGCGCAGCATGTCGAAGACGACCACCCCGGGCTTCAGCCGCCCGTAGATCTCCGGCCTGCCGATCTGGCGGAACTTGTCCTCCACCGCCCGGGTGAAGTGCGCCTCCAGCTGCCCGTACGAGAGCTCGTCCCGCTCCTCCAGCAGGCTCTGCACCTGCTCCGCACCCGTGTTGGAGGTGAAGATGATCAGGCACTGGGAGAAGTGCGCCGTCTGCCCGCGCCCGTCGGTGAGCCTGCCGTCCTCCAGGATCTGCAGGAACTTGTCCAGGACCTTGGGATGGGCCTTCTCGATCTCGTCGAAGAGCAGCACGCTGAACGGACGCTCCTGCACCCGGCGGGTCAGCTCCCCGCCCTGTTCGTGGCCGATGAAGCCGGGCGGCGCACCGGCCAGCCGCTCGGCGGCGTGTTCCTGCTGGTACTCGCTCAT
The DNA here is from genome assembly GCF_050275515.1 of Streptomyces sp. NPDC004126. NCBI lineage: Bacteria > Bacillati > Actinomycetota > Actinomycetes > Kitasatosporales > Streptomycetaceae > Streptomyces > Streptomyces sp. NPDC004126. Next base: position 145,046 of record NZ_JBNNPF010000002.1, on the reverse strand, counting down.
GTCGAAGCGGGCGTAGGCGCTTTGATCACCGAACATCAACTCGGCGACGGCCTTGGCGAGTTCGGTCTTGCCGACACCGGTGGGCCCCACGAAGAAGAACGCGCCCCGGGGGCGGGCCGTCCCCGAACTGCCGAAGTCGACGCCCACGAACGCGGACTGGAGGGCCGAGGCGACGGCGTTCACGGCCGTGGACTGGCCCACCACCCGGGTGCCGAGGGCCGTGGCGGCCCCCGCGACCGTCTCCCGGTCGAGCTGGGTCCACGGATCGACGCTCACGTTGAGCCGGTGCAGCTCCATCAGCCGGTCCGGCTTGCGCAGGGGCGCGTTGCGCAGCCACGAGGTCCTGGCCAAGGAGTCGATGTCCCAGCCCGTCATGCCGTCGGTGGCGCCGACGAGGGCTTCGAGGTCGGCGCGCGAGGCGTCCTGCGCCCCGTTGAAGCGGCGCTGCAGCCAGCTGAGCCACAGCCGCCGCTCGCTCGGGTCGGGCGGGGCGATGTGCAGGGCGGCGATCCGGGGGTCCTCCATGTGGAACCAGCCGGGCAGCCGTCCGATGTCACCGACCGCGCACAGGACCGCGTTGCGCGCGTGCGGCGCCGGGCCCGCGGCCGTGTGCGGGGTCACGGCCTCCGTCATCGCGGCGCGCAGCCTGAGATAGCCCAGGCGGGATTCGGCCTGGTCGGCCGGGAGGTGGTGGTCGACGTCCTCGAAGACGAAGGCGGTGGCCGCGTCCGGCGAAGCCACGAGGCGGTGCACGGTGGCCACGACGTCCTCGAAGGCCCGTGGCCGGCCCGGCTGCCGGGGCGCCAGCAGGCGCTCCCGGCCGCGGTCCCGCTCGCCGCCGCGCCGCGTCCGTGCCGAGCCGGTCCCGCCGTCGGGCGCGCCCTCCGGGTTCCCGTCGCCCGTCGGCGGCCGCCCCGCGGCGTCCGAGGCCGTCCCGGCCACCCCGTCGGCGGTCCGCGGCCCCTCGGACGGCCGCCCCTCCCGTAAGCGGTCGAAGTGTTCCGCATGGCCCGGCAGCGGGAAGGTGAGGCCGCCCACCGGGTCCCACCAGCCGACGGTCTGCGCACCGCGCCGTTCCAGCTGGCGGGCGACCACCGTGCGGAAGGAGGCGGGCCGGTCGGCGAACCACCAGCGGTCCCTGATCTGCCCGTTCATGATCACTTGGCGTCCGCGGCGCAGCTCCCAGTCCAGCGACACCGCCCACAGCGGCATCATGCCGTCCGCGGTGACCGGCTCCCCGTCGCCCGGATGTCCGCCCCGGAGGTCCGCGGCCGGCGGGCGCCCCCCGGCCTCGGCGCCGTTCGCCCGCTTCGTCCAGTCGGCCGCGCTCACCGTGTCCACGTCCAGTCCTTCGCGGCGGCCGGCGGCTTGGGCGGCTGCCCCCCGGAGCGCTTGCCCTGCCAGCCGAGTTCACCGGGGACGAAGTCGTTGCGGTCGACGATCGCCTCGTGCACCCGCTCCAGGAGGTCCTCGGTGCGGTCGCACACCGCGCCGTCCGGATCCGGACGCAGAAGGACGTCGGGCTCGCCGTCCACCTGGTAGAGCAGGACGGCGTCCTCGCCGTCCGTGCCGATCGTGGTCCGGTACGTCGCCCCGCTCGGGCGTTCGAAGCTCATCAGCAGGCGACCGTCCTGCTCCGCGCCGCCGGTGAAGGCGAAACCCTCGCCGAGCATGGCGTCCTGCAGCGCCTGCGCGAGATCCATCCGCCGCGTATACGCCAACTGGAGTTCGTCCAGCCGTGCTTCGGCTCCGACGAGCAGCTCCTCCAGCGCCGCGACCGCCGTCAGCGCCTCCGCCGCCGCCCCGGCCGCGAGCGCGCCCGTGACGGAGGCCAGCGCCGCCTCGATCCGCTCCGCGAGCTCGGGATCGGCCAGCTCCACGGCCTCGGCAGCCGCGTCCTGCACCGACTGCCGCACCACCCCGAGCCGGTCCGCCGCCTCGGCGAGCACCGCCGCGAGCCGTTCCCGCTCGGCCTCCTCCGCCGCCCGCCGGTCCGCTTCCCGCGCGGCGGCGCTCTCCTCCGCCTGCCGTGCGGCCTCCCGCGCCCGATCGGCCCGGCGGAGCTCCTCGGCGGCCCGCTCCCCGGCGGTCGCCGCGTGCCGGGCGAGGGCGTGTTCCACCGTGCCGAGCAACGCCCGGAAGCGCGTCTCCCCGCCCGGGCCGGCCGCGGCACGCAGCTCGCCGAGCAGGCCCACGCAGTACTGGTACCCCTGCCGGTCGTGCTCCCGGGCTTCCGGCCCGATCCGCGCGAGGCGTTCCTCCAGCCCGGCCAGGACGGACCCGTGGCCGGCGCCCCGGTCGGGGGCCCCTCCCTCCCGGCCGAGCAGCACCACCCGGCCGCGCAGCTCCTCGATCGCCGCGCCGAGGTCCTCGGCGCGGCCGACGCGGGCCCGCAGCAGGCCCAACTGCTCCCGCAGGTCCCGCACCTCGGAGTCCTGCGCGCCGATCCGGCCCAGCAGCTCCCCCACCTCGGCCAGCCGGCGGACGTCGGCGCCGGACTGCTCCTCGCGCGACCGCGCCGCGTGCGCCTCCTGCCGGGCGGCCCGGCGGGCGGCCAGCTCGGCCTCCCTGCGCTCGGCCTCCGCCCGGGCCCGCTCCCGGCGCGCCGCCGCCTCCCGGGCCCGCAGCGCGGCACGCTCGGCCCGTTCCCTGGCGCGCTGCGCCTCCTGCCGCCGGCGTGCCGCCTCCCGGGCCCGGCGCCGTTCCGCCTCCAGCCGCGCGTAGGCCGGCGCGACCGTGACGGTGCTGTACTTCGGTGATCCGCTCATGCTTCCCTCCCTGCCTCGGCCCGCAGGACGAAGCCCCGTGCCGCAAGTCGTTCCTCGAACCCCTCCCGGAACCCCGGAGCCGGCGGCACCCCCGCCCAGGACAGCGACCCGTCGGCCTCGACGGACAGCTCGACTCCCGCGCTGGTGTCCGGCTCGCTCCCGACCTGCGCGTAGCGGTCGGTCAGGGCGACGATGCGCTGGTTGGACGAGCCCCGCCAGCGCAGGCCGTGCCGCCGGGAGGCCACGTACGGCCCGTCGACGAGGAGGTCGAGGCGCCGCAGCAGCGCGCGCCGTTCCGGACCGCCCCGGAGCAGGGCCTCGTACCGGAACCCGGAGTAGGCCATCGCGCCGAAGTCGGGGCGCCGCGCCCGGACGGAGTCGAGCAGCGCGGCCAGCGCGGCCGCCTGGCTGAAGGGCTCGCCACCGGAGAGGGTGACGCCCTCGATGTCCGGCAACCCGCACAGCCAGTCGGTGAGTTCGGCGACGGTGTGTCCGGTGCCGCCCTCGAAGGGGAGGGTTTCCGCCGCCACACAGCCCCGGCAGCGCAGCGGGCAGCCCTGCACCCAGATCACGGCCCGGGTCCCCGGCCCCAGGACGGTGCAGCGGTCGAGCCTCCTCGCCACCGAGAGCCGGGTCACCTCTGCCATGCGGTGTTCTCCTTCATGCTCTTCACGCCCTTCGGGTACCGCGCCGCGCCGTCGGCGGGCGGTCCCGAGGCCCGGGCCGGATAGCCGTCCGCGCCGTGTTCTGCCAGGTCGCACCAGGGGCACCACGGCCGTTCCGCCGTGTGCACGTGCAGGGGGTTCCTGCGGCAGGTCCTCAGCCGCGCCGGCTCCGACTCCGCGGCCAGCGCGTCGGCCCAGGCCGAGGCGGGGGGCCGCACCCCGCCGAACGCGGCCCGGAAGAGGGCGGTGAGCCGGCGCGGGAGCAGGTCGACGGGCGGCGCGGACCGGGGCAGGACCACCGAGGCCCGGTCGAGCAGGCGGCACCGCCCGTGCAGGACGTTGTCGTCGTACGAGAGGTAGCCGGAGTCGGTCGCGGGGTGCCCGGCGAAGGGGTGGAGCCCGCACATCAGCAGCTCGTGGACCAGGACCGCGAGCACGAAGTCGTCGGCCGCCCGGTCCGGCGCGGTACCCGTCGGCGCGCCGATCCGTTCGGGTGCCGTGTGGCCCGGGCTGCCCATCCGTCCGGCGAACACCTCGCCGCCGTCGGTGAACTGCCAGGAGTCGACATCGGCGATACCGACCCCGCCGTGCGCGTCGACCCAGAGGTTGTCCGGCTTCAGGTCGCCGACCACGTAGCCCTCGGCATGCAGGTCCGCGAGGAGGCGGGCGAGCGAGAGGCCGGCGGCGAGCGCGGTGGCCCACGTCGCGTGGGGGAGTCGGGTCGTACGGGCCTGCGGGGTCAGCAGGTGGGTGAACGGCCGGTGGGTGTGGCGCATGTCGGCCATCACGTAGCCGTCCACTCCGTCGGGGCCCGGCCCGCCGGCCCGGACCCCCACCATCGGCCAGGCCGCGCGCGGGGTGGCTCCGGACAGCAGCCGGACGGTTCGCGGCTCGCGGCGCTGACGGACCAGCCGGGCGATGCGGCGCCGGTAGGCGTCCGGGTCCGGCGGGGCGGGGACGAGCTTGGCCACCAGCGGGCGCGCGTGGTCCACGGCGTACACGACCCCTTCCGAGCCGCTGCCGATCCGGTGCGTCAGGCGCCATGTGTGCCCGCCGGCGGACACCACCGTGAGGGCCATCGTCACCTGCCGTCCGTCAGCGCGCAGAGCACCGTCAGGTCGTCTCCGGTCCGGGCCGCCCCGGGACCGGAGAGCAGGGCGCGCAGGGGTTCGGCGTCACCGCCGTTGGCGCGGAGCGTCGCGGCGAGCCCGCAGAAGAACCGCTCGGACGGCAACGGGCCGGCTTCGGGAGGGAGTTCGCGTACCGACGGGTGGTCCAGGGTCAGGGACGCACAGCCGTCGGTGGCGAGCACGACCCCGCTGAGCATCGGCTCCCACAGCACGAAGGACCGTAATCGCAGGGCCGCCCCGGGCGAGGAGAGGAAGACCGTCTCCGGAGCGCCGGGAGCCGGCGGCGGCAGGACGAGGTGGCACCGCTCCCGAGTCCCGGCGCCCGGCCCGGCCCCGGCGGGTTCGCGCGTCAGCACCGTCCCGAAGCAGTCGCCGACCGACAGGAACGCCACCCAGGGGGGCCGCAGGACCGCGGCGGCCAGCGTGGAGGCCAGCGCGTCGGCCTTCACCGGCCCGCCCGGTGCGGGCACCGCCGACAGCACGCCCTCGACCGTCCGCAGGTAGTCCTCGACCACCCGCGCACCGGCCGCGGCGATCCACCCCGTCCACACCTCCGGGGCGTCCTCGGCCCGGGGAACGCCCTCGGCCAGGACCCGGCAGGCGGTGTCCACGGCGATGTGCGCGCCGAGGGCACTGCGCTCCCGGGCCCCGGCACCGTCCGCGACGGCGAGCACGGCCGCCCCGCCCAGGCCGACCGCCTTGAAGGCGTCCTGGCACCCCTGCCCGCGGGCCAGGTGCGCCGTCCCCTGGACGGCGGCCCCCGCCATGATCACCGGAACTTCTCCTCCAGCAGTTGCATCCGGCGCTCCTGGTCCACGAGATGGGCCGTCCGGACGTGGATCTCGTCCGCGGCCTGGACCGCCCCGATCCGGTCCGAGCTCTGGAACAGCAGATCGAGGATCTTCCCGAAGGGCAGACCCTCGAGCATCAGAGCGCCCTTCGGCGCGAGGACCCGCAGGAGTTCCAGGTCGGCGCCGCGCACACCGATGGCCTGGAGCACGCACTCACCCCTCTCCTCGCCGAGGCGCACCTTCCGTGCCGTACCGGCCAGTGCGGCGGCGTCCATGGGCTCCCCGTCCACATCGCTCGGCGCACCGTCCGTCAGCACCCACAGGAACGGCCTGCGCACCTGGACCTGCCGTGCCTGCAAGGCCCGGTGGCGCTCCCGCGCGAGTTCGAGGGCCGACTCGACGGCCTCCGTCATCCGGGTCAGCCCGGACGCCTCCAGCCGGGGCGGGCGCATCCGGTCCACCGGAACGAAGATCCGGTCCGGGTCTGCCTCCTCGACCGGCACCAGCCGCTCCCGGTCCGGGTCGAAGACCCGTACCCGCGAGTCGAAGGCGATCAGGCAGACCTCGACCCGCGCACGCAGCCTGGGCTCCGCCCGAATCCCGTCGAACCAGTCGGCCAGAGCCTCGTTCAGCTCGTCGATCCGCGGGTTCCCGGCCGGGCGTCCCATGGACTGCGAGGTGTCGAGGAGTAGTACGACGGGCTGCCGTTCGTCACAGCCCTCCGCCAGTCCGAAGCCGTACTCACTCATTCCCCGGTGCTCCGCTCTCGTCCGTCCGTCCGTGCCGCGGCGCGCGCGAGGAGGAGGCTCCGGGCCGAGTCGTGGCGCACGAGGACCTCCGCACCCGGCACCATGCCGGGGGAGTCCGGGAGCATGCGCAGCAGCACGCCTTCGACCAGGACGTACGCGTCGGGATCCGGCCAGGTGACGACCCGGCCCCGTGCCCCGTGACCCCACTGTTCCATCCCACCGCTCATGCGCACACGCTAGGTGACCGGACACCGACTCCGCGCGTGTCAGCAGAGATTACCCACATGAGATCGTCCCCGTACCCCTCTGCGCACCCCTCTGCGCACCCCTCTGCGCCGCCCGGTGCGCCCTCGCGCGCACCGGGCACCCTTCCATTGCACACCGTCAGCCGGTCGGCCTCCGGTTGTGCGCCGGGCGGATTCCGGCCGGGACGCGCTCCACCACCGCCGCCGCCTCGGGCGTGCGCACCACGAAGTGGACCTCCCAGGGCGCCCCCCGCGCCAACTCCGCCTCCACGGCCGCCCAGACGGAGGCCAGACTGACCTCGTAGGGCAGGCCGCCGCGCCCCGAGCCGAGCAGCGGGAAGCACACCGAGCGCAGCGGCGGCGAGTGGCGGTCGTGCTCCTCGGCGAGCACCGCCAGGGCCCGGGACACCGCCCGGGTGACATCGGCCGGCAGTACGTCGTAGTCGTTGGTCCCGGCCCGGGGGACGGCGATCGCCGCGTGGTAGATGCGCCGTACGCCCTGCGCCGTCAGGGCCCCGGCACCGGTTGCCGCAACCGTGCCGGGCCGCACGGCCCGCCCCGACGTACCGTGCCGCTCGGCCCATCGGCGCAACTCCCCCGGGAGCGGGTCCGACAGGACCTCACCGGTGACCCCGTGCACGGCCGCCGCCCGCCGCAACGACGCGGCGATGGACGCCTTGTACGCCTCGGGCAGCGCGAAGAACACGTTGGAGGGGGAGACGATCACGTCCACGTCGCGCAGCAGGTCCACGGGGTGGACGTGCACGGTGAGGACGACCGGCCGGCCGGCGGTCCGGACCTCCACCGTCCGGTGGCTGCCCAGGCCGACCAGGCCGCCGCCGTCCGCCGCGGCCGAACCGGCGTCCGCCGCCCCCGCGTCGGCCGCCAGCCGCACGATGTGCTCGGCGACCTGGCCGAGCACCATCACCTCCTGGTCCTTGCGGAACCGCTCGACGCTCACCCCGTAGAGCGAGGCCGCCCTGGCGCGGCGCGAGGACGCCGGCCAGTCCCGGGTGCCCTGGGCCAGCCCCAGGGTGTACTCGGCGGCGCTGCGCAGCGTCCCCGCGTCCAGGCGTGCGACCGCGCACCGCAGCAACACCTCGATGGGAACGCCCGGCGGCCGGGCTGAGGATGCGGTGGCCGCCTCCGCCGCCGCCTCCAGGGCGGGCAGCGCGCGCCCCCGCAGCCGGACCAGCCCCGCGCGCCTGACCTCCTTCAACTCGGTGAGAAGTGCGGTGTAATCAGATGCAGGTAATGCCATGGGCCCACGATGGCATCACCCTTCACAGGCGGACAAGCACGATCACCCGCTCTTCGGCCTCAGCGCGCCACGGGTTTCGACACCTCCGCCAGCAGCGGAGCGAGCAGCCCGTTCACTTCCTCGACGCCTTCAGGGGAGCCGAGGTCCGCGATGCCCCGTCCCGGCACCACCTCCAGGGCGCTGCAGTGGCAGTCGTCGAAGCGGTCGTGGAAGAGCACCACGGCGTGCTTGGGGCGGTTCCGGCGGGACTGCCAGACCAGCCCCATGGCATCGGGCGCCTGCGCCCGGATCTCACTCACCCACCGCCGCGCCATCGGATAACTGCGCTCGTCGTCCAGGAGGTTGGCCGTCTGATGGACGGCGGCCAGGTCCTTCTCCTCGATCAGCGAGACCAAGGTCAGCTCACGCGTGGTGCGGAGCACGCTCAGGGTCCGGTCCTTGACGCTGATGTACGGGATCTCCCGCCTGCCGCCGGTCCAGGGCACCGAGCGCAGCACGCTCTCCGCGACGGCGGTCAGGGCGGTGTCGGCCACGTACAGGCTCCGGTACGGGTCCAGCACCGTCCCCTCGAAGCGGCCGCCGTTGAAGTGGAGGTCCGCCAGCGTCGGGTTGAACTGGGTCGGCCTGTACTTGGACTTGTGCACGCGCCACAGTTCCGTGCCGGCCGGGATCACCTCCAGGTTGGGGCGCAGTTCGTCCTTGATCATGGGGAAGAACCTGATCGCGGGCATGAGGCTGCTCATCACTCTCCCTCCACGAGTGCGACGGCCGCACCGACGAGTTCGTGGTCGGGCAGCAGTCCCAGGAGCGATACCGGGGTCCCGCCCAGCCAGGTGTTCGCGCCGAGCCACCAGGACGCGGCGCCCCGGGGATCGATGTCCGCCAGGAGCAGCCGGTTGACTTCGAGGACGACCTCGTGCGGGGTGCCGCCGCCCGCCGGGAACTGGAACCGCGGATAGCGGTCGCCGTTCGGCGGGTCCGGCAGCCTGATCAGTTCGGACGGTGGTGCACCGCCGCAGCGGGACGTCGCCTCGGCCGCGGACAGCGCCGGCTCCAGCAGCAGCGGGTCGGGCCCGGCGGGGGCCGGGTCCGGGTCCGGGTCCGGGTCCGGGGCCTGGGCCGCCATCAGGCTGAGCAGTGCCAGCGCCTCCGTCACGGCCGCCGGCCCGGGGGGCGCGGCCACGAGCCGGGCCCCGTCCACCATGACGCGTACCGGATGCTCGAACGGCAGCGGGCGCAGGGCCAGCCTGACGCCCTGGAGCGCCCTGCGCACCGCCATGGTGTCGTCCGGTGGGGCTTCGGCGAGCGCGGTCAGCCGGGTGAGCAGCAGCGCGTGCTGCTCGTCGTCGAGTGCCGCGCGGATGGACTCCCGGTGCTCGCCGATCAGGGCGAGCAGCGGTTCCGCGGATGGTCCGCGGCCCTCCTCGTTCATGCTGTCCCCTCTGCTGCGTCCGTCTCTGCCGTGTTCGTGTTCGCTGTGTTCGTGTTCGCCGTGTTCGCCGTGTTCGTGTTCGTCGTGTTCGTCGCGCCCGGGCCCGGGTGGCCCTGATGGATGAAGGCGCCCCAGAGCGCGGTCCGTTCCAGTCCCGTCCGTCCCATCTCCCGGAGCAGGTCGCCCCGGAGGGAGCCCGGGTTCTCCCGGTGGGGGTCGAGCATCCACAGCTGCGCGGCCCGCAGGGCGTCGACGGGGCTGAGCCCGTCGACGACGAGGTAGTGGTGGAACACCGCCATCAGCAGCGCCGAGCCGCTGTCCTGGGCCAGCCACCGCGACCCCACGACGTCCCGCGCTCCGGCGGCGGCGAAGGCCGTGGTCAGGGTCAGCGCCTCGTCGTGGTCGCCTTTGCTCAGATCCGTCTGGCACGCGCTCAGGACGACCAACGGCCCGTCGGGTCCGTCGTGCTGCTCCTTCCGGTCGAGCAGCCGGGTCACGGTCAGCGGCGCAGGTGTGCCCTTCTCGTCGGCCGCGAGGTCCAGGGCCGAGACCGTCGGGCGGGGGCCCGCCGACCCGTGCGAGACCACGTGCAGCAGGGAGGTGCCGTCGGAAAGGAACCCCAGGACCGCGTCGGGCGTCGCGGGCGGCAGTTCCTCCTCACCGTAGAGCGTGCCGCACAGCAGGGCATGCGGGTAGAAGGCGTCCCGCAGGGCGGTGACCTCCATGTCGGAGAAGCCGAGGTCCATCATCGGGTCGGCGACCACGACGGGGGCGGCCACCGGGTCCCGCCGCGCTCGTGCGGCCGTCCGCAGGAACTGGCCGCCGGATGCCGCGTAGCTGATGACCGCCACCTGGCAGAGCCGCTCGTGGGCGGCCTCGGCCGGCAGCCGTGCGGCGTGCCACGGCACGACCCCCAGGCGCCCGCAGGGCACCAGTACGACGCGGAGGGGCCGGTCCTCGTCGTCCCGTCCCTCGCGGGCCGCCGCCAGGCGCTCCTCGATGCCGCCGAGGGCCGGTCCGAGCGCCTGGAACGCCCAGTCGCACAGTTCCTCCAGGGCGTCCTCCCAGGCCCGGGCGGCGGCGTCGTCGTACCGGTTGAGGTCCCGTGCCGCCGCGGCCTCCACGTACCGTGCCAGCGGGCCGTTCTCGTCGTCGGTGAGCCGGGGCAGGGCGCCCGCACCGGCTCCCAGGAGAGGCCCCACCGCGATCATCAGGCCCGGTCCCTGGCCGTCGCCCGGCACCAGGTAGAGGAGGACGTCCGCACCCGCGTCGGACAGACCGTCCGCGAGCTCGCTCAGGGTGGGCGTGCCCAGCAGGCCGTGGTCCCGGCGGTAGCCGAGGGCGTCGAGGGCCTGGCGGCGCAGGGTGCTCGGCAGCAGCCCGGGAACCTCGCCCGCGTCGCCCGGACCGCGGCCGTCGGCCGCGGTGCCTCCCGCGTCCCGCGCGCCGTCGGCAGCCTCCCGCCAGGCCTCGGCGAGGTCCTGGCGCCCTGCCGCTTCCAGGAGTTCGGGCACGGCCGCGGAGGTGGAGGCCGCCTGCAGGACCAGGGCCCGGCCCAGCTCCAGCGCGGCCACGGCCTCGTGCAGCCTTCCGTACGAGGCGGCCATCCGGGCCGCCCGCACCCCCCGGCTGGCTCCGGTGCGGGCGGCCAGCAGGCCGTGCTCGGCGCCCGCCTGGAGGAGGACGTCGCCGGCGAGGGCCGTCAGCGCCTCCTCGGCGGCTTCGAGCGCGCCGCTGTCCGTGCCGGGCGCCGGGTCGGAGTCCTTCCCGAGGAGGCCCCGCAGGTGGTAGGCCTCGGCCAGGTGCCACAGCGCATCGGCGGCGACCCGTGGTGCCCTGCCCTCGCGAATGCCGTCCCGGAGGCGTTCGAGTTCGCCGATCATGACATCGAGTACGGCGGGGTCGCGGTCGAGGCCGAAGCGCACGCCCAGGGAGAGCGTGGAGGCGTAGAGGTCCTCCATCGGGGCATCCGGGGGCGGCGGAACGTGTTCGGAGACCGAAGCCGCCGGCTCCCCGGCGAGGGCGGCGCGGATCAGCCCCAGGTCGCCCGTCCAGGCGGCGGGCAGCTCGTCGGCGAACGGGAGTCCGCTCGCCTTGGCGCGGTTCACCGCCTGCTCCAAGTAGGGCAGGGCCCGCAGCAGCGCCTCCCGGTCCCGGGTCGCGGCCCCGAGCGCGCCGAGGGCCGCGCCGAGCGCGCCGTCGACCGCGAACCGGAGCGGATCGCTCTCGGGGACGGCCGCCCCCAGGGCCTCCGCCTGCGCCACGAGGCCGTGGAGTGCCGGGAGGTCCTCCGCCTCCCGCGCCTCCATCGCCCGGGAGCCGATCTCCAGCGCACGGCCCAGGACGACGGGGTCGCCCAGGCCCTGGGGCAGCGAGCCCGAGATCGCCCCCAGGTGGTCGAGGACCGTCCCCAGGTGGGCGCGGCCGGCCGACATGTCCTGGCGGGTGCCGCCCACCGCCGGACTGATGCCGAGCAGGAGCGCCCTCAGGCCCTCCAGCGCGGAAGTCTGGTTCGGACCCGGCAGCGGCACGTCCTGCGCCGAACGCAGCTTGCCGAGAAGGTCGTTGAGCGCCTGGGGGTCACCGCTGCGCAGGACGGGGTCGAGCCCCTCGCTGGTCGCGTTCACCGCGTCCAGGGCGCGGACCATGTTCCGGAAGTCGTCGGGAGCGAGCGTCGGCTCCGGCACTGGCTCCGGCTCCGATGCCGGCGCTGGCACCGCCTCCGGCTCCGGCACCGGCACCGGATCGGGCGCCGACGTCGGCTTCCGCGCGGGCTCCGGTTCTGGCTCGGGCTCGGGCTCCGGCTGCCGGGGCGGGCCGGGCGGCGTCGTCCCGCCGTGAGGCCGGCCCCCGTCGAAGCCGCCCGCACCCGCGAACACCCGGTCCATCACCTGCCGCAACTGATCCGCGAACGGCGAACCGGCCGGCACCATGGCCGCCATCATGTCGGACACCCCTTGCATGGAAGGGGCCGAGAGGACGTCCTGTACCCGGCTCACCGGACCCAGCATCTCGGCGCGCAGCGGGAGCCGTGCCACGTCGTCCATCAGCTCGCGCATCTCGGTCGCCGCGGTGAGCATCCCGGCGGGACCGGCCCGGGCGAGCCAGTCGAGATAGCCGGAGAGGTCCGGCGCGCCCCCGTAGGAGCCCTCCTGGGGCTGGATCGGCGAGACGTGGCTGATCAGGAACAGCGCCGCCCATCGCCGTTCCTCCTCGGCCACCACCGCCCCCAGCGGGGTGCTGCGGTCCCGGGCGTCCCGCAGCAGCGCCTCGGCCCGCTCCCGGTCCGCGGGCGTACCGCCCCCGTTCGCGTGCCTCAGGGTCAGCGCACCCGCGAGCCATACGCGCACCGAGCCGCGCAGTTCCTCGTCGTGGTCCAGCAGCCCGCTGAGCTGGTCCAGTTCGGCGACCGACGCTTCGATGGCACGGAGTGAGGGCGGACCGGCCGCAAGCACGCCGGGGAGCAGCCGCTTCACCCGCTCCGCGGCGTCCGACACCCAGGCGCGCAGGCCCTCGACGCCACCGCTCTCCTCCCGGCTCACCGGCATTCCGCCTCTCCGGGCCGCGAACGGCCCTCACGCGCCCCCAACAGCCATCGATTCCCCCACTATGCACATCCGCAGGGGGTGTCGCGGCGGGTTCCCCCGCTTCTCCCCGTCAACGACCCGACTCCGACCTGGAGGCACCCAGATCGGCCCGCATCTCCCGCCGCATCTCCCGTAGTCGGGCCCACAGCGATTCGATGGCCGCGTGCGCGGCTGCCGGTGAGTCCCCCGGACGCGGGGAGCCCTCGTCCAGCCGCCGGAGCATGCCGTAGACCGCCCCGAGACCGTGACTGACGCCGGCCGCGTGTTCGAGCACCCGGTCCGACAGCCGGATCTGCGCCTCCGCGTACACCTCCCGGTGGTGGTCCCGCGCACCGGTGAGGCGCTGCCGGGCGAGAGGCACCTCGGTGTCGCACCCCAACGCGTGCAACTGGTCGGTGAGTGCGGCAAGATACTGCCGGCCGGAGGTGTTGAGCGCCACGTAGCACGACCACAGCTCCTGGGCGGAGGCGCGCCGGTCCCACAGCTCCTCGGCCCGCTCCTGCTCACGCTGCCGGCTGCGATCAGCCGCCCGCTGGGTGAGCAGCGCGGACATCAGTGTGCCGACGACACCCGCGACCGCGGTCAGCGGAGCGGTCACCACACCGATGTCCACGCAGCCCCCCTCGTTCCCCGTACGACCAGCGAAGCAGCGGAGCGGGCGGCGGGTGAAGGCCCGGCCCGGAGTTCGCCCGGTGTTTGCCCCGTTGGCGCCCATCGGGGCCGGGAGCGCGGGTGTCGTGGGCGGTGCCGGGGCGGCGGCCGGTCGATTTCCGGCCGGGCGGGGGTGAGTTGACCGCGATCCGGTTCCACGGGAGCACGATGCGGCCATGATGGGCCGGGGGACGGCCGGATGGATTCACCGAGGCGTACGGGGGCGTGGGGACATGGCGGTGGACGGGGAGAGCGGCGGGGTCCGGGCACTTCGAGCCTGGGCCGAAGAGGCGGCGGAACGCGCCGCCCGGCTGATCGGACACGGAGGCGAGGACGCGCCGGTGTCCGCGGAGGAGTTCGAGGCGTCCGTCGCCGAACTCTCGCGGCTGCGGCCCCTCCTGGACCACGACCCGGAGCTGCTCGGCAGGGTCACACTGGTGCTCGGCGGCCTGCTCGCCACCCGGCACGCCACCGGGCGCGGCGCACCGGGTGACCCGGAACGGGCCCGGCGTCTCCTGGAGGAGGTGCGGGACCGGACGACGGCCGCCGGGCAGCGGATGCCGGAGGACGGCAGGCAGTGGGCGGCGATGTTCCTGATGATGGTGTCGGGTCATACGGAGCCGGGCCGCCCGGCGGGGGCGCCCCCGGACTTCTGGTCCGTCTTCGACCGGGCGATGGCGGCCGGGCCCGAGGGGGCCGCCGCGGAGGCGGACCGGCTGGCCGCGCTGGCCGCCGAGGTCGGACAGCTGCCGGTGCCGCCGGAACTCCGTTCCCGGCTGGGGCAGATGCAGGACGTGCTGGCGTACGTGTCGGAGACGGACCTCTCCGACCCCGAGACGCTGCTGTCCATGCTGCCCCCCGATCTGCCGTTCGGCGACCAGCTGCGGACCCTGCTGGACCTCGCGGCAACCCTGCCCGACCCGGCCGACCCGGCCGACCCGGCCGGGGCGCGGGAGTCGACGGCACAGGGGGCCGCCGCTCGGGAGCCCCAGCCGGAGCCGGAGCCGGAGCCGGTTCCGGAGGCCGACACGGCCGTCACCAGCGCGTGGCTCGCCGCCGTATTCGGACTGGGCGAGGCCCTGCAAACCGGCGAACCCGAGTCCCTCAACCGGCTCCTCCACCGGCTCGGCGGGCAGCTCGAACGCCTGCCCGCGGGGCACGGCCGGGCCTCCGAGATCGAGAACCTGATGCGCATGGTGCTCCAGACCGCAGGGCCGCTCGGGGGCAGCCGGGAGGACAGCGGCGCGGCCCACGCGCAGATCGCCGCGATCACGGAGCACTTCACGCAGTGGACGGCCGGGGATCCCGCGGGGGCCGAACTCACCGTCGGGGTCCGCGCACACGAACTCTTCACCAGGTTGGCCGCGCAGGAGGAGAAGGAGAACGAGGAGGAGTACCTGAGGCTGGTGGGCGAGGTGGAGGCCCTGGAACGCGAGACACCCCCCGAGCACACCTTCCGCTGGCTGGTGGAACTCGTCCACGGCGCGACACTCACTGCGATGGCCGAGCGCACCGGCGACCGCGAGATGCTCGTGCGCGGCCTGGCGCAGCAGCAGGCCGCCCTCTCGGCCGGGCCCGCGACGGAGCCCTGGTTTCCCAGGGAGCAGCTCGCGGCGCTCCGCGAAGCGCTCCAGGCCGCGCGGGCCGTGCTGGGCGACACCCCCGACCTCATGCCGGACGCCGCCCCGCCGGCCCAGGGCACCGCGACGGGCACCCGGTACCTCGCCGCCCTGACGACGACCCTCCGGTACTCCACCACCCGGGACCCCGCCGATCTGGACGCCGCCATCAGCGGACTGGAGCAGGTGCGCGACGACATCCGGCTGGGCCGGGCACCGCAGCTCGCGGCCCCCGCCCTGTGGCAGCTCGCGGAGAACTACCGCCGCCGCCTGCACGACACCCAGGACCCGGCAGACCGGGACGCCGCCACGGATGCGGCCCTGGAATCGCTGCAGGCCCTCGCGGGGGAGGTCGTCCTGCAGGCCGGCTCCGACCACGGCCTGCTGGCCGCCCGGTCCGGGGCCGACCGCGGGGTGCGGGCCGCCGTCTGGGCCGCCTCCCAGGGGCGGGTCGAGGACGCGGTCGCCGCGCTCGAACTGGGCCGTGCCCTGGTGCTGCGAGCGGCATCCACTTCCCGGGCCGTGCCCGAACTGCTGGAGTCCCGCGGCCACCACGACCTCGCGGGCGAATGGCGGGCGGCGGAACGCCGACGCGACGCAGCCGGACCCGGACCCGAAGCAGGAAGTGGTGGGGCGGGCGACGCACTCCCCTGGGAGCTGCCCAGCTCCCTGCGGCGCCGCGCCCTGGAGGCCCTGGGTCCCCGCGAGCCGGGCGGTGCCCTCTTCCGCACCCCCACGGTCGACGAGCTCAAGGCCGGGGTGGCCGAGGGCGACGCGGACGCGCTGGTCTACCTGCTCGCGGGTGAGGGCGGCACGCCGGGCATGGCAGTGGTCGTGGGCCCGGACGTCGGCACCGGAGTACGGGCACTGCCCCTCCTGGCCGAAGAGCAGAGCGGCCCCCTGGAGCGCTACCTCGACGCCGCGGCCGCCCACCAGGAGCGCCCCGGCGTCCCGGCCGCCGCACAGACCTGGGAGGACGCTCTGTCCGACCTCTGCGACTGGGCGACGGAAGCCGTGATCCTCCCCGTGATCACCGGCATCGGGGAACGCCTGGCCGAGAACGAGAACCGGCGCAGGGACCGCCCGGGCCCGCCCAGGATCGTGCTGGTGCCCTGCGGCCGCCTCGGCATCGTGCCCTGGCACGCGGCCCGCCTCCCCGCGGAGGCCCCCAGCGACTACGTCTGCCAGATCATGATCATCAGCTACGCGGCGTCCGGCGGCCAGTTCCTGAACACGGTCCGGCGTGCCCGGCGCGCCCCGGCCGACGCTCCCGTCCTGGTGTCGGACCCCACCATGAGCCTCCCGTACGCGGAACTGGAGGTCGCGGCGCTCCAGCAGGCCCTGTACCCGCGGGCCCGTCTCTACGGGGAGTTCTACGAACCGCCCGCCGAGCCCGCGGCGGCCGGCACACCGGGCGACCTCCTCGACGCCCTCGCCGGTGCTCCGTCCCTGCTCCACGTGGCGTGCCACGGCTCGGCCGGCACCAACCCGACGACCTCCGCGCTGCGTCTGGCTCCCGACGGGGACCGGCCGGGGGAGGACCGGCCCACCGACCTGCTGACCGTCTCACGGCTGCTCGACCGCCAGACGGCCGAACAGGAGCCCCCGGACGGGCCGTTGGTGGTGCTCAGCGCCTGCGAGACCGACCTGAGCAAGCGCGACCACGACGAGGCGCTCACCCTGACGACCGCCTTCGTGGCGAGCGGCGCGCGCGACGTGGTGGGCTCGCGGTGGGCCGCTCGGGATTCGGCGGCGGCGCTGATGATGGCCGTGTTCCACCACTACCTGACCGTCGAGGGACTGAGCCCGGTCGACGCGCTCCATGTCGCCCGGATGTGGATGCTCGACCCGGGGCGCCAGAACCCGGGGTCGCTCAGCGGCAGCCTCCTCGACGAGCTGACCCGCGGCCCGGACCTCCAGCGCCCGGCGATCTGGGCCGCCTTCATCCACCAGGGCCATCCGGGGCCGTCCTGAAGTCCACGGGGAAGGCTGACCGGGGCGGGCGGGGCGTTGTAGGGTGCGGCGACCGCCCTTGACCTGTTGAGCAGGCAGGGAGCAGACAAACCGGGAGTTTCTCCATGCTTCGCACCATGTTCAAGTCCAAGATCCACCGGGCCACCGTGACGCAGGCCGACCTGCACTACGTCGGGTCCGTGACCATCGATGCCGATCTGCTCGACGCCGCCGATCTGCTGCCCGGGGAGCTCGTCCACATCGTGGACATCACCAACGGGGCCCGGCTCGAGACCTACGTCATCGAGGGCGAGCGCGGGTCCGGAGTGATCGGGATCAACGGGGCCGCCGCGCATCTCGTGCACCCCGGGGACCTCGTGATCCTCATCAGCTACGCGCAGGTCGAGGATGCCGAGGCGCGGGCACTGAAGCCGCGCGTCGTGCACGTGGACGGTGACAATCGGATCGTGGAGCTGGGTGCGGATCCTTCCGCGCCGGTGCCGGGTACGGATCAGGAGCGCAGCCCGCATTCGGTGGCTGTCTGAGCTGAGGGAGCGGGGCCGTGGTGATAGAGCTGGTGGACGAGCGGAAGGCCGGGCGGCTGCTGGCCGTCGAGGACCGGCGGGTGGTCGGGTTCATCGCGTACTTCGTGCTCGCCGCGCAGCCCCACGCCCTGGTGGCGGTGCACACCGTCGTCGAACCCGGGCACGAGGGGCGGGGGATCGGCGGGGAGCTCGTCAAGGGGTTCTACGCGATGGCCGAGGGGGAGGGCGTGCCGGTCGTGCCGCTCTGTCCCTACGCCGCCGCGTGGGCCGGGCGGCATCCCGAGCTGGCGCCCGAGGCGCCGGCGGGGGTGGCCGCCGCCGCGCGGGCGCAGCTGGAGCAGGACGCCGATCTGTGGTGACGCTGACCCTTCTGCACACCTCCGCGGTGCACGTGCCCGTTTTCGATGCGCTGGGGGAGCGGGAGCACCCCGGTGCCGTGCTGCGGCACCTCGTGCGGCCCGGGCTGTTGGAGCGGGCCCGGGAAGTGGGGCCGGAGGGGGTGCGGGCCGAGGTGCGGGAGGTGCTGGCGGGGCTCCCGGGGCCCGTGCTGGTGACCTGTTCGACCATCGGGGGTGTCGCCGAGTCCCTCGCCCCCGAGCTGGGGTACCCGGTGCTGCGGGTGGACCGGGCCATGGCCGCGCGGGCCGTGGTGACGGGGGAGCGGATCGTGGTGCTGGCCGCCTTGGAGTCGACCCTGGGGCCGAGCGTCGAGCTCCTCCGCGAGGAGGGGGCCGAGGGCGTGCGCGGCCAGGTGGTGCCCGGGGCCTGGGAGCTGTTCGAGGCCGGGGACGAGGGCGGGTACCTCCGTGCCGTGGCGGGCGCCGCCGATGGGGTGACGGGCGCCGACGTCATCGTGCTGGCGCAGGCCTCGATGGCCGGGGCGGTACCCCTGGTGCGCACGCGGATCCCCGTGCTGGGCAGTCCGGCGCTGGGGCTCGCCGCCGCGCTCGCCGGGGGGCGTACCGGCTGAGATCGGGGGAAGGTGGGCCTTATGGTGCGAAACCTTGAGCAGACGCAGCCCCCCGTGCCCGAGCCGGACCCCGTCCCCGGCCCGTTCCCCCCGCTGCCGGACCCCGGACCCGTCCCGCGCCCGGTGCCCCCCGTACCGGGGCCCTTCCCGGAGCCGGACCCGGTGCCCCCGCCCCCCGGACCCGCGCCGATCCCGCAGCCCGGCCCGCTCAGCTGACGGGCCTGACCCGGCGGGCCCTCGCGCGGCGCCCCCGGGAACGGTGGAAGGGAGGGGAGGGGACATCGGATCCGCGGATTCGCCGGACTCCGGCAGCGGGACTGTGCGATCGTCAACTCACGCCGCCCTACGGCTGGTTGTCGCCCTTGTCAGCTCATCGGGCCGCCGTTAGGTTGTGCGGTTCCTGATGTCTTCCAGGGGGGCTCCCATGGGTGTACGGGGCCGGCACCGCCGGTACCAGCCGAGCAGCATCAACCGGGCCTCGCTCGTCGTCACCGCAGGTGGCGCCGGGATCGCGCTCCCCCTCATCGGCGCCACGGACGCGCAGGCCGCCTCCGTGGACACCTGGAACAAGGTCGCCGCCTGCGAATCCACCAACAACTGGCAGATCAACACCGGCAACGGCTACTACGGCGGCCTGCAGTTCAGCCAGAGCACCTGGCGTGAATTCGGCGGCACCGCCTACGCCCCGCGCGCGGACCTCGCCACCAAGGCCCAGCAGATCGCGGTCGCCGAGAAGGTGCTCAAGGGCCAGGGCCCCCGGGCCTGGCCCGCCTGCGGACCGCAGGCCGGGCTCAGCCGCAGCGGGCCGGCTCCCGCACTGGACACCAAGGCCCTCCCGAAGCAGGCGGCGAAGCCCGCCGCCAAGCCGGCGGCCCAACCGGCCGCGAAGCCCTCGGGACAGGCGCACAAGGACCTGGTCCAGCCGACCAAGGCCACCACCCCGACCCCCGTCGCCATGCCCCGCCCGACCGGCACCACGGTCCTGCCGAACCCGTACGTGGTCGCCCCCGGGGACTCCCTCTCGACGATCGCCTCCGAGCAGCACGTGGAGGGCGGCTGGCAGGCCCTGTACGAGACGAACCGGTCCACCGTCGGCGGCAACCCCAACATGATCTTCCCGGGCCAGCGCCTCACCCTCAGGGTGACCACCGCCCCGCCCGCCCAGAACCCCGAGAAGCCGCCGCGCACCGCCGAGCCGGTCAAGCCCGTGGAACCGGCCGCTCCCAAGCCGGAGCAGCAGAAGCCCGAGCAGCCGAAGCCCGAGCAGCCGAAGCCCGAGCAGCCGAAGTCGGAGCAGCCCAAGCCGCAGCCCGAGCAGTCCAAGCCCGCCGAGAAGCCCAAGCCCGAGCCGGCCGCCAAGCCCGCCGGCAAGCCCGTCTCAGCGGAGCAGAAGCCCGCCGCGGGCGGCGGAGCCTTCACCGCCCCCGTCGACGCCGGGATCGGCACCGCCTACCGCGTCGCCGGATCCTCCTGGTCCAGCGGCTACCACACCGGCGTCGACTTCCCGGTGCCCACCGGCACCAGCGTCAAGGCCGTCGGACCCGGCACGGTCGAGTCGGCCGGCTGGGCCGGGGCCTACGGGTACCAGGTCGTCATCAGGCACGCCGACGGCCGCTACTCCCAGTACGCCCACCTGTCCGCGCTCGGCGTCAAGGCCGGCCAGCAGGTCTCCGGCGGCCAGCGCATCGGCCGCTCCGGCTCGACCGGCAACTCAAGCGGCCCCCACCTTCACTTCGAGATGCGCACCGCCCCCGGCTACGGCTCCGACATCGACCCCCTGAAGTACCTCCGGAACAAGGGCGTCGGAATCTGACCCCCGCACGTGCGGCGGCACGGCCGTGAGCAGGATCAGGCCGGCCGCCGCCAGCGCGCCGCTCGCCAGCGCCGCCACCGCCCCGGCGGTCCCGTACCGGAACCCCTCGTCGAACAGGGAGACCCCGACCGCCGCCGCGACCACCGGGTTGACCACCGTCACCGTGGCCAGCGGCGCGGTCAGGCCCGCCCCCCGGTAGGCCGCCTGCGACAGCAGCAGCCCGCCGGAGGCCAGTGCGGCGATCGCCGCCAGGTCCGGCCACAGGGCGCCGAGCGCCCCCGGCGTGAAGCCCTCGGCCACCGACTTGGTGAACACCGAGGCCATGCCGAAGGCCGTACCGGCCGCCGCGGCCAGCAGCACGCTGCGCAGCACCGCACGCCGCATCCGCCCCGCCGCCAGGACCAGCCCCGCCGCCCCGGCCGCCGTCACCGTCAGCAGCAGGCTCCGCTCGCCGCCCACCAGTGCCTGCCGCCCCGCACCCTCCCCGCCGGTCAGGGCCAGCAGCCCCGCCAGCCCTGCCGTCGCCAGCAGCGCCCCGCGCCAGGCGGCCGCGCCCGCCCGGCGCCGTACGAACACGGCCGCCATCGGGAGCGCGAAGACGATGGTCAGCGCGCCCAGCGGCTGCACCAGGCTCAGTGGCCCGAACGCCAGCGCCACCACGTGCAGCAGCGCCCCGAGGCCGTTCAGCGCGACCGCTGCCCACCAGCCGGCGCGCCGCAGCGGCGCGTAGGGGCGGCGGTCGGGCGAACTCGCCGCCACGCGTTCCTGGAGGATCGCGCCGCCCGCGTACGCGACGGCGGAGACCAGGCAGAGCAGAACCGACAGGGCCAGGGCACTCATGAGATCCACCATGCCCCAAAGGGACGCGCCGTTCATCCGCCCGGGGACCCCTTGATCGCGGGCCGAGTCATCCTCGTGGCATACACCAGCGGGAGTACGCGCAAGCCGCCCGAGGGGGTCGAAGGGCCTTGATCCCCTCCATACCGTGACAGGTCACTCGCGGTCCGTGAGCCGGGCGGGAACGGGTTTGGACCCGGGCGTGTCGGATCCGTACAGTTTCCGTTTTGGGGACTTCCGCAGCAGGCGGACGCGGACGAGCGAACAGGGAACGGCAGCGGCCATGACGGTGACCGAAGACAACCACGCATACGGGCCGGGCATCGACCCCGAGCGCCTCGCCGTCTGCCTCAGCGTGCTCGACGAACTCGACGAGATCGACGTCGACCACCCCGACGCCATCACCGTACGCCGCGCCACCGCCGGCATCTACCGCACGGTGAAGCAGCGCCGCCGCCAGGAGCGCCGCGCCGCCAAGACCGCCAACGACAAGGCCGTCACCGAGGCGACCGCGACCGGCTCCGCCGAGCGCATCGACGACGAGACCGAGGGCATCCTGCCCTCCTCCGTCACCGAGGCCGGCCGGATCGCCGGGATACTCCAGCGCCCGCGCTCCTGCTACGTCTGCAAGACGCGGTACGTCGAGGTCGACTACTTCTACCACCAGCTCTGCCCGGACTGCGCCCTCGTGAACCGCGCCAAGCGGGAGGCCCGCGCGGACCTCACCGGCAAGCGCGCGCTGCTCACCGGCGGCCGCGCCAAGATCGGCATGTACATCGCGCTGCGGCTGCTGCGCGACGGCGCCCACACCACGATCACCACCCGCTTCCCCAAGGACGCGATCCGCCGCTTCAAGGCGATGGAGGACTCGGCCGACTGGATGCACCGCCTGGAGGTCGTCGGCATCGACCTGCGCGACCCGGCCCAGTCCGTGGCCCTCGCCGAGCAGGTCGCCGCGGCCGGCCCGCTCGACATCCTGATCAACAACGCGACGCAGACCGTGCGCCGCCTCCCCACCGCGTACGCCGCGCTCGTCGAGGGCGAGAGCGCCCCGCTGCCGGCCGGCGAGCTCCCCGCCCACCACGTCATCGGCGCCTTCAACTCGGGTGCGGTCGACGGCCTGGCGGCGCTGCCCGTCGGTGTCAGCGGCCTGGAGGCGCAGAAGGTCGCCGACCTCGCCCTCGTCGCGGGCAACGCCAGCCTGGAGCGGCACCTCGCCGGCACCGCCATCGACGCGGGCGGCCTGCTGCCGGACGTCGTCGACAGCAACACCTGGGTCCAGACCATCGACCAGATCTCCCCGGTCGAGCTGCTGGAGACCCAGCTCTGCAACTACACGTCGCCGTTCATCCTGATCAGCGCGCTCCGTCCGTCGATGGCCGAGGCCGCGCGCAAGGCGTCCAGCGGGCGGGCCTACGTCGTCAACGTCTCCGCGATGGAGGGCGTCTTCAGCCGCGGCTACAAGGGCGCCGGGCACCCGAACACCAATGCCGCCAAGGCCGCGATGAACATGGTGACGCGGACCAGCGGCCAGGAGATGTTCCAGGCCGACGGCATCCTGATGACCTCGGTCGACACCGGCTGGATCACCGACGAGCGCCCGCACTTCGACAAGCTGCGCCTGGCCGAGGAGGGCTTCCACGCCCCGCTCGACCTGGTCGACGGCGCCGCCCGCGTCTACGACCCGGTCGTCCGGGGCGAGGCGGGCGAGGACCTCTACGGGGTCTTCCTGAAGGACTACGCCCCCGCCAACTGGTAGCAGGCCCACGAGGGGCCGGCCGTCCCGCCGGGACGGCCGGCCCCTCACTCGTACGGGCGAACCGTCCCGTGGATTCCGTAGGCCCCCGCCGCGACCAGTTCCAGCAGCGGCCGCCAGTCCTCCACCACCCCGGCGTCCAGGCCCGACGTGCCGCCCGCCCGCACCGCCTGGCGCAGCGCCTCGGCCGCCGCGTCCCCGGCCGCGTCCGGCCCGTCGGCCCTTGCCAGGCGGGCCACCCGGTCGCCCAGCAGGGGGCGGACCGCCTCCGCCGCGTCGCCTCCCCGGGCGGCCAGCGGCGGGCCCAGGAAGTGCACCAGCCCGGCCACTTGGAGCTCCTTGTCGAAGGGGTGCGAGCGGCGGAGCAGGGCTGCCGTCTGGAGCCCCCGGCCGCTCCGGTGCGCGTGCAGGAGTTCCATCAGCTCGTCGACACTGTCGATCGTGGGCAACCCCGACATAGCCACAACGGCTCCCTCCGTCGTCCGCGCGCACGCGCCACCGCCGACGAGCAGATCAGCCCCGGCGGACACGCCGGTGTACGACTTCCTGAACTCGGGGCGAAAACAAGCGGTCCGGCGCGGATTTTACCGTTCCATCGAGCGGGCCCCCGCTCATATGTGTACCCTAAGGCGCAAGGAGCCCCCACCCGGGCACCCGCTCCACCAAGGCGCCACCGCGTCCGGACGAACCACTGAATCCCCCTATCCGGCGCGCGGTCCCGCCCGCCGGGTTACGCGACACAAGGGAGTGCGCGGTGACTGAGACCAAGAAGACCGACCCGACTCTGGAGCTCACGGGACGGGGAACGATCACCCGGTCCGACGAACTCGGCAGCCTCGAGGTCTGGGCCCGCTCGGCCCCCATCCGGCTGGCCGGCTACGAGGACGACCTGGCGGAGCCGCACATCCTGCCCGGCATCGACTGACGGCCCCGGCCCGCAGAACGCGGCCGCGCCCCCGCGCCCGACGGCGACGGGGGCGCGGCACGTTCGGCGCCCCGCCGCCGCCGGTTCCCGCAGGCCCTACGCCGTCAGCGTCATCGCCGTGGGCGATCATGCCTTCCGCCGCCCCGCGGCGCCCGGCAGAGTCGGACCCATGAGACTCCTGATGCTGGGTGGGACCGAATTCGTCGGGCGCGCGATCACCGAAGACGCCCTGGACCGGGGCTGGGAGGTGACCGTCTTCCACCGGGGGCACCACGCGCCCCCGCCCGGCACCACCGCGCTGCACGGCGACCGCACCGCCCCCGGCGGCCTCGCCGCCCTCGCCGGAGGCGAGTGGGACCTGGTCGTCGACACCTGGAGCGGCGCCCCCACAGTGGTCCGGGACAGCGCCCGCCTGCTCTCGGCCCGGGCGGGACGGTACGCGTACGTCTCCAGCCGCTCCGTGTACGCATACCCCGCCCCCGCCGGCCTCTCCGAGGACGGCCCGGTGGTCGACGGCTCGCCCGACGCCGGTTCCACCGCCTACGCCGAGGACAAGCGGGGCGGGGAGCTCGCCGCCCTCGACGCCTTCGGCGACCGCGCCCTGCTCGTGCGCGCCGGGATGATCCTCGGCCCGTACGAGAACGTCGGCCGGCTGCCCTGGTGGCTGGACCGCGCCGCCCGCGGCGGCCCCATGATCGCCCCCGGCCCCCGTGACCTGCCGCTCCAGTACATCGACGTGCGCGACCTCGCGCACTGGACCCTGGACGCCGCCGCGGCCGGCCTCGGCGGCCCGTACGACCTCGTCTCGCCGTCGGGGCACGCCACCACGGCCGGCTTCCTCGAAGCCTGCGCGGCCGTCACGGGAGGCGGCGCGGAGCTCCGCTGGACCGACCCGGAACGCATCGCGGAGGCGGGCGTCGAGCCCTGGACCGAACTGCCCTGCTGGATGCCCCCGGGCGAACTGCACGACTACATGTTCGGCAGCGACGTCAGCAAGGCCCTCGCCGCCGGACTGGTCTGCCGTCCGGTCGAGGAGACCGTCGCCGACACCTGGGCCTGGCTCCGCTCGATCGGCGGCGCGGCCCCGCTGCGCCCGGACCGGTCCTCCAAGGGCCTCGCCCCCGAGCGGGAGGCGGCCCTACTCGGGCTCTGACGAGGCGGCCTCCGCGAGCCGGGTCGGCGGCAGGTACTCGCGCAGCAGCCGGCGGTGCCACCAGGCGCCCGTCTCGCGCAGCTCCCGCCAGGTCGTGAACCGGTAGCGGTACAGCCTGGCCCGCACGAACCGCGGCGGGGCGTCCGGGAAGGGGTTGTGGCGGATCAGCCGCAGCGTGTCCCGGTCGCCCGCCAGCAGCCGCTCCACGAACGGCCCGAACCAGTCCCGGGCGTAGCCGGGGGAGAGCGCCGCGAACCACATCAGCCAGTCGAGCCTGAGGTGGTACGGGGCGAACTGGCGCGGGATCCGCCGCAGTTCGGTCGGCTTCCCCTTGAAGCCGTACTCGCGCCAGTCCCCGTCCTCCCGGGGGACGCGGTCGGCGGTGCCCTCGACGACCACCTCGTCGCGGATCCGGCCGACCGTGCCGAAGGCCCCGTACGTGTTGACCAGGTGCAGGGAGTCGAAGGAGCGGTTCATCACCTGGCGGCGCGAGACCAGGTTCGCCACCGGATGCCGGCTCAGCGCCAGCACCAGCACGGTCACCGCGCACACCAGGACCGCGTACCAGACGGGCGCCCCGCGCGAGGCCGCGGCGGGCGGCGGGCCGGCGATCCCGGTGAAGTCCACCGCCGAGAGGGCGAGGGTGATCGTCAGCCAGTTCAGCCAGGCGAAGTTCCCGGACAGCACCAGCCACAGCTGGGTGGCCACCATGACCCCCGCCGCGTACGAGGCCACCGGCTGCGGGGTGAACAGCAGCACCGGTACGACCAGTTGGGTGAAGTGGTTCGCCGCGCACTCCACCCGGTGCAGCGGCCTCGGCAGGTGGTGGAAGAACCAGCTCAGCGGGTTCGGCATCGGCTGCGTCTCGTGGTGGTAGTAGAGGCACGTCAGCCGGCGCCAGCAGGCGTCGCCCCGCATCTTGATCAGCCCGGCGCCGAACTCCACCCGGAAGAGCACCCACCGCAGCAGCCACAGCACCAGCACGGGCGGCCCGGCCCGGGCGTTGCCGAGGAAGACGGCGAGGAAGCCGACCTCCAGCAGCAGGGACTCCCAGCCGAAGGAGTACCAGGTCTGGCCCACGTTGACGATGGAGAGGTACAGCAGCCACAGCACCGCCCACATCCCCATGGCGGCGCCCAGCGGCACCAGGTCCCCCGCCCCGGCGGCCAGCGCCGCGGCCACCGCGGCCCCGGACCAGGCGCAGCAGGCGAAGAGCCGGTCCGAGTAGCGCAGTTGGAACAGGCTCGGGGCGCGGCGGAAGGGCACGTACCGCACGTAGCGCGGGACGGGCAGCATGCCGTGCGCCCCGATCAGTGCCCGGAACTGCAGGGCGGCCCCGACGAAGGCGAAGACGTAGACACCGGCCAGGGCCCGCTGGAAGACCAGCCGGCCCAGCCAGTAGCCGGGCGCGGTGAACCACTCCATCGCCTCCAGTATCCGGCGGCGCTCCGGTTGCGGCACCCCGGGACATGGGGCAGACAAGAGGGAGCAACCGGGGCGAAAAGGGAGAGCAGCGTGAACGACCTGAACGACGTGCCCGCACCGACATCCCGTCAGGCAGCGCGCCGTCAGGCACCGCGCCGTCACGTACCCGCCCGCACGGCCCTCTTGGCGGCCCTCGGCCTCATCGCCGCCGGCTGCTCCGGCACCGCCCCCGAACAGACCAAGGGTCCGGTCCCCGAAAACCTGGAGCTCACCCTCCAGCCCGTCGGCGCGGCCGGGCCCGACCCCTTCACCCCCTCGTCCGCCACCGCCGAGTCGGCCCCCGTCCAGCCCCCGCTGCCCAACGCGACCGGCCGCGGCATCCGCACGGTGGGCGCCGCCACCCCCGGCCTGTACGGCGGCACCAACCGCCTCGGCAGCTGCGACGTGGAACGCCAGGTCGCCTTCCTCACCTCCGACGCCGCCAAGGCCGGCTCCTTCGCCCAGGCCGCCGGGATCGAACAGGAGAAGATCCCCGAGTTCCTGCGCGCCCTCACGCCCGTGGTGCTGCGCGCCGACACCCGCGTCACCAACCACGGGTTCCGGGACGGCCGGGCCGAGGGCTACCAGTCGGTGCTCCAGGCGGGGACGGCCGTCCTCGTCGACGACCACGGCATGCCCCGGGTGCGCTGCGGCTGCGGCAACCCCCTCGCCGCGCCGCGCTCCGCCAAGGGGAACCCGGTGCTCAAGGGCGACCAGTGGAACGGCTACCAGCCGACGCAGGTCATCGTCATCGAGCCGACCATCCAGGTGATCAAGCGGCTGGTCATCGTCAACGTCGCCGACAACACCTGGATCGAGCGCAAGGCGGGCGACGACGGCGCCCAGGACAAGCCACCCAGGACCCTTCCCCCCTACGACCCGGCCGACGGCATCCCGAACGCCCCCGCGACCCCGGCCGACGACCCCTGCGCGGGCGCGGAAGCGGACGGCCGGGCCCGGACCACCCCGCCCTCCTCCCCGCCGCCGGCCGGCCCCCCGACCCCCTCGGCCGGCCCCTCGGCCGCGGGCCCGGACGGGCCGCCCGCCCAGGACCCCGCCCAGCCCCCGCTGCCCGGCCCCGACGCCCCGGCCCCGGGCGAGCCCCCCGCGTCGGACCTGATCCCGCCGCCCGGCCTGGACGCGGGGGAGCCCCCCGCCTCGGACCTGGTCCCGCCGCCCGGCCTGGACCCGGCGACGCCCCCCGCCGGCCCCGGTGCGGCCGGCCCGCCGGCCGCGGACCCCGCCGGCCCGGGCGCGGCCGCCCCCTCGCCCAGCCCCAGCCCCTGCCCCTCCGCCGCCGGCACCGTCCCGCGCGCCCCCGCCGCCCCGCAGGACGTCCCCGGCGGCCTGCCCCCGACCGACGGCCCCGCCGCCACCCCGCCCGACGCGGGCGGCGACCTCCCGCGCGACCTGCCCGGCAACGTCCCGCCCGACCAGGCCCCGACCTACACCCCGGACGACGGCCCGGGCACCGGCGGCACCGATCCCGCCCTGCCCCCGGACGCGGCCGATCCCGCCGCCCCCGACGGCTTCCCCGACGGGCAGCAGGTCACCGACCAGCCCCCGTACCTGGAGAGCGCCTGACGCCGCGCTGTGTCATGGTGGACCGGTGCCGAGCACCGTATCGCTGCCGGAGGACTGGCCCGCACACGCGGACCGTTCCCTGTCACTGAACCGGATGGGCAGTTTCGACTGGGACCTGGTCACCGGGCTCATGCACATGGACGCGGCAGCCCTCGACGTCTTCGACACGACCCCGGACGAGTACGACGGACGGCCGGGATCGCTCTCCCCGCGCGTCCCGCCCGCCGAGTCCGCCCGGCTCGACGCCCTCGTCTCCAGCGCCCTCAAGAGCGGCGTCGACACCTACGGCGCGTACTTCCGCATCCGCTGCCGCGACGGGGCCCTGCGCTGGACCCACACCCAGGGCCGCGTCATGCGCGGCCCGGACGGCCGCCCGTACCGGATCATCGGCATCGTCCGCGACGCCACCGAGGAGCTGAGCCACTCCGCCGAACGCCTCGGCCTCGACGAGGAGCGGCGGCGCCAGACCACCGTGGTCGAGAGCACCACCGCCGCCCTCGCGCACGCCCGGACCGTACGCGACGTCATCGACGTCATCGGCGACGCCCACGGCCTGGAGCGGCTCGGCTCCATGGGCATGGTGATGGGCCTCGTCGAGGCCGGCCGGATCCACCTGGTGGCCGAAGGCCCCGCCGACAGCTTCGTCCCCGGCACCCGCTACACCCGCGTCGACGAGCAGTACCCGATGAGCGAGGTCGTCCGCTCGCTCCAGCCCCGCTTCCTCGACTCCGCCGAGGAGTTCGCCGAGGGGTACCCCGACCTCTGGTCGAAGATCTCGTACATGAAGATATCGGCCGCCGCCTACCTGCCGCTGATCGCGCAGGCCCGGCCGATCGGCGCGATCGGGCTGCTCTACCAGGACAAGGACGGCTTCACCCAGGACGAGCGGAACCTGCTCGTCGCCCTCGGCAGCAGCATCGCCCAGAGCCTCCAGCGCGCCATGCTGCTGGAACAGGAGCACGACCTCGCCGAAGGCCTCCAGCAGGCCATGCTGCCCCGCCGGATCCCGGACGTCCCCGGGGCACAGATCGCCGTGCGCTACCGGTCCGCCCGGATGGGCCGGGACATCGGCGGCGACTGGTACGACGTCATCCCGCTGCCCGGCGGCCGGGTCGGCGCCGTCATCGGCGACGTGCAGGGCCACGACACCCACGCCGCGGCCGTCATGGGCCAGCTGCGCATCGTGCTGCGCGCGTACGCCGCCGAGGGGCACTCGCCGGGCACGGTGATGGCCCGGGCCTCGGTGTTCCTGTACGAACTGGACACCGACCGCTTCGCGACCTGCACCTACGTGGAGGCGGACCTCTCCACCGGCGTCCTCCAGCTGGTGCGCGCCGGCCACATCGACCCGCTCCTGCGCACCCGCGAGGGGGAGTGCCGCAGGCTGCCGGTGGAGGGCGGGATGCCGCTGGGCCTGTCGGCGGAGTTCGGGCGGCTGGAGTATCCGGTGACCACCGTGGAACTGGACCCGGGCGAAACGCTCGTGCTGTGCACGGACGGACTGGTCGAACTGCCCGGCGCCGACCTCGACGACGGCATCAGCCTGCTGACGTCCATGGTCAAGGGCGGCCCGGCCGACCTCCAGCGGCTCGCCGACCGGCTGTGCGAGGTCGTCGACGACCGGGGCGGCGACGACGACATGGCCCTGCTCCTGCTGCGCCGCCAGGGCGAGGACATCCGGCCCGGCGGCGGCCGGCTCCAGCAGCACGTCGCCCCCGGGGACCCCGAGGCGCTCGTCGCCGCCCGGCACATGATCGGCGCGGCGGTCCGCTCGTGGGGCGCGCGGGAGCGGGCCGACGAGATCGAGCTGGTCGCGGACGAGCTGATCGTGAACGCCCTGATGCACACCGACGGCCCCGCGATCGTGACCCTGCGCGTCCTGGCCGGCCCGGAGCGCCGGCTGCGGGTGGAGGTGGAGGACCGCTCCAGCGCCCTCCCGCGCCGCCGGGAGGCGGGGGAGGCCGGGGTCTCGGGGCGGGGCCTGATGCTGGTGGACCGGCTGGCGGACGTCTGGGGCGTGGAGTCCAGGGGGAGCGGCAAGTGCGTGTGGTGCGAGTTCGTGATGGGCTGAGCCGCCTGCCCTCCGGGCCGCACCAGCCACCCCGGGCCGGCGCCGTTCCGGGGCGTTCCGGTCGCGGGCGGCGGTCGGGGGCGGGAGGCTGGGAGGGTGCCCGAGCTGCCGGAGGTCGAGGCCCTGAGGGAGTTCCTCGACGAGCACCTCGCCGGGCGGGTGGTGGACCGCGTCCTCCCGCTCGCCGTCAGCGTGCTCAAGACGTACGACCCTCCCCCCACCGCCCTCGAAGGGCAGCCCGCCGGCCCCGTGGCCCGCTACGGCAAGTTCCTCGCCCTGCGCGTCGGCGGGCTCCACCTCGTCACCCACCTGGCCCGGGCCGGCTGGCTCCGCTGGCGCGAGGAGTTCCCCGCGCAGCCGCCCCGCCCCGGCAAGGGCCCGCTCGCGCTGCGCCTCCTGCTGGAGGGCGGCGGCGGCTTCGACCTCACCGAGGCCGGCACCCAGAAGCGCCTCGCCGTGTACGTCGTGCACGACCCCCGGGAGGTCCCGGGCATCGCCCGCCTCGGCCCCGACCCGCTCGCCGAGGGGTTCGGCCGGGAGGCCTTCGCCGCGCTGCTGGCCGGGGAGCGGCGGCAGATCAAGGGCGTGCTCCGCGACCAGGGCGTGATCGCCGGGATCGGCAACGCGTACAGCGACGAGATCCTGCACGCCGCCGGGGTCTCCCCGTTCAAACTGGCCGCCTCCTTCGACGAGGAGCAGGTCACCCACCTGTACGGGGCCGTGCGGGACACCCTGCGGGCGGCCGTCGAGCGGGCCCACGGGCTGGCGGCGCAGGACCTGAAGGCCGAGAAGAAGAGCGGGCTGCGGGTCCACGGCCGGGACGGCGAGCCCTGCCCGGTGTGCGGGGACACCCTCCGCTCGGTGTCCTTCGCGGACTCCTCGCTCCAGTACTGCCCCACCTGCCAGACCGGCGGCAAACCGCTCGCGGACCGCAGGCTCTCCCGCCTCCTCAAGTGACCGGGGTCCTGCGTAGACTCCGGCACCATGGCCGAGCAGCAGCCGCCGCCCCGGCGGGAGATCGTCACCGGCGTGCCGCGCGGCGCGCGGCGCCGTCCTCCGGCGCACACCCCCGCCCGCTCGGAGATCTCCGAGCAGACCAGCCTCGGCGCCACCTACGTACGGGCCCTGATGCGCAGCCAGCTGCGCGCGGGGCTGGGCGCGCTGGCCGTGCTGGCCCTCGTGCTGGGACCGCTGCCGCTGGCCTTCCTGCTGCCCCGGCCGGCCGCTGGCCCGCTGGTCTGGGTCGCGCTCGGGCTGGTGGCGTACCCGGTGATGTGGCTGATCGCCCGCTGGTACGTGGGCCGGGCCGAGCGCAACGAGGCCGACTTCACGGGCCTGGTGACGGACCCGGCCGAGTCGGCGTAAGGCCGGCCCGGACGCCCCCTAGAACAGGTGCATCGCCAGGTGCCCCAGCGGCAGCCCGAGCTGCCAGGCCGGGGTCCAGACGCGGGCGTTCTCGTCCAGGGCCGGCGGGGTGTCGGCTCCGTCGTGGCGTCCCGGGTCGAGGTTGGTGGCGAAGAGTTCCGTGCGGTCCAGCCAGCGCCACGCCGCCCGGGCCAGTTCGAGGTCCGGGTCCTCGCCGCGGCCGCGCTCGCGGGCCTCCTCGCCCAGCGCGAGGAACCGGGTGTGGACCCAGTCGCGCCAAGGGTGCCCGTACGCCGTCAGGGAGAGCCACTCGTCGAGCTGCGAGACCACCCGGATCCCGGACAGTTCGCCGGCCGCGTCCGAGAGGTAGATCGTCAGCGCGAGCGTGTCGCGCCCGGCCCGGAACTCCAGCGTGCTCGCCGGGATCAGCCGGCCCGTGCGCAGCAGCTCGTCGGCGATGTACTCCGCGTAGAGCCACGCCATGGGAACCGCCAGTCCGCCGTCGCTGGTGCCGTTCATACCCTCGGGCTGCACCGTGCCACCCTCTCCCGCGTGTCGAGCCTGCCGCCGTCATCCCCGAGCCTTCACCGGACGGCTCGCGCAACGGGGGATGTTTACTCAACTTGCACGGACTGGTGCCGATATCGGTGTGCTCCGTGTCCGGATCGTGCGCATCGCGGGCGTTCCTTGAGTGTTTCTCCACCGCTCCCGCGGCGGCCCCGGCGCCGGCTCAGGCGCCGAGCCCGTACCCCTGGAGGCCCTTCCGCAGGGCGCGCAGGGCGTAGTACGTACGGGACTTGACCGTCCCGGCGGGTATGCCGAGCTCCGCCGCGGCCTCTGCCACCGAGCGGTCCTGGAAGTAGACCTGCATCAGGACGGCCCGGTGCTCCGGCCCCAGGCTGCCCACCGCCCGCCGGACGTCGATCGCGGTGACCGACCCGGCCACGGCGTCCTCGGGGGCCGGTGCCTGCTCCAGACCGTCGGGGTCGACCTCCTGGGGCCGCGACAGCCGCGCCCGGCGGGCGTCGATCGCCAGCCGCCGCGCCACCGTGAACAGCCAGGGCCGCATGGACTCGTGCCCGGTCGTCAGCACCTCCGGGTGCTGCCAGACGCGTACGAGGGTCTCCTGGACGAGGTCCTCGGCGCGCTGGGCGTCCCCGTGCGTGAGGCCGAGCAGGAATCCGAACAGGGCCCGCCCGTGTTCGCGCTGGAGTTCCGCGAGCGCCTCGGGTTCCGTGCGCTGGAGGGTGGGGGAGGGCGACACGAGTGGCTCCTTCCGGGTCCGGGGTCCGCTGGGCTGCCGGGCCGCGGGCCCGCACTGCGGGCCGGGCCGCGCACCGGGCCGTGGGGCTCGGGCCGTGGGCCCGGGCGGTGGGCGTCCCACTCACCCTCACCTGCACGGAGCCGCCCGGGAACCGTCCGGCGGGGGCGTTGCGCCCAAGACCCCGGGTCGTCCGGTGGGCGGCCGCGCCGGGCGGTGAACGGTCGAACGGCGCGGCGAACGGCCGTCGGCCGTCGGGGTGGCGCACGGCCGGTGGGCGGCGCCGCTCCTTGACTTGAAGGCCCTTCTCCTATGGATTTCGTTTGATCCGACAGTCCTACGAACGGGAGCTGGGATAGATGACCAAGCGCACCCGGCGGGCCCTCGCCCTGCTGACCGCCCTGCTGCTCCCGGCGTCGGCGGCGGCCTGCTCCGCCACCGGGGACCGGTCCCCGGCCCGCCTCGGCTCCAGTGCCGCCGGAGCCCCCGCCGGCACGGCCCCGGCCACCTCCTCCGCCGCCCGGGGGTTCACCCTGGTCGCGAGCGGCGACGTACTCCCGCACACCTCGGTCATCAAGCGCGCGGCAGCCGACGCCGGCGGCGACGGGTACGACTTCCGGCCGATGTTCTCCAAGGTCAAACCGGTCGTCGTGGCGGCCGACCTCGCCCTGTGCCACATGGAGACCATCTACGGCGAGGACGACGGCCCCTTCAGCGGCTACCCCGCCTTCGTCTCCCCGCCCACCGTCGCCGACGCCCTCAAGGACGCCGGGTACGACGGCTGCTCCACCGCCTCCAACCACACCCTGGACGACGGCGCCGAAGGGCTGAAACGCACCCTCGACCGCTTCGACCGGGTCGGCCTCGGCCACGCCGGCTCCGCCCGCACCGCCGCCGAGGCCGCGAAGACCACCCTCTACACGGCGGGCTCCGCGAAGGTCGCGCACCTCGCGTACACCTACGACACCAACGGCTACCCCATGCCCGACGGACAGCCGTGGGCGGTCAACCTGATGCGCCAGGACAAGATCCTCGCGGACGCCCGCGCGGCCCGGAAGGCAGGGGCGGACGTCGTACTGGTCAGCATCCACTGGGGCACCGAATGGCAGACCGAGCCGGACGAGACCCAGCTCTCCCTCGGCAAGGCGCTCACCGCCTCGCAGACCGGCGGACGCCCCGACATCGACATGATCCTCGGAACGCACGCCCACATCCCGCAGGCCTACGAGAAGGTCAACGGGACCTGGATCGTCTACGGGATGGGCGACCAGGTCGCCGGCGAGATGTTCAACCACTCGGGCGCGCGCGACATGCGCGGCAACTACGGCTCCATCGCCCGCTTCACCTTCGCCCCGCCCGCCGCCCCCGGACAGCGCTGGCGGGTGACCGGGGCCGAGTTCGTCCCGCAGATGATGGACCTGTCCATCGGCCGGGTCGTCAACCTGCCCGCCGCCCTCGCCGAGGACCCGGGCGACGAGGAGTACGAGAGCGCCGACGAGGCCGTCACCGAGGCCGTCCTCAGCCGCGGCGCCGCCAAGGACGGCCTCAAACGCGCCCGGTAGCCGCCGCCGGGGGGGTGTCCACGGAGCAGCGCCGTCCGCCCGCGGGGCGGGCGGGACCTCGCGGACCCCCCTGGGGGCACCTCCCAGCGGTAGCCGGGGGAGCCGCGGGGCCGCCCTCCGGGCGACGACGGGAGTTTGACGACGGGCCCTACGGCACGACCGTCACCGGCCAGCGGCCCGCCTTCACCAGGCGGACCGCGACCGAGCCCACGATCCGGTGCCCGGCCTGCTCCGAGGCGCCCACCACCACCGCGTCCGCCCGCAGCTCCTCCGCCGCGCTCACCAGGCCCGCGTAAGGGTCCCCGCGGAAGGTGTGGAACTGCCAGCGCACCTCGAAGATCCCCTTCAGGCGCTCGGCAGAGGCCCGGATCTCAGCCACCAGCCCCTCGGCGATCTCCCCGGTCGTGTCCGCCACCGGCGCGCCCAGCGCGGCCCCGGCGGCCAGCACCGGCTGGACGTACACCAGGGCCAGCAGCGCGTTCTGCCGCCGGGCCAGCCCCGCCGCGTAGGCCGCCGCCCGGAGCGAGGACTCCGAGCCGTCAACCCCGGCGAGGATCACCTTCGGTCCGTCGGTACCCCGCTCGAATCCCGTGCCCACGTGCTCCGTCACCCTCCCGAGGCTATCGGGTTCGGCGAGCGGACCGGCGCGGCCCTCCCTACAGTGCCAAGCATGAGTGCCACGCTGGAGGAGACCCGGGGGACCCGCAACCGCTTCCTGCACCGGGTCCCGGACGCCTTCGGGGCGTTCTTCGGGACCCTGGGCCTGGTGTGCGCGCTGCTGGCGCTCTCCCCGACGCTGCGCAGACTGCTGCGGCCCGTGGTGCGCTTCCTCGACGACTTCGTGGTGCCGGTCAGCGAGAACCTCGCGTACGCCGTCTTCCTCTTCCTCCTCGCCGCCGCCCTCGGCACCCGCAAGAAGATCGCCTGGTGGATCGTCGTCACCTATCTGGCCCTGCTGATCCTGGTCGACCTGCTGATCATCGCCGACGGGGACTTCTGGATCGGCGGCCCCTCGATGGTCCTCGCGGTGGCCGCGCTCGGCGTCCTCGTCGCCGCCCGCAAGGAGTTCTACGCGGCCTCGCGCCCCGGCGCCGTCTGGCGGGCGATGCTGGTCCTGGGCCTCGGGCTGCTCGGCGCCGTGTTCCTCGGCTGGGCGCTCGTGGCGCTCTTCCCCGGGACCCTGCCCAAGGGGCAGTGGCTGGACTGGGCCGCCAAGCAGGTCTTCGGCGGGCTGTTCTCCGCCCGGCAGTTCGACGGCCGCCCGCCCCGGCCGCTCTACTTCCTGCTCGGCCTCTTCGGCGCCCTCGCCCTGCTGAACGCGGCCGCCACCCTGTTCCGCTCGCAGCGGCTGACCGCCGCCCTGCACGGGGACGAGGAGCCCCGCATCCGGGCGCTGCTGGGCGCCTACGGACGGGCCGACTCCCTCGGCTACTTCGCCACCCGGCGCGACAAGGCCGTCGTCTTCGCCCCGAACGGCAAGGCCGCCGTCACCTACCGCGTCGAGGCCGGCGTCTGCCTGGCCAGCGGCGACCCGGTGGGCGACCCCGGCGCCTGGACCCCCGCCATCGACGCCTGGCTCGCCGTCGCCCGCCGCTACGGCTGGCAGCCGGCCGTGATGGGCGCCTCCGAGGTCGGGGCGACCGCGTACGCCCGTTCCGGGCTGAGCGCCCTCCAGCTCGGCGACGAGGCCATCCTGCACGTCGCCCACTTCGACCTCGACGGCCGCGACATGAGGGTCACCCGGCAGGCCGTCAACCGGGTCAGGCGGACCGGCGCGACCACCGTCATCCGCCGCCACTCGGCCCTCACCGAGGAGGAGATGCGGACCATCGTCGACCGGGCCGACCGCTGGCGCGACACCGAGACCGAACGCGGCTTCTCCATGGCCCTGGACCGGCTCGGCGACCCCGAGGACGGGGACTGCCTGCTCGTCGAGGCCTTCGACTCGGGCGGCGAGCTGATCGCCCTGCTCTCCTTCGTCCCCTGGGGCCGGGACGGGATCTCCCTCGACCTCATGCGCCGCGACCGCTCCGCCCCCAACGGGGTCATGGAGTTCATGGTGGCCCAGCTGTGCGCGGCCGCCCCCGGCCTCGGCGTGCACCGGATCTCCCTCAACTTCGCCGTGTTCCGCTCCGCCTTCGAGGAGGGCGGGCGGATCGGCGCCGGCCCGGTGCTCAAGCTGTGGCGCAGGCTGCTGCTGTTCTTCTCCCGCTGGTGGCAGCTGGAGGCCCTGTACCGCTCCAACGTCAAGT
The DNA here is from genome assembly GCF_050275515.1 of Streptomyces sp. NPDC004126. Taxonomy (NCBI): domain Bacteria; kingdom Bacillati; phylum Actinomycetota; class Actinomycetes; order Kitasatosporales; family Streptomycetaceae; genus Streptomyces; species Streptomyces sp. NPDC004126. The sequence continues at coordinate 108,637 of NZ_JBNNPF010000002.1, read as the reverse complement.
ACGGCCCCGAGTGGTACCCGCGCTTCCTGTGCTACCAGGACGCCGGCTCGCTGGCCCGGGTCAGCCTCGCCTCCGGCATCGCCGAGGGCTTCGTCTCCGTACCCAGCATGCGCAAGCTCTGGGGCAACGGCCACGCCAAGGGTCTCACCGCCCCCGCCAACACCGCCGGGCTGCCCGCCATCGACTCCCTGGGCCTGGACCTCGTCGGCGAGGACGGCGACCGGGCCCCCGCCGAGCGGATGCCCGAACAGGTCCGGGTCCGGCACGCCAAGCTGGAGCGGATCCGGGCCGCCGGAACGGACCCCTACCCGGTCGGGATCCCGCAGCGCACCCACACCGCCGCCGCACTCCGGGCGGCCCACCCCGGCCGCACCCCCGGCGGCCGCAGCGGCGAGCGGGTCACCCTCGCCGGGCGGGTGATGGTCGTCCGCGACCTCGGCGGCGTGGTCTTCGCCGTGCTGCGCGACTGGACCGGCGACGCCCAGCTGATGTTCACCCGCGACGAGTCCGGCCCCGACGTGCTGGACGCCTTCACCTCCCAGGTCGACTTCGGCGACCACGTCCTCGCCACCGGCGAGGTCGGCGCCAGCCGCAGCGGGGAGCCCTCCGTCGTCGTCGGCTCCTGGCAGCTCACCGGCAAGTGCCTGCGCCCCCTGCCGGACAAGCGCAAGGGCCTGGCCGACCCCGAGGCCCGGGTCCGGCGCCGCTACCTCGACCTCGTCGCCAGCCCCGACGCGCGGGACGTCGTACGCGCCCGCTCCAGCGCCGTGCAGGCACTGCGCCAGGGGCTGCTGGACCGCGGCTACCTGGAGGTCGAGACCCCGATGCTCCAGCAGATCCACGGCGGGGCCAACGCCCGGCCGTTCCGCACCCACATCAACGCCTACGACCTCGACCTGTACCTGCGCATCGCCCCCGAGCTGTACCTCAAGCGGCTGTGCGTCGGCGGCATGGAGAAGGTCTTCGAGATGGGCCGCACCTTCCGCAACGAGGGCGTCTCCTACAAGCACAACCCCGAGTTCACGATGCTGGAGGCCTACCAGGCCTTCGCCGACTACGACGTGATGCTCGACCTCACCCGGGAGCTGATCCAGGGCGCCGCCACGGCCGCCTTCGGCTCGCCCGTCGCGCACAAGGCGGGCCCCGACGGCAAGCTCGTCGTCCACGACATCTCCGGGCCCTGGCCGGTCAAGACGATGTACGGGGCCATCGGCGAGGCCCTCGGCGAGGAGGTCGACGCCGACACCGAGGAGCACGTGCTGCGGGTGCTCTGCGACCGGGCGGGCGTACCGCACGGCCCCGACGACACCCGCGGGGACGTGGTCCTGGAGATGTACGAGCGGCTCGTGGAGGAGCGGACGAAGCTGCCCACCTTCTACAAGGACTTCCCGACCGACGTCTCCCCGCTCACCCGGCAGCACCGCAAGGACCCCCGGCTGGCCGAACGCTGGGACCTGGTGGCCTTCGGCACCGAACTGGGCACCGCCTACTCGGAGCTGACCGACCCCGTCGAGCAGCGCCGCCGGCTGACCGCCCAGTCGCTGCTGGCGGCGGGCGGCGACGCCGAGGCGATGGAGCTCGACAACGACTTCCTCGACGCCCTGGAGTACGCGATGCCGCCCACCGGCGGACTCGGCATCGGCGTCGACCGGCTGGTCATGTTCCTCACGGGCCTGACGATCCGCGAGACGCTGCCGTTCCCCCTGGTGCGACAGGGCTGATCAACGGGGTGGCTGGTCCGAGGGGGTGACGGGGGCGGGGCGCGTCCGCGCCTCTCGACATCTCCGGCGATGTCGTTGATACGTAGTAATAATGAAAAATGACGAGCCGACAGTGGGACGACGCGTGCTCCTGCGTACCGCCGTCTTCCTCGGAATCGCCGCCGCCTCCGGACTGCTCAGCGCCGGCGAGGACGGCCCCCGGGGCGGGTCCACGGCCGGCGCCCCCGCGCCCGGCACCCCCGCTCCCGCCCCCGGAGCCCCGGGCCTGCGCCCCGAAGGGCCCCCGGACAAGTCCTACCGGCTGCGGCCCATGACCGCCGAGGCGCCCGCCCGGCCCCCCGCCGCCAAGCCCGCCGTCCGCACCCGGCCCATCCTGGAACTGCCCGCCGGGCCGGACACCGGCAACGCCATGGTGCTCACCTTCGACGACGGCCCCGACCCCCGCTACACCCCCGCCGTCCTCGACACCCTCGCCCGGTACGGGGTCCGGGCGATGTTCTTCGTCTGCGGGGAGATGGCCACCGAGAACCGCGACCTGCTGCGCCGGATGGCCTCCGAGGGCCACGTCATCGGCAACCACACCTGGACGCACCCGCTCATCCCCAGCCTCTCCCGGTCCGCCCTGGAGGCCGAGATCGGACGCACCAGCGAGGTCGTGCAGCAGGCGGTCGGGCAGGCGCCGCTGTGGTTCCGGGCGCCCTACGGAGCGTGGAACCGGGCCGCCTTCGAGATCGGCGCCGACCTCAACATGGAGCCCTTCGCCTGGACCGTGGACACCCTCGACTGGAAGGAGCCCGGGAGCGCCACGATCGTCTCCCGGGTGCTGTCGGGCGCCGGGCCGGGAGTGGTCGTGCTGAACCACGACGCCGGCGGCGACCGTTCGCAGACCGTCAGGGCGCTGGAGGCCTACCTGCCCCAGCTGATCGGGCGCGGCTACCGGATGACGCTGCCGACCCGCTGAGGCCGGCGGCCCGGCCCGCTCCCGCCGGGGGAGCGGGCCGCGCGGCGAACCGCCGCGTCAGCGGGCCGCCACCATCCGGGCGAAGACGACCACGTTGCCGTCGTAGCCCTTGGCCTTGGAGTAGCTGCCGCCGCAGGTGATCACGCGCAGCTCCGGGTGGCCGGTGTCCCCGTACACCCGGGAGCCGGGGAAGGCCTGCTTCGAGAACACCTCCACGCCGTACACCTCGAACACCGCGGTCCGCCCGTCGTAGCGCTCCACCTCGATGCGGCTCCCCGGCTTGAGCGAGCCGAGGCCGTAGAAGACCGCCGGGCCCTGCGCGTTGTCCACGTGGCCCACGATCACCGCGGAGCCCTGCTGGCCCGGCGAGATGCCGTTGAGGTACCAGCCCGCCAGGTTCCGGTCCTGCGGCGGCGGGGCGTCGATCCAGCCCTGCGCGTCCAGCCCGACCGTCATCACCGGCGCGTCCACGTTGATCGTCGGAATCCGGATGCGCTGCACCGACGAGTGCTCCAGCACCTCCAGGTCCGCCGGCGGCCTGGGCGCCTGGGCCGGCAGGTGCTCCGCGCGCGCGACGGCCGCCGCGGCGGCCGGCTGCGGCGGGCCTTCCCCGGCGTCCGCCCCGTTCCTCATCATGGCGAGGCCGCTGAGCATGACCAGCGCGAGCACTCCCCAGGGGGAGCGTCTCCTCGGCCGCTGCTCGTACTCGTCCTCGGTCATGGCTCTCCCTTCCCGACGCGGGGGTCCCGACCCGCGTTCCAGTCCCTCCCCGGTACGCCCTTCTTCACGCACGCTAAGGGTGCACGCCCGGGACGGCGATCGGGGAAGGGCGAACGGGTGGCCTCGTCCGGTCGGGGTGCGCCCATCCAGGTATTCGTCACATAAATGCCTGACGGCTCATGACCTGCGGATCCGTCAGATGATCAGTGCGCGCTTCGGCGTGTCGCTCAACCGGGCGGCCCAAAGGCGGAAATGCGCTGGTTGCGCCGCGCCCCGAGGGTTCGTGATGGGAGGCGTTCTCGTCGATCTGCCCGGGCCACCGCTCCGGGGCGCTTCCCGCTGGAGGTTCCACCATGCGTGTTCTGCGCGCTCTCACCGTGACGGCGGCCGCCTGCGCCGCCATCGGTCTCAGTGCCCCGTTCGCCGCCGCGAACTCGCCGCAGGGCGGCGGCAACGGGCCCAGCAACGTCACCGTCAACCCGTACTCCGTGCACCAGGGCGCCTCGATGCAGGTCAGCGCCTCGGGCTGCGGCCACGGCGGCACGGTCTGGTCGAACGGCAACTTTCCGCAGACCAACCTCTCGGCCGGCTCCATCGGCTTCGCGACCGTCCGGATCTTCAACCACGCCTCGCCCGGCAACCACACGCTGTCCGTCAAGTGCCACGACAACAGCCTGGTCGCCACCCACCGGTTCACGATCCTGCCGGGCAACGGAGCGCAGGGCGGCCTCGGCGGCTCCTTCGGCCCGTCCACCGCCGAGACGGCCATCGGCGCGGGCCTCGTCGGCGCCGCCGCGCTCGGCGCGGGCGCGCACGTGATCCGCCGCCGCCGTCCGGTCGGCTCCCGGGGCTGACGCACCCGCCGGCCGCGGCCACGGTACGCCCCGGGTCCCGGACCCGGGGCGACCGGCCGGCGGTACGGCTGCGGTGCGGGTCAGTGGCCGCGCGACGGGCGGCGCCGGCGCACGGCGTACGCGGTACCGCCCGCGGCGGCGGCGAAGAGCGCGGCACCCACCCCGAGTTCCACGGGGTCCATCCCGGCCACGCTGCCGCCGAGGCCGCCGCGCACGCCGAGTGCGGCCGGGGTGCTGCGCTGGGCCGAGACCGGGGCCGAGGCGCGCGCGGTGGGCGTGATCCGGGCGGCCGGGGCGGTGCGCACGGCCTTGGGAGCGGCCGTGGCCGTGGCCGTGGCGGTGGCGGTGGGGGCGGTGTCTCGCGGCCGGACACCCGTGGTGGGCTCCGCGGCGGGGGTGCGGCGGACGCCCGTGGTGGAGCTGGTGCTGGGCGTCGAGGTCGCGCCGGCGATGGTGAGGTCGGCGGAGCCGTTCTCCCCGTTGCAGGTGAAGGTGACGGAGTACAGGGCTCCGCGGCGGGCGTCCCGGTCCACCGTGACCCGGACGGTCTGGCCGCGCGGGATGCTCACGGTGTCGAAGACGCCGGAGGAGGCGGTGGCGTACGCGGCGTCGCAGTCGCTGACCGACAGGATCACCTGGCCGCCGGGGGCGACCGTGGACGGGATGAGGGCGAAGGCGAAGGAGGTCACGGGCGCGGCCTGGGGCGCCGGGGCCGCGGGCGCAATGCCGGGTGCCATGGCAGCGGGCGCGCAGAACGCGCCGAGCGCGATGAGGGCGCCGGCGCTGAGCAGGGCGGTGGCGGAGCCGCGTATCGCACCCATGGTCGGTCCTCCGGATCCCCGGGGCGCACTCGCGCAGCGTTTGCGCAGGTGGGGGTCGTGCACCTCGTTGTCCGCCACGCTAGGCGCCGGTCCGGTGACCCGCGATCAGGAGCGGGCGAATGGGGCACGGCCGTAGGCCGAACCGGCGACGGGGGGCCCGCTCCCGGTTTCCGGGGAGCGGGCGCCCGTTCAGCTTTTGAGGTCCAGGTGCGGGAACTGGGCGAGGAACGGCTCCGCGGTGGCGGAGATGCCGCGCCCGAAGGGCGAGTCGAAGTCCCAGATGAGGAAGAGCAGGAAGGCGATCAGCGCGCTGAACAGGCCGGCCAGCAGCATCTCGCGGAAGGAACGGCGGATCTGCAGGGTGAAGATCAGGCCCACCGTGACCAGGGCCCCGGCGATCAGCCCGAACCACACGACGCCGGGCATGGTGGCCCCGGCGCTCTGGCCGCGCGCGTTGCGGGCGTCGTCCACGATCGCGACCTGGTCGACCAGCGGCTGGTAGGCCTGGCCCTCGTGGTCGGTCTGCGGCTCGTAGTCGGTGACGTCGCGGCGGATCTTCTCCAGCAGCTCCCCGCTGCGTTCGGTGACGTCCTCGCCGTCGGCCATCCTCTGCCACTCCGTGTCGACCACGTAGGTCACGTACGCGTCGACGTCGGCGCGGATCCGCCCGCGCACCTCGGCCGGGTAGACCTGGGAGCGGACGCTGATCTCGTGCAGGGCCTGCGCCTCCTGGCGCACGTACTCCTGGGCGGCACCGCGGCCCTCCCAGACGCCCGCGATCGCCAGGCCCAGGACGATCGCGTAGATCACCCCGATCATCATCGTCATGTACTCGATGACGTCCGGGGTCTCGTTCGGATCGTCGTCCTCGCCGATCCTGCGGTGGTTGAAGAAGGCGATGGACAGCACCACGGCACAGGCCGCGGCCATCGCGAGGGACAGGACGAGCCATTCCGACAAGATGACTCCCAATCGATGAGCGGTGAACGCGGCCTAGCGCGGGCGCAGCGCGACGATCGCGAGCACGGCGGGGGCGGCGGTCATGAGGGTGAAGGTGACCGGTGAGATGTGGTGCTCCACCGGCTTGCGGGCGGGGGTGTGGTAGCTGGGGCGGGCGACGGGCTTGGGCTTGGGCGCGGGGGCCGGCGCCGGCGGGGGCGGCGGCTCGGGCGCGGGCGGTGGCGGCGCGGGCGCCTTGTACACCCGGGGCGGCGCGGGCGCCGGTGGCGGCTTCGGGGCCGGTTCGGGCGGTGGCGGCGGGGCCGGGGCGGGCCGGGGCGGCTCGGGGGCCGGCTTCGGCGGCGGTGGCGGAGTGGGCTTGGGCGGCGGCGGCTTCGGCGGCGGAGTGGGCGGAGGTGGCGGCGGCGGTGGCGGCGGTGGCGGCTTGGGGGTCGGCTTGGGCGGGCACGGCGGGGGAGGCGGCGGGCAGTCGTGCGCGTGGCCCTTGCCGCGGTGGCCGCAGGTGTGTCCGTTGCCGTGGCCGCCGTGATGTCCGCCACCCAGGCCGGCCCCGCTGCCGCCGCTGCCGGCGTACGCGTACAGCTCGACGAGGGTCCCGCCGTCCGCGGAGCCGACCGTCGCGTAGGCGCAGCTATCGGCCACGGCCGGCGCGGCGGAAAGCGATGCCCACAGCAGGACCGGGACCGCCAGCAGGCGTCTGGCTAAGGCTCTGTTCACCCCGGGAGCATGGGCCCGCGCGCGCCCACGCACGCGAGGCCCGGTATCGGTTCGCCTGATCGGGTGGAGTGTGGAGCGTAGATGTTTGAGCCAGCTCCGGACCGCTTCCAAGTGTTCGCGGTCGAAATCTCACATCGTATTTGTCGGTTTCTTCTTCGCAGGTGGCGGGGTCCGCACGTGCCTTTGGTGTGTGACCAAGAACGGACCGCCAATTTCCGCTTTTGCTCGCCCTGTTGGGAAATGATCAGTACATTCGGCTCGGACAGCAGTCCGACCACGGCACGACGAGGCTTGGAGACCCCGATGGAACGCCCCGCCTGGGCCCCGCCAGGCATCGACATATCGGTGCCCAGTGTGTCCCGCATCTACGATTACTACCTGGGCGGCTCCCACAATTTCGAGGTCGACCGGCAGGCCGCCCGCCGTGCCATGGAGTTCATGCCGGGTCTGCCCAAGATCATGCAGGCGAACCGGGCCTTCATGCGCCGCGCCGTCCGGCACGCCGTGGCCGAGGGCGTCACCCAGTTCCTCGACATCGGCTCCGGCATCCCGACCTTCGGCAACGTCCACGAGATCGCCCGGGCCGCCAGCCCCGAGGCCCGCGTCGTCTACGTGGACCACGACCCGGTGGCCGTCGCCCACAGCCGCGCCGTCCTGGCCGGGGACGACCGCACCGGCATCGTCCCCGCGGACCTGCGCAAGCCGAAGGACATCCTCGGCTCCGCCGAGGTCGGCCGGCTGCTGGACCTGGAACGGCCCGTCGCGCTGCTGCTCGTCGCCGTACTGCACTTCCTGGAGGACACCGACCGGCCGTACGAGGCCGTCGCCGAGCTGCGCGACGCGCTGGCCCCGGGCAGCATGCTGGTCCTCACCCACGCCTCCTACGAGGGCATCCCGCTCACCGAGGAGGTCGCGGGCGGGGCCGTCGGCGTCTACCGCGACATCCGCAACCCGCTCGTCATGCGCAGCCACGAGCAGATCACCGGCTTCTTCGACGGGTTCGAGCTGCTGGAGCCGGGCCTGGTGTCCATGCCCGACTGGCGCCCCGAGAACACCGGGCCCCTCGCGGACGGCGAGGAGCCGGAGGACCCGTACGCCTTCTCGGGCTACGGCGGCGTGGGACGCAAGGCGTGAGACTCCCCGCCCCGACGCCGCCGCCCGCCGGACCGCGCCCGGCCGGCCCCGCCTCCGCGACGCCCGCCCCCGGCACCCCCGGTCCCGGCTCCGCCCCCGCCCCCGCCGGGGCGGGGACCACCGGGCGCCAGGTGCCCCCGCAGGCCGAGCCGGAACCCGCCCCGCAGCCCGGCCCGCACCAGGGCCGGGCGCCGGTGCGTGAACTGCGCAGCGGGCTGGAGGACCGGATCGCCCGCTTCGCCACCATCTGGGGCCGGGCGATCTTCCCCGTCACGGCCACCTCCCTGACCCGCCCCGAGTTCGAGCGGCACCTCGTCCCCCTCACCCGGACCCTGACCGAGGCCCTGCACGCCCGCCCCTTCGACGCGGGCGTCGCCCAGGGCGTGGGCGCCGAGCTCGTCGCCGTGCACTGCACCGATCCCGAGGCGCTCGCCGGCACCCTCGGCGTGGTCGAGTCCTACCTCGTGCTCTACTGCGGGCCCGACGGCGCCGGGACCGAGGGCAGGGAGGAGTACCGCTCCCGCTGCGCCCGGCTCCAGCACGGCATAGCCGCCGGCTTCGCCCGCGCGCTGCGCGAACGCACCCTGCGGGAGCAGGAGGCCATCGCCCGCTCCGCGCTCACCGCCCGGACCGACGCCCAGCAGGCCCTGCACGCCAGCGAGGAGCGCTTCCGGGCGGTCTTCGAGGGCGCGGCCGTCGGCATCGGCATCGCCGACCTCGACGGCAACGTCCTGGAGGTCAACGACACCCTGCTGAAGATGTTCGGCGGCCTGGAAGGCCACGTCCGCAGCCGCAACGTCAGCGAATGGGGCCACCCCGACGACACCCCGCACGTCTGGCGGATGTACGGGGAGCTCGTGCGCGGCGAACGCGAGCACTACCGCGTCGAGAAGCCCTACTACCGCCACGACGGCACCGTGCTGTGGACCAACCTGACGGTGTCCCTGCTGCGCGACGCCGACGGAGTGCCCCAGTACCAGCTGGCCCTGATGGAGGACACCACCGAACGCCGGCTGCTCAACCTCAGGCTGCGCTACGAGGCCACCCACGACGCGCTGACCGGGCTGCCCAACCGCACCCTGTTCTTCGAGCGGCTGGAGAAGGCCCTGGGCGGCGCCCCCGGCAGCCGCTTCGGCCTGTGCTACCTCGACCTGGACGGCTTCAAGACGGTCAACGACAGCCTCGGCCACTCCGCGGGGGACCGGCTCCTCGTCGAGGTCGCCGACCGGCTGCAGAGCTGCGCCACCGGACCGGGCGAGGTCGTGGCCCGGCTCGGCGGCGACGAGTTCGTGGCCCTCACCACCGGCCCCGCCGCCGGCACCGGCGAAGACCCCGGCGAGAAGGTGACCGACCTCGCGGTGCGCATCCTGTCCGCGCTCTCCACCCCCATCCGGCTGGAGGGCCGGGAGCTGTCGGTGCGCGGCAGCATCGGCATCGTCCAGGGCCGCGCGGGGGAGCGCACCCCCGCGGAGGTGCTGCGCAGCGCCGACATCACCATGTACCGGGCCAAGGCGGCGGGAGGCAACCGCTTCGAGTTCGCCGACGCGGAGGCCGACGCCCGCGCCATCACCCGCCACGGCCTGACCAACGCCCTGCCGGCGGCGCTGGAACGCGGCGAGTTCTTCATCGAGTACCAGCCCCTGGTGCACATGCACGACGGCAGCGTGCACGGCGCGGAGGCGCTGGTGCGCTGGTCGCACCCCCAGTACGGGGTGCTCGGCCCGGACCGGTTCATCCCGCTCGCCGAGCGGACCGGGCTGATCGTGCCGCTCGGGCGCTGGGTGCTGGAGGAGTCCGTCCGCCAGGCCCGCAACTGGCAGCGCCAGCACGGCGGGGCCGCCCTGCGCGTCAACGTCAACCTCTCCCCGACCCAGCTCCACCACCCCGGCCTGGTCGCCGACACCGTCCGGGTGCTGGAGGCCTCCGGGCTCGCCCCGGGCGCCCTGTGCCTGGAGGTCACCGAGTCGGCCCTGATCGGGGCCGACGACGAGCTCCTCGAACCGCTGCGCCGGCTCGCCGCGCTCGGCGTGGACATCGCCCTCGACGACTTCGGCACCGGCTACTCGAACCTGGCCAACCTGCGCCGCCTCCCGGTCAGCGTCCTGAAGCTGGACCGCTCCTTCACCCAGGGGATGCAGCAGCAGCCGGCCGACCCCGTCGACGTCAAGATCGTGGAGGGCATCGTCTCGCTGGCCCACAGCCTGGAACTGGCGGTGACCGTGGAAGGGGTGGAGACCGGCGCCCAGGCGGCCCAGCTCCGCGCCCTCGGCTGCGACACCGCCCAGGGCTGGTACTACGCCCGCCCCGGCGCCCCGGACCGGATCCACGCCCTCTCCCTCTCGGACGCGGTCCCCACCCCCTGAGCCGGCCCCCGGCCGGGGCCGGGTCCGGGCGGGGTCAGCCCCAGGCCGGCCTCCGTCCCCCGGCCGGGCTCGCGCACCGCGGCCAGGACCCGCCGGTGCCGCTCGGTGGTGTCGGCCAGTACCCGCGCGGCCGCCGGCAGCCGCTCGGCCTCGTAGACGTCGAGGACCTGCGCACCGGCCTCCCCGGTCAGGGCCGCGCCCAGGGTCCGGCCGAGGGCCATCGCGTCCTGGATCCCGGTGTTCATCCCGAGCCCGCCGGCCACCGAGTGGACGTGGGCCGCGTCCCCGGCGAGGAAGGCGCGGCCCTCGCGCATGCGGGCGGCCATGCGGACGTTGACCCGCCAGGTGGAGAGCCAGTCCGCCCCGGTGAGCCGTATCCCCTCCATCCGGGCGTGCCGGTCGAAGAGCCGCTGGAAGCCCTCCGGCGAGGGCGGCACCGGGTCGCCGCCGGCGTCCCGCTCGGGTGAGGCCTGGAGCTGGAACACCGGCGTCCCGGGTATCGGACAGAGCATCATGGCCCCGCCGTCCGAGGTGAACCACTGGTGCCAGACGTCCCGGCTCAGGGCCGGGGCCGTCACGTCGCCCAGCACCATCGTCTCGGTCTCCTCCGTGGTCCCCTCGAAGGCGATGCCGAGCAGCCCCCGGGTCGTGCTCCGGCCGCCGTCGCAGCCGGCGAGGTACCCGGCGCGGACCGCGCCGCCGTCCGCCAGCCGCGCGGTCACCCCCTCGGGGTCCTGTTCGATCCCGGTGACCCTGGCCCCGTGCTCCACGCGGACCCCGAGGGAGGCGAGGTGTTCGCGGAGGACCTCCTCGATCTGCCACTGCCCCATGAACAGGAGGTCCGCCGGCCGCGTGTCGTTGACGTGCGTGCCGTCGAAGTACTTGCGCAGCACCAGCTCCCGGCCCACCTCGGAGATCCGCCCGAGCACGCCGAGGTCCGCCATCGCGTCGAGGCCGTCCCGGTTGAGGCTCTTGCCGCGGGACTCGCGGTGCGGACCGGGCCGCTGGTCGAGCACCCGGACCGGGATGCCGCGGCGGGCGAGGTCGCAGGCCAGGGTGAGTCCCGTGGGTCCGGAGCCCACGATCAGTACGTCGCTCATCGGAGTGTCCTCTCGTCGGTGCCGAATCGCTCGATGAACCAAGGAAAGCGCGACCCGGGCAAAAAAGCAATCCGGTTACGAAATTAACCTGGTCATTGTTTTCGTGGTACGGTGGGGGCATGGAGAACACCACGGGTTCGCGCACGGGACTGCGCGAGAGCAAGAAGGCGCGTACGCGGCAGCAGTTGGCCGCCACCGCGCTCGAACTCTTCCTGGAACGCGGCTTCGACGCCGTGTCGGTGGCCGACGTCGCCGCCGCGGCCGAGGTGTCCAAGCCCACCCTGTTCCGGTACTTCCCGAGCAAGGAGGACCTGGTCCTCGACCGGTTCGCCGACCACCAGGACGAGGCGGCCCGGATCGTCCGCGACCGGCCGCAGGGCCTGACCCCGGTGCGGGCGGTCCACGAGCACTTCCTGGCGGCCCTCGCCGAGCGGGACCCCATCACCGGGCTCTGCGACCACCCGGACGTGCTCGCCTTCCAGGAGCTGCTCTACTCCACCGCCGGCCTGCAGGCGCGGATCGCCCACTACACGGCCGGCGAGGTGGAAGCGCTCGCTGCCGTCCTGGAGACGGAGGAGGTCCCGCCGTTCACCGCGCGGCTCGCGGCGCTGCACCTGGTGACCGTCCGCCACGAGCTGGGCCGGGACAACTGGCGCCGGATCTCCGCCGGCCAGAGCGCCGACGCGGCCTACCCCGCCGCCGTCGCCGAAGCCGACGGGGCCTTCGCCATGCTGGCCGACGGCCTCGACCGGACCCTCGGGCCGCTCATACCCTCCTGACACCGGCGGACGGAACCGTCGGGAAGCCGGGTCGCGGAGGCAGGTGAGTGCATGGTCGCCAGGTATGTCACCGAACCGGTCGGGGCGTTGGAGCGCCACGGCGAACGGCCCGCCATCGGCGCCGGCGCCGAGGTCCTGCGGTTCCGCGAGGTACTGGACGCTGTGTACCGGCTGGCCGGAGCACTGCACGACGCCGGCGTCCCGCGGGGCACGGGCCCGGCCTGCGTGACGGGCGGCAACCCGCCACAAGCGCTGCTGGTGCGGCTCGCCGCGCACGTGCTGGGCGCGCGGCTGACCCAGGTCGTGCGCGGTCCGGCCGTGCACGGCGTGGAGTTCATCCTGCGGGACTGCCGCCCCGGCCCGGTGGTGCACGACGTCCCGCTGCCGGACACCGGCGCGCCCCGGCTCGGCCTCCACGCACTGCTCGCGGCGGCGGCCGCCGCCTGCCGCCGCCTGGGCCGGGTGTCCACGTACCTGACGCCCCGATGCTCTACCGGCTGCTGGACGACCCGCCGACCGCCGCGGGGATCCCGGGCCTGGAGGCCGTCTCGTACGGCGCCTCGCCCGTCCTCCCCGGGCGCCTGCGCGAGGCCGTGACCCGGTGGGGCGTGCGGTGGCGGCAGGGCTACGGGATGAACGAGGCCGCGGTGATCTGCCGGCTCACCCCCGACGACCACGACGCGGCGGTGGCCGGCCGCCCCGAGCTGCTGGCATCGGCACGGCTGCCGCCGCGGCCTGCGACCTCGTGGAGCGGGACCTGGCCCCGGCCCACCGCCCGACCGCCGTGTTCTGGGAACGGGAGATCCCCCTGACCGGCCGCGGCAAACCCGACAAACGACTCCTGCGCCGACGCGCGGCGGCCGGGCCGCCGGGACCGGCCCCCGCCGGGGTGATCCGGCCCGGTGCAGGCCGACGAGGACACCGCACGGGACGTGATCCCACCGGTTCGACGAGGTCGGCCGGACGGGGAAGCGGACGGCCCGGCCCGGAGCGTGATGCCGGGCTCAACCCCATGGGGCTTCAGCCGCCGCGACCACACCGCCCCGCGACGCGCTTACAGCCCCTGGACGATCAGCCGCTTGCTGTCGGTGTTGCGGATGCGCAGCGGAGCGATCGCCCGGTACTCCGGCGAATCGTTCCACGCCCGCGCGGCAGCCACGTCCGGGAACTCCACGAGCACGATCTGCCCGGGCTCCCAGCCGCCCTCCACGACCTCGACGTCGCCGCCCCGGGCGAGGTACCTGCCACCGTAGGGCTCCAACGTCGCGGCGACCTGGGAGCGGTACTCGGCCAGTTCCTCGGGGTCACCGGTCAGTTGCACATCGGCGATCAGATAAGCAGTCATGGGACCGACCCTATCCAGGACGGGCAGCGCCGTGATCACCAACCCGGCGAACGTTCACGGTCAGGGCGTCAGGCGTCCGGGAACCAGGAGCGGCCCGCCGCCCAGTGGGCCGCCCAGCCCGTGAAGCCGGGGGTGCCGGGCAGCACGGCGTCGGGGGAGTCCGGGCCGAAGGGCATGGCGCCCTCGCCCGCGATCTGCCAGACGTGGCCGCGCTGCGGGCCGGTGACGACCAGGTGCCAGTACATGCCGCAGCCGTCGGTGCCCAGCAGCAACGAGCCGTGGTCGAAGACCGGGTCCGTCAGGGCCTCGAACTCCTCCTCCGACATTTCGGCCTCGTCGTCCTCCGCCTCCCACAGCCATGCCGCCGTGAGCGGGAAGGGTTCGGCGAGCAGGCGTTCGGGGCGGCCGGAGCCCCAGTCCGGGGGCGTCTGGGCGAGCGGCAGCAGGCCGTAGTACGGCGGTCCGGCGCGCAGCCCGTCGCAGATCTCCGCCACGAACGTGCGGTAGGGCTCCGGCAGCACGATGCCGTGCTCCGCCTCGAAGGACCGCACCGCCTCCCAGCCGGCCGGCGCCGCGGCTCCGGGACGGGAAAGGAAGATCTCCCGGAGGGCGGCGAGCTCCGCGGGATCGGCAGTTTCCGTGTTCATGCCGGCCATCATGCAAGAGCCGCGAGACGGGCCGGGCTCCCGGCCCCGGCCCCGGTCCGCTCCCGGCCCCGGCCCCGGTCCGCTCCCGGCCCCGGCCCCGGTCCGCTCCCGGCCCCGGTCCGGCCCCGGTCCGCTCCCGGCCCCCGCCCCGCCGGGTCGCTCAGTCGCCGACCAGCATGCGCTTCAGTTCGCGCGCCGCCCGCGGGGGCGCCACGTCCGTGCGGTGGGCCAGGGCGATGGTGCGGCGCAGCGGGGAGCCCGCGAGGCGGGTGGCGCGCAGGCCCGGTCCGGCGTGGTCCACGACCATGGCCGGGACCACCGCGATGCCCAGCCCGGCCCGGACGAAGCCTAGGACCGCGTCCATCTCCCCGCCCTCCACCGTGAACACCGGTTCGAACCCGGCGGCCCGGCACGCCGCAACCGTCAGGTCCCGCAGGTCGTAGCCGTGGCGGAACATCACCATCGGCTCCCCGCGCAGATCGGCGATGGCCGGCTCCCCGCCGCCCGCCGGGGGCGGGAGGTCCGCGGACGAGACCACCACCAGGTCCTCCGTCAGCAGCTCCACCGTGGTCAGGGAGGGGGCCGACGGGGGCAGCGGCAGCGCGATCAGGGCCAGGTCCAGCACCCCGCGCGCGAGTTCCCGTACGAGGTCCAGCGACCCGCTCTCCTCGATCAGCAGCTCGATACCCGGGTGCGCCGTGTGGAAGGCCCGCAGCACCCCCGGCAGCAGGCCGGTGCACACGCTCGGGGTCGCCCCCAGACGCACCCGGCCGCGCCGCAGCTGTGCCAGCTCCTGCACCTCCAGCCGCGCCGTGTCCGCGTCCGCGAGGATCCGCCGCGCCAGCGGCAGCAGCGCCTCGCCCGCGTCCGTCAGCGCGATGTTCCCCCGCGCCCGGCTGAACAGTTCGGCGCCCAGCTCCCGTTCGAGCGCCTTGATCTGCTGGGACAGCGAAGGCTGTGCCACGTGCTCCCGCTCGGCGGCGCGCGTGAAGTGCCGGGTCTCGGCGACGGCCACGAAATAGACCAGCTGCTGGAACTGCATGCCTCCAGGCTACCGCCATCCATAGGCGCTGACTATCGCGATCAGCTCCACCATGTCTTGGACCTCTCGGGACCTTGGTCCTTACCGTCGACGGCATGGCTCTGGCAACGCGGACGGATCGACGGCCGTCCACCACGCGCACGCTCTGGGACTCCACCGTCGGCAAGAAGTCCGTGATGGCCGCATCAGGCCTGGTGATGCTCGGCTACCTCGTCGTGCACATGCTCGGCAACCTGAAGATCTTCTTCGGGGCGGACGAGTTCAACGGCTACGCCCACTGGCTGCGCACCCTCGGTGCCCCCTTCCTGCACCACGAGTGGGCCCTGTGGATCGTCCGCGTCGTCCTGGTCGCCGCCGTCGTCGCCCACGCCGTCTGCGCCTACCAGCTCAGCCGCCGCGACATCAGGGCCCGACCGGTCAAGTACGCCCGCAAGCGCCGCCGCGCGAGCTACGCCACCCGCACCATGCGCTGGGGCGGCGTCATCCTCGGCCTCTTCATCGTCTGGCACCTCCTCGACCTGACCACCCTCACCGTCAACGAGCGGGCCTGGGCCGGCCACCCCTACGAGAACGTCCTCTCGACCTTCTCCACCTGGTACGGCAACACGATCTACATCGTGGCCATGGCAGCCCTCGGACTGCACGTCCGGCACGGATTCTGGAGCGCCGCCCAGACCCTCGGCGCGGGCAACGCCCGGCGCGACCGTGCCCTGAAGTCCCTGGCCAACGGGCTGGCCCTCGCCCTCTTCGCGGGCTTCGTGTCCGTCCCCGTCGCCGTCATGACCGGAGTCGTGAGCTGACCATGAGCACCGAGTACGCCGCCTACACCACAGGCGACCCCATCGCCGACACCAAGGCCCCCGACGGCCCCATCGCCGAACGCTGGGACCGCCGCCGCTTCGAGGCGAAGCTGGTCAACCCGGCCAACCGCCGCAAGCACACCGTGATCGTCGTCGGCACCGGCCTGGCGGGCGGTGCCGCCGGCGCGACCCTCGCCGAGCAGGGCTACCACGTGGTCCAGTTCTGCTTCAGCGACTCCCCGCGCCGCGCCCACTCCATCGCCGCCCAGGGCGGCATCAACGCCGCCAAGAACTACCGCAACGACGGGGACTCCGTACACCGGCTCTTCTACGACACCGTCAAGGGCGGCGACTTCCGCGCCCGCGAGTCCAACGTCCACCGCCTCGCCCAGATCTCCGTGGAGATCATCGACCAGTGCGTGGCCCAGGGCGTCCCCTTCGCCCGCGAGTACGGCGGCCTCCTCGACACCCGCTCCTTCGGCGGCGTCCAGGTCTCCCGCACCTTCTACGCCCGCGGCCAGACCGGCCAGCAGCTGCTGCTCGGCGCCTACCAGGCGCTGTCCCGGCAGATCGCCGCCGGCAACGTCGAGCTGCACGCCCGCACCGAGATGCTCGACCTGATCACCGTCGACGGGGTGGCCCGCGGCATCGTCGCCCGCGACCTGGTCACCGGCAGCATCGACACGTACTACGCCGACGCCGTGGTCCTGGCCAGCGGCGGCTACGGCAACGTCTTCTACCTCTCCACCAACGCCATGAACTCCAACGCGACCGCCGTGTGGCGGGCGCACCGGCGCGGCGCGTACTTCGCCAACCCCTGCTTCACCCAGATCCACCCCACCTGCATCCCGCGCACCGGCGACCACCAGTCCAAGCTCACCCTGATGAGCGAGTCCCTGCGCAACGACGGCCGCATCTGGGTCCCGAAGGCCAAGGGCGACACCCGCCCCGCCGCCGAGATCCCCGAAGCCGAGCGGGACTACTACCTGGAGCGGATCTACCCCTCCTTCGGCAACCTCGTCCCCCGCGACATCGCCTCCCGCGCCGCGAAGAACGTCTGCGACGAGGGCCGCGGCGTCGGCCCCGGCGGCCAGGGCGTCTACCTCGACTTCGCCGACGCCATCCGCCGCATGGGCCGCGACAAGGTCGCCGAGAAGTACGGCAACCTCTTCGAGATGTACGCGCGGATCACCGCGGAGGACCCGTACGAGGTCCCGATGCGGATCTACCCGGCCGTCCACTACACGATGGGCGGACTGTGGGTCGACTACGACCTCCAGACCACCGTCCCCGGCCTGTTCGCGATCGGCGAGGCCAACTTCTCCGACCACGGCGCCAACCGCCTCGGCGCCTCCGCCCTGATGCAGGGCCTCGGCGACGGCTACTTCGTGCTCCCCTCCACCATCAACGACTACCTCGCCCGCCACCCCCACCCGGAACCGGTCGACGACAGCCACCCGGAGGCGGCCGCCGCGGTCCGCGAGACCCGCGACTGCCTCGCCAAGCTGCTCGCCGTCGACGGCGACCGCACGCCCGACTCCTTCCACCGCGAGATCGGCGAACTCATGTGGGAGTACTGCGGCATGTCCCGCACCGAGGAGGGCCTGCGCAAGGCACTCGCCCGGATCCCCGAGATCCGCGAGGAGTTCTGGCGCCGCATCAAGGTCCCCGGCAGCGGGGAGGAGTTCAACCAGTCGCTGGAGAAGGCCAACCGCATCGTCGACTACCTGGAGCTCGCCGAGCTGATGTGCCTCGACGCCCTCCACCGCGCCGAGTCCTGCGGCGGCCACTTCCGCGAGGAGTCCCAGACCCCGGACGGCGAAGCCGCCCGCCGCGACGAGGAGTTCGGCTACGCCGCCGCCTGGGAGTACCAGGGCACCGGCACCGCCCCCGTCCTGCACAAGGAAGACCTCGTCTTCGAGTACGTCCACCCCACCCAGCGGAGCTACGCATGAAGCTCACCCTGCGCGTCTGGCGCCAGCAGAACCCCGACGCCCCCGGCGCCATGGCCTCCTACGAGGTCGACGGCATATCGAAGGACATGTCCTTCCTGGAGATGCTCGACACCCTCAACGAGGACCTCATCCTGCGCGGCGAGGACCCGGTCGCCTTCGACCACGACTGCCGCGAGGGCATCTGCGGCGCGTGCAGCCTCGTCATCAACGGCGACGCCCACGGCCCCGAACGCACCACCACCTGCCAGCTCCACATGCGCTCCTTCGCCGACGGCGACACCATCGACGTCGAACCGTGGCGGGCCTCGGCCTTCCCCGTGGTCAAGGACCTCGTCGTGGACCGCAGCGCCTTCGACCGGATCATCCAGGCCGGCGGCTACATCACCGCCCCGACCGGCTCCGCCCCCGAGGCGCACGCTACCGCCGTGCCCAAGCCGGCCGCCGACTCCGCCTTCGAACACGCCGAGTGCATCGGCTGCGGCGCCTGCGTCGCGGCCTGCCCCAACGGCTCCGCGATGCTGTTCACCTCCGCCAAGATCAACCACCTGAACGTGCTCCCGCAGGGCTCGCCCGAGCGCGAGACACGGGTGCTGGACATGGTGGCGCGGATGGACGACGAGGGCTTCGGCGGCTGCACCCTGACCGGCGAATGCGCCACCGCCTGCCCCAAGGGCATCCCGCTCCCGTCGATCGCCGCGATGAACAAGGAGTGGCTCCGAGCCCTGCGCAAGGCCTGACCCGCGAACACCCCCCTGCACCCCCGCACC
The DNA here is from genome assembly GCF_050275515.1 of Streptomyces sp. NPDC004126. NCBI lineage: Bacteria > Bacillati > Actinomycetota > Actinomycetes > Kitasatosporales > Streptomycetaceae > Streptomyces > Streptomyces sp. NPDC004126. The sequence continues at coordinate 89,951 of NZ_JBNNPF010000002.1, read as the reverse complement.
CCCGTACGGGCCGCCCTGGGCCGATCGGCTGACCCGATCCGCCGACCGGGCGCTCGTACGGGCCGTACGCCGCGCCGCGCCCCGGCCCCATCCGGTGCGTGGGGTTCAGTGGACCCCATGCCCCACGCCCCCGCCGGGTCCGGACCGCGCCGCCGCACCGCGCTGGCCGCCGCCCTCGCCTGCCTGGCCGCGGCCGGCTGCACGGCCGAGGACACCGCCACCCGCAGGAGGACGCCCACCCCCGCCCCAGGCCGGCCCGCCGACAAGGACGCCCTCGTCATGGTGATCCGGCACGCGGAGAAGCCCTTCGCCGGAGCCACCGGCGAGGACGACGAGGGCAACGAGGACCCCGGCTTCCTCGCCGGCCGGGGCCGCCGCCGCGCGGACGAGCTGCCCCGGCTCTTCGGCCCGGCCCACAGCGCCCGGCTGCCCCGGCCCGCCGCGCTGTTCGCGACCGGCGGGCCGCGATCCGCCCCCGCCCGGTCCAGGCAGACCCTGGCGCCCCTGGCCGCCGCCCTGCGGGTCCCCGTACGCTCGCAGTTCGCGCTCGGTGCCGAAGCAGGCCTGGCCCGGGCCGTACTGGAGGCCCGGACGCCCGTACTCGTCTGCTGGGAGGCCGCCGGGATCCCCCGCCTGGTCCACGCCCTCGGCGCGCACCACGTCATCGGCGTCCCCGCCGCCTGGCCCGACCGCTACGACCTCGTCTGGACGCTCACCCGTACGCGCGGCCAGTGGGCCTTCCGCGAACTCCCGCAGGAACTGCTGCCCGGCGACGCCTGAGCCGCCGGGGCGGCGGCTACAGCCCCAGAGCCCGCGCCAGGTAGGGGGCCGTACGGGAGTCCGGGGACGCGGCCACCGCCGACGGCGGGCCCGCGGCCGTGATCCGGCCGCCTTCCGTCCCGCCGCCCGGACCCAGGTCCACGACCCAGTCCGCGCCCGCCACCACCTCCATGTCGTGCTCCACGACCACCACCGAGTGCCCCGCGTCCACCAGCCCGTGCAACTGCCGCAGCAGCACCCGCACATCGGCCGGGTGCAGCCCCGTCGTCGGCTCGTCCAGCAGGTACAGGGTGTGGTCGCGGCGCAGCCGCTGCAGCTCCGTCGCCAGCTTGATGCGCTGCGCCTCGCCGCCCGACAGCTCCGTCGCGGGCTGCCCCAGCCGCAGGTAGCCCAGCCCGATCTCCTCCAGCGCCCGCAGGCTGCGCGCCGCCGCCGGGACCTCCGCGAAGAACCCGGCCGCCGCCTCCACGGTCAGGCCCAGCACCTCCGCGATGGTCAGCCCCGCGTAACGCACCTCCAGCGTCTCGGCGTTGTACCGGGCCCCCGCGCAATCCGGGCACGGGGCGTACGTACTGGGCAGGAACAGCAGCTCCACCGAGACGAAGCCCTCGCCCTGGCAGGTCTCGCAGCGCCCGCCCGGCACGTTGAAGGAGAACCGGCCCGCCTTCCAGCCGCGCGCCCGCGCCTCGGGGGCCGCCGTGAACAGCTTGCGCACCACGTCGAACAGGCCCGTGTACGTGGCCAGGTTCGAGCGCGGGGTCCGCCCGATCGGCTTCTGGTCCACCTCCACCAACCGCCGCACCGGAAAGCCCGGTTCGGCCAGCCGTCCCGCGACCTCGCCCGCCAGCACCTGCCCCACCAGCGTGGACTTCCCCGAACCGGACACCCCCGTCACCGCCGTGAACACCCCGAGCGGGAACTCCACGTCCACACCCCGCAGGTTGTGCCGCTCCACGCCCGACAGCCGGATCCCGCCGGAGGCCGCGCGCGGGGTCCTCCCGCCGCCGGACGCCGGCGGCGCGAACAGGTGCCGCGCCGTCGCCGACTCCGCGACGGCCGCCAGCTCCGCCGGAGGCCCGCTGTACAGCACCCGCCCGCCGTGCTCCCCGGCCAGCGGCCCCACGTCCACCACCCAGTCGGCGCGGCGCACCACGTCCAGGTGGTGCTCCACGACGAAGACGGTGTTCCCGGCCCGCTTCAACCGTTCCAGCACGCCGAGCAGCGCCTCGGTGTCCGCCGGATGCAGCCCCGCCGACGGTTCGTCCAGTACGTACACCACCCCGAACAGCCCCGACCGCAGCTGGGTGGCCAGCCGCAGCCGCTGGAGCTCGCCCGCCGACAGGCTCGGCGCGGTCCGGTCCAGGCTCAGGTAGCCGAGCCCGAGCTCCGCCACCGGAGCGATCCGCGCCCGCAGGTCCCCGGCCAGCACCCGCGCCGCCCCGTCCGCCGCCGGCGCGGCGGCCAGTACGCCGTCCAGGTCGCCCAGCGCCAGGGCCGCCAGCTCCGCGATCGTGCGGCCCGCGAAGGTCACCGCCAGCGCCTCCGGCCGCAGCCTGCGCCCCTCGCACACGGGGCACGGGGCATCGGTGAGGAACTTCTCCGCGCGCGCCCGCAGCGTGGCGCTCCTGGTGTCGGAGAACGTCCGCATCACGTAGCGGTGGGCGCTCGTGTACGTGCCCTGGTAGGGCCGTTGGATCCGGTCGGCCTCCCGCACCGGGTGCACGGTGACCACCGGCTGCTCCTCGGTGAACAGGATCCACTCGCGGTCCTCGGCCGGCAGCTCCCGCCAGGGCCGGTCCACGTCGTGGCCGAGCACGTCGAGGATGTCGCGCAGGTTCTTGCCCTGCCAGGCGCCCGGCCAGGCCGCGATGGCTCCTTGACGGATCGACAGGCCCGGGTCCGGGACGAGGAGTTCCTCGCTGGTGCGGTGGATCCGGCCCAGTCCGTGGCAGGACGGGCAGGCGCCCGCGGCCGTGTTGGGGGAGAAGGCGTCCGAGTCGAGCCGCTCCGCGCCCGGCGGATAGGTGCCGGCCCGCGAGTACAGCATCCGCAGGGAGTTGGAGAGCATCGTCACCGTCCCCACCGAGGACCGCGACCCCGGGGCGGACCGGCGCTGCTCCAGGGAGACCGCGGGCGGCAGCCCGGTCACCGAGTCCACCTTCGGGGCGCCGATCTGGTGGATCAGCCGGCGCGCGTAGGGGGCCACGGACTCGAAGTACCGGCGCTGCGCCTCGGCGTAGAGGGTGCCGAAGGCCAGGGAGCTCTTCCCGGAGCCGGAGACCCCGGTGAAGACGGTCAGGGTGTCGCGCGGGATGTCCACGTTGACCCCGCGCAGGTTGTGCTCCCGGGCACCGCGTACCCGTACGCAGGGATCGGGGGCGTCCGGCCGGCCGGGCTCGGCGGGGGTGTCGGGGGAGTGGTGCATTCGCCCCAGTTTAGAGCCCCGGGCCCCGGGGCTCGCCCCGGCTCAGCCCGGTGATCCGGGCCAGCCGGGTGAAGGAGTCCAGCAGGGCCGTGCGGTCGTACGTGGAGGTGGTGACCAGCAGCTCGTCCGCCCCGGTGGCCTCGGCGGCCCCGGCCAGGGCGGCGGCCACCTGCTCCTCCGTGCCGGCGATGTGCCCGGACAGGGCGCCCTCGTACAGCTCCCGCTCCTTCGTGGTCATCTCCAGCGCCGCGACCTCCTCCGCCGGGAGCAGGGGCGGGAAGCTGCCCCGGGTCCGGGAGCGGGCCAGCGCCCAGGCCTCGGGGAGCAGGATCCGCCGGGCGGCCTCCTCGGTGGCGGCGACCGCGACCGTCCCGGACACCACCACGTACGGCTGCGCCGCCCACGGGGACGGCCGGAACTCCTCGCGGTACCGGCGCACCGCCTCCGCCACCCTGGTGCGGCCCCGCAGGTCGCCGACCACCACCGGGAGCCCGGCCCGGGCGGCGATCCCCGCGCCCTCGCCGGTGGCCAGGACGAACGGCGGGATCCGCAGCCCCTCGGCGGGCCGGGCGTGCACCTCGGGGTGGGCGCGCTGGGTGCCGTCGATCCAGCCGAGCAGCTCGGCCAGCTGCTCCTCGAATCGGTCGGCGTCGGCGGTGTCCCGGCCCAGGGCGCGGCGGATGCCGCCGGTGAAGCCGACGGAACGGCCGAGGCCCATGTCGATCCGGCCGGGGAAGAGGGCCTCCAGGACGCCGAACTGCTCCGCGACGACGAGGGGTTGGTGGTTGGGCAGCATCACGCCGCCGGTGCCGACCCGGATCCGCCGGGTGGCGGCGGCCACGGCGGCGGCGAGCACGGTGGGCGCGGAGCCGGCGACGCCGGGCACGCTGTGGTGCTCCGACACCCAGAAGCGGTGGTAGCCCAGCCCGTCCGCCGCGCGGGCCAGTTCCACGGTGTCGCGCAGGGCCTCGGGGGCGGGGTGCCCCTCGCGGGTGCGGGACCGGTCGAGGATCGAGACTTTTCGGATCACACCCGTCTCAACGCGCGGCGGCGGCGGTGATTCCCCGGCCCGGGGGGTGTGCCGTCCGGTTGTCGTACCGGACGCCTAGGCTGCGGGCATGACACAGACCCCGTCCCGCCCTCCGCTGGCCGTCTTCGACATCGACAACACCCTTGCGGACACCGGTCACCGCCAGCACTTCCTGGAGGGCCGCCCCCGCGACTGGGCGGGGTTCTTCGGCGCGGCGCCGGCCGATCCGCCGCTGGCCCGGGGCGTGGCGCTGGCGGTGGAGAGTGCGGCCGACTGCGAGGTGGCGTACCTGACCGGGCGGCCCGAGCGGTGCCGCGCCGACACCGAGGACTGGCTGGCCCGGCACGGGCTGCCGGAGGGCCGGGTGTGGATGCGCGGCGACCAGGACCGGCGGCCGGCCCGGCTGACGAAGCTGGAGGTGCTCCGGCGCATCGCCCGGGGGCGCGAGGTGCGGGTGCTGGTCGACGACGACGAACTCGTCTGCGAGGCCGCGCGTGCGGCCGGGTTCCGGGTGCGGCTGGCGGACTGGGCGGCGGACGCGCCGGAGCTCAAGCAGGCGCAGGAGGGCGAGGGCCGCACCTGACGGCCCGCCGGCCCCGCGTGCCCGCTCGCGCCCGTCCGCCCGCCGTCGTGCTTGCCGTTCCTCAGTCCTCGCCGTCGAGGCGGAAGCCCACCTTCAGTCCGACCTGGTAGTGCGCGACCTGCCCGTTCTCGATGTGTCCGCGCATCTGCGTGACCTCGAACCAGTCCAGGTTGCGCAGGGTCTGCCCCGCGCGGGCGATCCCGTTCCGGATGGCCTGATCGATGCCCTCGTGGGAGGTGCCGACGATCTCGGTCACCCGGTAGGTGTGGTTGGACATGGGGGTCTCCCGCCAGTCGTCGCTGTTGCCTTGTTCCACGGTGCCCCAGTAAGCCCCGGTCCGCGAACTATGCGTGAACAATCCCGGGCGAAAGGGGGTTGACCCGTCCATTGGTCTATGCCAATTTCAAGCCATCTGAGATCCATCCCCAGAAGGTGACCCCTCGTGAAGATGCGCTTCCTCGCCGTGTGCACGGCCCTCGCGGCCGCGACCGCCCTGACCGGCTGCGGCCAGTCGACGGGATCCGACGGAGGCTCCGACAAGGTGACCCTGTGGCTGATGAAGGGCAGCGCCTCCGAGGACTTCGTCAAGAAGTTCACCGCCGACTTCGAGAAGCAGCACCCCGGCATCGACCTGGAAGTGAAGATCCAGGAGTGGAAGGGGATCGGCGACAAGGTCAACGCCGTCCTCGGCGGCAAGTCCAAGGACCGTGCCGACGTCATCGAGGTCGGCAACACCCAGGTCGCCCAGTACGTCGAGACCGGCGGCGTCTCCGAGGTCACCCTCGAAGGCCTGCGCGAATGGGGCAGCAAGGACTGGCTCAAGGGCCTCTCCGACCCGGGAAGCGTCAACGGCGCCCAGTACGGCGTCCCCTGGTACGCCGCCAACCGGGTGGTGATCTACAACAAGGACCTGTTCGCGGCGGCCGGGATCAAGACCCCGCCCAGGAGCCGCCAGGACTGGATCGCCGCCACCCAGAAGCTCGACAAGGGCGACCAGCAGGGCATCTACCTGCCCGGCCAGAACTGGTACGTCCTCGCCGGGTTCGTCTGGGACGAGGGCGGCGACCTCGCCGTCGAGACCGGCGGCCAGTGGGTCGGCGCCCTCGACGACGAGAAGGCCCTCGCCGGAATGGACTTCTACAAGCAGCTCCAGTCCCTCGGCGACGGCCCCAAGGGCGGCGACGAGGAGACGCCCCCGCAGTCCGAGGTCTTCGCCCGCGGGCAGGTCGCCCAGATCATCGCCACCCCCGGCCAGGTCGCCCAGATCGAGGCCGCCAACCCGGCCCTCAAGGGCAAGCTCGGCTTCTTCCCCATCCCCGGCAAGACCGCCGACAAGGCAGGCGCCGTCTTCACCGGCGGATCCGACCTGATCATCCCCGAGAAGACCGCCCACCGGGCCCGCGCCGTGGACGTGATCACCGCCCTGGTCAGCGAGAAGTGGCAGACCGAACTCGCCCGCACCATGAGCTACGTCCCCAACAAGACCACCCTCGCCCGCGTGGTCGACGGCAACGACGGCGCCGCCGCCATGGCGCCCGGCGCCGCCCAGGGCCGCGCCACCCCGAAGTCCGCGCGCTGGGCCGAGGTCGAGGCCGACAACCCGATCAAGCCCTACATGACGGCCGTGCTCAGCGGCCAGGACCCCCGCCAGGCGGCGAAGGCGGCCTCCGACACCATGAGCCGGGTCCTCAACTCCGACCGCTGACCCCCGCGGGCAGGGGACCCGCCGCGGCGCCGACCGCCGAGTTCAGCCTCCGCACATCCGGGGTCCGCCGGTCGGTCATGTCGAATCCAGCCGGTCACGGAAGAAGTAGAGGAGCCGGGCCCGCCACCTGCGGACCCGGCTCCCCGTGCCCGGATCAGGAGCAGCCATGACCATCGCCCCCCTGTCCCCGTCCCCCCTCGCACACCCAGCCCCGGCCGCCGCCCCCACGGCTCCCGCCGCGGCGCCCACCGCCCCCCGCTACACCGTCCGCCTCGCCCGCGACGAGGACGAGGTCCGCGCCGCCCAGCGGCTGCGCCACCAGGTCTTCGCCGGAGAGCTCGGCGCCCGCCTCGACGGCCCCGAGCCCGGCCTGGACGCCGACGCCTTCGACGCGTACTGCGATCACCTCCTGGTCCTCGACGAGGAGACCGGCCAGGTCGTCGGCACCTACCGGCTGCTGCCGCCGGAGCGGGCCGCCATCGCCGGCCGCCTCTACTCCGAGGGCGAGTTCGACCTCTCCGCCCTCGCCCCGATCCGCCCCGACCTGGTCGAGGTCGGCCGGTCCTGCGTCCACCCCGACCACCGCAACGGCGCCGTCATCGCCCTGATCTGGGCCGGCCTGGCCCGCTACATGGAGCGGACCGGCCACAACTGGCTCGCCGGGTGCTGCTCGATACCGCTGGCCGACGGCGGGGTGCTGGCCGCCGCCACCCGCGAGACCGTCCTCACCCGCAACCTCGCCCCGCAGGAGTACCGCGTCACCCCGCACCTGCCCTGGAGCCCCGGAGGGATCACCGTCCCCGGCCGCACGGAGCTGCCGCCCCTGCTGCGCGGCTACATCCGCCTCGGCGCCTGGGTCTGCGGGGAGCCCGCCTTCGACGCCGAGTTCGGCTGCGCCGACCTCTACGTGCTGCTCTCCCTGCGCCGGACCAACCCGCGCTACCTGAACCACTTCCTCTCGCTCGCCCCGGGCGCATGAACACCTGGCTGCCCACCTCGCCCTGTACCCCCGGGGCCTGCGCGCACCAGCCGGGGAAGCCCGCCGGCGCGGTCCGGGCGGTGCTGCGGCTCGCCACCGCCCTCGCCCTGGTCCTGCTCGCCGTCCCGGCCGCCCCGCCGGTCCGGCTGCTGCCAGCCAGGCCCCGGCACGCCCTGGTCCGGGCCTGGTCCGCCGCGCTCGTCCGGTCCATGGGGATACGGATCACCGTGCACGGCACCCCGGGCCCGGCCGGGGGCAGCCTGGTCGTCGCCAACCACATCTCCTGGCTGGACGTCCCGCTCGTCGCCGCCGTCCTGCCCAGCCGGATGCTGGCCAAGAGCGAGATCGGCGCCTGGCCGGTGATCGGCCCGCTCGCCGCCCGGGCGGGCACCCTGTTCATCGAACGCGACCGGATCCGGTGCCTGCCCCGCACGGTCGCGGCCCTCGCCGGCGCGATGCTGGCCGGGGACCGGGTCACCGTCTTCCCCGAGGGCTCCACCTGGTGCGGGCGCGCCCAGGGGCCCTTCCGGCGGGCCGCGTTCCAGTCGGCGCTGGACGCACGGGTACCCGTACAGCCCCTGCGGATCGCGTACCGGCTGGCGGACGGATCGCTCGCCGGGGCGCCCGCCTTCGTCGGGGACGACCCGCTGACCGCCTCCCTGTGGCGGATCGCCCGGGCGCGCGGGGTGCGGGCCGAGGTGCGGCTGCTGCCGCGCATCCCGCCGGGCCGCCACGCCGACCGCCGCGTGCTGGCGGCGGCCGCGCGGGAGGCCGTACTCGGCACCACCGGGCGGGAACTGCCGCTGCTGACCGGCATACCCGGGCAGCAGCGGCCCGGCGGGGAGCCGGATCAGCCCTCGGCCACCGACAGGGACAGCGCGAAGCGGCCCGCCGCGTCCGTCCACCAGTGCGTCAGTTCGAGCCCGGCTTCCGCCAGTTCCTTGCGCACCCCGTCCTGACGGAACTTCGCGGAGACCTCCGTCAGGATGTCCTCGCCCGCCTCGAACGGAACCAGCAGGTCCAGCGCCCGGACCTTGACCGTCACCGCCTGCCGGGCCCGCAGGCGCATCTCGATCCACTCGTGCTCCCGGTTCCACACCGCCACGTGGTCGAAGTCGGCGGTGTGGAAGTCCGCGCCCAGCTCGCGGTCGATGACCGCCAGCACGTTCTTGTTGAACTCGGCCGTCACCCCCCGCGCGTCGTCGTACGCGGCCACCAGCACGGCCTCGTCCTTCACCAGGTCGGTGCCGAGCAGCAGCGCGTCCCCGGGCGACAGCATCGCCCGTACGGACGCCAGGAACACCGCCCGCTCCGGCGGCAGCAGGTTGCCGATCGTGCCGCCCAGGAACACCACCAGCCGGGGCCCCTCGGAGTCCGGCAGGTGCAGCGGCTTCGTGAAGTCGGCCAGCAGTGCGTGCACCCGCAGGCCCGGATGCCGCGCCGGCAGCGGCTCGCCCGCCCCGACGAGGGCGCTCTCGCTGACGTCCACCGGCACGTACGTCCGCAGCGCCGGCATCGCCTCGATCAGGTGCCGGGTCTTCTCCGAGGAGCCGGAGCCCAGCTCCACCAGGGTGCGCGCCCCGCTCACCGCGGCGATCTCCCCGGCCCGCTCCAGCAGGATCTCCCGCTCGGCGCGGGTCGGGTAGTACTCCGGCAGCCGGGTGATCTCCTCGAAGAGTTCACTGCCCCGGGCGTCGTAGAACCACTTCGGCGGCAGCTCCTTCGGGAAGCGGGTCAGGCCGCCCTGGACGTCGGCGCGCAGCGCCTTGTCGGCGGCGTGCTCGTCCAGGGTCCGGGTCAACTGGAAATCGCTCACGGGGAGGTCTCCTTGAGGGGGGTCAGGGCGACCCGCGTGCGGGTGGCGGTCAGCAGGGTCCGGTCGGGCACCTCGCACCAGCGGGCGTCGTCGTCGTGCGGCTCGGACGCCACGACCACGCGCCCCGCCGCCGGATCGGCCAGGTACCACAGGGAGTCGCCCCAGGCGGTCGCCGCGATCGTGGCGCCGTCGGTCAGCAGCAGGTTCAGCCGGGAGCCCGGGGCCGCCGCGGACAGCTCGCGGACCGGCTCCGCCAGGGCGGTGCCCATGTCGTCGCCCTCCCGCAGCCGGCGCAGCACCAGCGCCCAGACCAGCGCCGAATCCGTGCGCGCCGCCAGCTGGAGCAGCTCCCGCGGCGGCAGGGCGGCGGCGAGCGGACCCGCCGCGTCGGGCCAGTCCCGCACGGCCCCGTTGTGGCTGAACAGCCACGGCCCCGAGGCGAAGGGCGCCGCGGCGGCCTCCCCGTCGGCGCCCGGCAGCGTGGCGTCGCGCACGGCCGCCAGGAACGCGGCGCTGCGCACCACGCGGGCGAGGTCGGCGAAGGTGAGGTCGCCCCAGACCGGCCCGGCGCGCCGGTAGCGGGCCGGGGCCGGGTCGCCCTCGGCGTACCAGCCGACGCCGAAGCCGTCCGCGTTGACGGTGCCGAACCGCTGGCGGCGCGGCTGCCAGGACTGGCGGACCAGGGAGTGCTCGGGCTCGCTCAGCAGCCGCTCCAGCGCCACGGCCGGACCCAGATAGGCGAGATGACGGCACATCAGACGTCCCTCGCGGTGCGGAAGCCGGAGAAGATCTGCCGCCGCACCGGCAGGTCCCAGTTGCGGAACGTGCCCCGGCAGGCCACCGGGTCCACGGCGAAGGAGCCGCCGCGCAGCACCTTGTGCGCCGGGCCGAAGAACACCTCCGAGTACTCCCGGTAGGGGAAGGCGCGGAAGCCCGGGTAGGGCAGGAAGTCCGAGGACGTCCACTCCCACACGTCGCCGATCAGCTGGCGCACCCCCAGCGGGGAGGTCCCGGCCGGGTAGCCGCCCGCCGCGGAGGGGCGCAGGTGGCGCTGGCCCAGGTTGGCGTGGGCGGGGGTGGGGTCGGCGTCGCCCCAGGGGTAGCGGCGGGAGCGGCCGGAGGCCGGGTCGTGGCGGGCGGCCTTCTCCCACTCCGCCTCGGTGGGCAGCCGTCGGCCCGCCCAGCGGGCGTACGCGTCTGCCTCGTACCAGCTGACGTGCAGAACCGGTTCTTCATCGGGTACGGGCTCGGTCACCCCGAAGCGGCGGCGCAGCCACTGGCCGCCCTCGCGGTGCCAGAACAGCGGGGCCCCGATGTCGTGCGCCCGGATCTGCTCCCAGCCCTCGGGGGCCCACCAGCGGCGTTCCCGGTAGCCGCCGTCCGCGATGAAGGCCTGGTAGGCGGTGTTGGTCACCGGGACCGTGTCGATCCGGAAGGACGCCACCTCCCGCACGTGCGCGGGCCGTTCGTTGTCCAGCGCCCAGGGCTCGGTGGAGGTGCCCATGGTGAACGGGCCCGCCGGGACGAGGACTTCCGCCGCCGGCGGCGGCGGCCCCTGCGGCGGGTCCGGGTCCGGGGCGGCCAGCACCGGGGCGCCGGCCCGCAGCTGATGGGTGATCAGCATCGTCTCGTCGTGCTGCTGTTCGTGCTGGGCGATCATCCCGAACACGAAGCCCTCGTCGAGCAGGGCCGTGCCCTCCAGCGGAGTGCTCTCCAGCAGGGCGAAGACGCGGCCGCGCACCTCGGCCGCGTACCGGCGGGCCGCCTCCGGACCCAGCAGGGGCAGCTTCGGCCGCTCGGAGCGGGGATGCTCGAAGGCGTCGTAGAGGGAGTTGATCTCCGGGTGCATGGACTCCCGGCCGGCCACCCGGCCGAGCAGCCACAGCTCCTCCTGGTTCCCGATGTGCGCCAGGTCCCAGACCAGCGGGGACATCAGGGGGGAGTGCTGCGCGGTCAGGTCCTGGTCGCTCACCGCGTCGGTCAGCACCGCGGTACGGGCGCGGGCGGCGGTGAGGGCGGCCGCGGCGCGCTCGCGCAGCAGCTCGGGGTGGATCCCGGGGTGGATTCCCGGGCGGGTCTCGGAGGTCACGGGCGGGGTCCCTTCGCGGCGGTGGGCCGGCGCCGGTGTTCCCCCGCGCCGGGTCCGGCGGTGGCGGTCGCGGTGGCGCGGGCCTTGACGGCCCGGCCCGCGGCTCCGGCTCTGCCGCCGGCCCCGGATTCGGCTCCGGATTCGGCTTCGGCGTCGTCGGCCGGGCAGCGCCCGCGCCGCACGTAGCGCTCCTCGAAGGCGCCCACCGCGTCCTGGACCTCGCTGCCCGCCCCGAGCCGGGGCAGCGCCTCGGCCGCCGCCCGGAAGCACACGGCGGCGGCCGTGCGCAGCTCCGGATCCGCGAGCCCCGACCGGGCGGCGGTCCGCCACAGGGGGTTGCGCGGCGCGCACTGGGATCCGTACGCGTCGGCCAGCGCCTTCACCGCCCGGTAGGCGGTCTCGGCCGCCCCGGGGTCGTCGAAGAGCGCGTGCACGAGCGCGACCGGGACCAGCCAGCCGTCCTCGCCCGGCTGCGCGTCGATCATCCGCAGCTCCAGGTGGCCGCGCGGCCGGACGGGCGGGAAGAGGGTGGTGAGGTGGTACTCCAGGTCCTCGGCGGTGGGCCGCCGCCCGGCGCCCGTACGCGGTCCCGTACGCGGCTCCGTGCGCAGCCAGTCGCGGAAGCTCAGCCCGCTCGGCACCGTCCAGGGGCCGTTACCGGGCGCGCGCACGCACATCACCTCGGTGTCCAGCGCGTGCCGGACCCAGCCGGCCCGGGGCTCGGCCGCCGGCGGGGGGGCGAGCGCGCGCCGCGGGTCGATGTCGCTCCAGATGCCCTGCCGGGCGCACCGCCAGCCCCGGTAGGGGCCGTCGCGGCGGCCGGGGGAGTTGGCGAAGACGGCGACGAGGACGGCGCCCAGCAGGTGGGCGAGGTGCCAGCGCCGCCCGTGGCCGAGCGGGCCGGGCTCCTCGTGGCCGGCGTCCACGCACACCTGCACGGAGGCGGTGGAGCGCATCATGGCGCGCCCGGCGGGGCCGGTCCGGTCGAAGTAGGTCTCCATCGCGTCGTAGCGCGGGCTGGCCAGCAGCCGGTCGAGCGGTGTCCGGGGGTCCTGGCCGAGGCCGCGCAGGACGAGGCCCTGGCCGTGCAGGGCGCCGCGGACGGCGGTGAGGTCGGCCCGCAGGCCGTCCAGGCAGGCGGTGAGGGAGTCGGCGGGGGCCGAGCTGAGTTCCAGCTGGCCGCCGGGCTCGACGGTGAGCCGGGAGTTCAGGGGCAGTGCGCGGGCGGCCGCGTGGGCGGCGGTCAGCCTCTCGGGGGGCAGCGGCAGCCAGGGCCGCTCGGCGTCCAGGACGAGCCATTCGAGCTCGGCACCGAGCAGGCGCGGCGGTCCGGTCTTGAAGCAGATGCCGCGGACGAGGTCCTCGGCGGCCGCTTCGGTCAGGGGGTCGTCCTCGGCGATACGGGCGGATGGAGCGGGCGAGTTCTCGGGCATGACCGGAACCTCGTCTCCTGTCGTCGGCCGTGATGTCACCCGTGCCCTACCCCTCATCGGAGCGCTAATTCCTTTGCCGTCCGGGGTCGCCGGGGCCGAGGATTGCGGTGTGAGCAGCAGATTGCGCGAGATCGCGCGGGAGAACGCACTGATCGCGGCGTCCGGGGAGTACCGGACGCGGTCGGGGCGGCGGGTCTCCCTCGCCGCCGACCTGGCGGAAGCCAAGGCCGGAACCAGGATATACGGGCCGAAGCAGGCCATACCGGGCAAGGAGCCCGTCGGGGGAGGCCGCGAGACGGTCTTCGAGGTCACCGGGGAGAGCAGCACCGTCGCCGCGCGCCGCCTCGCGGGGGAGGGCGGCGTGGCGGTCCTCAACTTCGCCTCGGCCCGCAATCCCGGGGGCGGGTACGTCCGCGGGGCCAAGGCCCAGGAGGAGGCGCTGTGCCGCGCCTCGGCCCTGTACGAGACCCTGCTGGAGGCCCCCGAGTACTACGAGGTCCACCGCGCGGGGAAGAGCACCTTCTACACCGACCGGGTGATTCACTCCCCCGGGGTACCGGTTTTCCGCGACGACCGGGGCGAACTGCTGGACACCCCGTTCCGGGCCGGGTTCCTCACCTCCCCCGCCCCGAACGCGGGAACCATCCTCCGCCAGGAGCCGGGGCGCGCCCACGAGATCCCGGCCGCCCTGGCCCGGCGCGCCGGGCTGGTCCTGGAGGTGGCCGCACTGCACGGGTACCGGCGGCTGGTGCTGGGCGCGTGGGGGTGCGGGGTGTTCCGCAACGACCCGGCGCAGGTGGCGGAGGCCTTCCGGGCGGCCCTGACCGGCCGGTTCGCGGGGACCTTCGAACGGGTCGCGTTCGGGATCCTGGACCGCGACCCCCGCACCCGCGAGACCTTCGCCGCGGCCTTCGCCGTCCGCTGACGGCCACGGAGGATGCCGGCCGCACCCGATGCCGGCCGGACCCCCGATGCCGGCCGGGGCGGGGCGGGGCGGGCGGCTACTGCCAGCCGTAGAGGTCGCGCAGCCGGTCCACCACCAGGCGGAAGCGGGGCAGGTCCAGCGCGCAGGCCTCGCGGCGCATGCCCGACTCGTGGACCCGCAGCACCCGGTCCAGGTCCACCCAGGACTCCCGGCCCGCGCCGTCCCAGGGGCCCGAGCCGATCGCCACCCACTCCCGGTCGTGGTCGTGCCGCTTGCTGGAGAGCTGCACGGCGAGCAGCGTCCTCCCGCCCGCCTCCCGCGCGACCACCAGCACCGGGCGGTCCTTGCCCCGCCCGTCGTTCTCCTCGTACGGGACCCAGGTCCACACGATCTCCCCCGGGTCCGGATCGCCGTCCGGGTCGGGGGCGTACTCGGTGCGGACCGGGCCGATGGCGCGCGGATCGGCCTCGGTGGTGGCGGTCAGGCCGTCCCGGCCGGGCTGCTCGACGTGGCTGCTGCCGTGGTGTGAGAGTGCCGTCATTTCGCGGAGATTACTAGGGTTCGAGGGCTCGTTCTCCGCCCCGGCGCTCAGCCGAGCGTGGCGAGGTTCTCGCGGACCTTCTGCGCGAGCGCCGCCGGCAGCGCCCCGTAGCCGTTCTCGGCGGCAGCGCGCTGCTCCTGCTCGGACACGGCGGAGATGAGGAAGGGGCGGTACCGGGCCAGGGTCTCGCCGTTGTTGCCCCGGTCGCACACCACGGCGTACGCGAGCTGGACGATCGGGTAGGCGCCCGCCGCCTTGGTCCCGTAGTCCAGCTGCACGGTGAGGTCCGCCCCGGTGCCGGTGACTCGGCCGCTCTCCACGGCCTTGGCGGCCGAGTCCGCGCCGACGGCGGCCGCTTCGGGCGCGCCCGTCGCGATCCGGACGGTGGTCAGGCCCGCGGCCTCGCCGCCGGGACGGGTGAAGGAGACGGAGCCGGCGGTCTGCTTGACCGTCCGGGCCACGGCGCTGGTGGCCACGCCGGGCCCGTTGCCGACGGCCGTCAGAGAGGACTGGGGGATGCTCCCCCAGCCGGTGGGCACGACGGCCGAGAGGTACTGGGTGAAGGTCAGGGTCGTGGTGGACTCGTCGGTCGGGGTGACCACCTGGATCTCCGTGTCGGGCAGGAGCCGGCCCGGGTTGACCGCGGCGATCTCCGCGTGGTTCCAGCGGGTGATCTGGCCGTGGAAGATCCGGGCGAGGGCGGGCGCGTCCAGGGTGAGCGCGTCCACCCCGGGCAGGTTGACGACGACGGCCACGGGCAGCACACCGAGCGGCAGCTGGACCGGCTTCCCGCCGGGGCAGCGGGTACTGGCGGACTCGGCCTGGGCCGGCGTCAGGAGCCGGTCGACCACGGCGAAGTCGGCCGAGCCGTCCTTGAACTGCTGGATCCCGGCGCCGGTGCCGGTGGCCGCGTAGTTCGTCCGGGCGTTGGGGCAGGCCGCCTGGTAGTCGGCCACCCAGCGGTCCATGGCCACCTTGACGGAACTGGCCCCGGCAGCGTTGACGGCCCCGTCGGGCCCGCAGACCGGCGTGTCGGGCCGGGGGGTCGACCCGCCGGAGCCGGCGGAGCGGCCCCCCTTGCCGTCGCCCATCATCCCCTTCACCACTGGCACCGCCGCGACCCCGAGCGCCAGTACGACGCCCACGGCCACCGCGATCCCAAGGCGCCGGTTGCGCCGCTTGACCCGGAGCCCCTCGGCCTTGCGCATCGCGTGGACGCGTTCCTGCCGGGAGTCCGGCACCGCGGGCTGCGGCTGCGGCTGCGGCTCCGGCTCGACGGACGGCGGGGGCCCGAAGACGCCTTCCGGCGCCCGGTACGCGTCCGCCACCGGGGTCTGGGCGGGCTCGTCCGGCACGGTTGGGAACGCTGCGGCTGCGGCTGCGGCTGCGGCTGCGGCTGCGGCTGCGGCCGGGGGCGGCGGTGGCGCGGGGTCCGGTGTGCGGTCGGGACCCGGTACGCCGGCCGGGGTCACCGGGGCCGGGCCGGCGGCCAGGAGGGTGAGGAGGCCGGGGACCGTGGGGCGGTCGTCGGGGTCCTTGGCGAGGCAGGACTCCACCAGCGGCAGCAGTTCCGGGGGCAGGCCCGTCAGGTCCGGGTCCTCGTAGACCACCCGGAAACCCACGGCGTGGGAGTGGTCGCCGTCGAACGGGCCGTGGCCGGTGGCGGCGTGGACCAGGACCGAGCCCAGCGCGAACACGTCCGAGGCCGGGCCCACTTCGCCGCGCCGGAACTGCTCCGGCGCCATGAATCGCGGCGTGCCGACCACCACCCCGGTCCCGGTCAGCGCCGTCGCGTCGGCCCCGTCCACGGCCCGCGCGATGCCGAAGTCGATGACCCGGGGCCCGTCCTGCGCGAGCAGCACGTTGTGGGGCTTGAGGTCCCGGTGCACCAGCCCCACCCGGTGGATGTCCCGCAGCGCCTCCGCCAGCCCGGCCGCCAGCAGCCACACCTCGGCCGCCGGCAACGGGCCCCGTCCGTACACCCGTTCAGCCAGTGAGGGCCCCGTCACGAACAGGGTGGCGAGCCACGGCGCCTCCGCGTCGGCGTCCGCGTCCACCACCGGCGCGGTGAACGCCCCGCTGACCTGCCGGGCGGCCGTGACCTCACGGCGGAACCGCCGCCGGAACGCGGGGTCACCGGCCAGCTCGGGCCGGATGACCTTCACGGCGACCTGCCGACCGGACAGGGACCGCGCGCGGAAGACCACGCCCATCCCGCCCTCGCCGAGCCTGCCCTCCAGCCGGTAGCCGCCGACCGTGCGCGGATCACCGTCCCGCAGCGTCACGTTGCCAACCCCCGCCATCCCCACCGACTGCCGTACGGACCGGGATCAGGGTAGCCCCGGCGTTCGGCTTGACATGGGCTTCAGCGGACCCGGGCGAGGAAGAGGTCGCTGAAGTGCTCCATGGCGATGCCGCCACCGTGCGCCTCCAGGACCCGGGCGGTGTCCGCGAGGACCGCCTCCCGCCGGTCGGGGGAGAGGACGCGGTAGCGGGAGAGCGAGGCCAGGTAGCCCAGGTAGCGCTCGGTGTCGTAGCGGAGCTCCTGGCGGTGGCGGACGCCGCGCACGTCGGTGAAACGGCCGTCGCGGCGGCACTCCTCCTCGGGCCAGCCCGGGAGCCCCGCCCAGTTCCCGGCCTCGTCGCCGTACGAGGACGCCGGCTCGCCGTGCGGGGTGCCGGACATGCCGTGGCAGGCATCCACCTCCGCCAGGGCGGCGTGCACCCCGGGATCGCGCACCCCCTGCGGGTTCCAGAACAGGGCCACCGCCCCGCCGGGCGCGAGCGCGGCGTGGGCCAGGTCCCAGCGCCGCCCGGGGTCCACCCAGTGCCAGGACGCGGCGGCCAGCAGCAGCCCGAACCGCCGCCCGCCCGGATGCCACTCCTCGAACCCGCCCACGTGGACGCGGACGCCCGGGAAGCGGGCGGTGTTGCGCCGCAGCAGCGCGGCCATCCGCGGGTCGGGCTCGACGCACACGAGCGGCGTGCCCAGCTCGGCGAACGGCACCGTGGCCTTGCCGGTGCCGGCTCCGACCTCCAGCGCCGTCCGGCCGCCCAGCTCCGCGTAGGCCAGGACGTCCGCCACCAGGGCGTCCGCGTATCCCGGGCGCGCGGCGTCGTAGACCTCGGCCACCTCGCCGAAGACCTGGGCGCGCGCCATGTCGACGTGCTCCGGACCGGTCATGCGCGTCAGCCCGCGTCCGGCCAGGCCCAGCCCAGCTGGACGAACAGGCCGAGCCGGTCACTGACGGCGCGGATCTGCGAGATCCGGCCCCCGGCCAGCGTGAACAGCCAGATGGCCTCGATCTCGAAGTTCCGGCCGGTCGGCTCCGGCATGCGGGGGTGCGCGCCGCCGTGGGTGCCGGACTGGAGGACGCGGGCGACGACGCGGTCGTCCTCCGCCACGAGTTCCTGCACGCGGACGGTCAGCGGGTCGAACGCGTCGAGCTGCTGTCGCAGTCCGTCGAAGGCCGCTCCGGGGACGTCGGCCTCACCGTGGATGATCTGGTTGTGGTCCACGACGTCCGGCGCCATGAACCGGCCCAGGTCCTCGGACCGTCGCTCGCTCACGGCCTGGAAGAACCCCAGTACCGCCTGCTTGTTGTGCTGCTGCACGTCCATTGCCGCGTACTCCCCCTCGGAATCCCGGTCAAGATCCACTCGATCGGCTCGCCGTGAGCATAGGCGGGCCGGGTATGAGGGTGGTCAAGCCACCGTCAACCCGCACCCAAGAAGCCGGGAGGGCCGTGCGGGAACTCCTGCCGGTCGTCCGGCGTCTCACCTGTCGAGAGGACGATCACGGAGCGTGCGGGGGTAGCGGTATGGCGATCACACTGGCGGAGGAGATCGTGCTGCTCTCGCTGGACGACGAGTCCGGCTCCGCGCAGCAGCGGCAGGCGGCGGGCTGGGCCGTCGCCGGAGGGTTCCTGCTCGAACTGGTCCTGGCCGAACGGGTCTCCGTCAACGGCGAGGCGGTCGTCGTGACGGACCCCAGCCCGACCGGAGAGCCGCTCCTCGACGGTCGCGCGGAGCTGATCGGGACCTGGCTGCGGGGACGCGGACGGCACCGTCCGACGGACTGGCTGACGAGGGACCAGCCCAGGGCCGTCACCGCGGCCGTGGAGCGGCTGTGCGAGCGCGGGGTGATCGTGGAGGAGAAGCGCAAGGTGCTCGGGATGTTCCCGGTGCGCCGCTACCCCGAAGCGGACGGCACGGTCGAACGCGAGCTGCGCGCCCGCCTCGCCGCCGTCGTGCTGGAGGGCGCGGAGCCGGACACCCGGACGGCCGGCCTCATCGCACTGATCCACTCCGCGAAGCTGCACGGCCTGGCCTTCCCCGACGGCCCGCGCAAGGCGGTGGAAGCGCGGATGGCGGAGATATCCGACGGCCAGTGGGCGGCCGAGAGCGTCCGCACCGCGATCCGCGACACGCAGGCGGCGATGACCGCGGTCACGGTGGTGACGACGACCACGATCCTCATCTGAGACCGGGGCGGCAGGCCCAGGCCCGACGAGGCGGTGGTGGAGCAGACCCGCGCGCACGCGGAGGGCGCCAGCTGGTACGCGGTGGAGGACCTGGCCCACCTCCTGGCCGGAGCCGGCCGCCCGGAGGAAGCCGCGGCCCTCCTGGAGCCGGACCGCCTGCGGCACCGCCAGGAACTCGCCGAGCTCCTGGCGGACCTGGGCCGCCCGCAGGAAGCCGTCACCCTCCTGCGCACCCCCCTCCCCGAAGTCCCCCCGCCGACCCCCCCCGGGGCTACGACGACCACCCGCCGTTCTAGGCGGAGTCCTGCCGGAGGCAGCGGTCCGGGCGCTCCCGCCGCTCGCGGGGGAGCCCGCTCCTCGGGGCTCCGCTGCCGGTCGGCATGATGGTTCCGTGGCAGAGCCGACCTTCCGTTACCACCCCGACCCGCTGGCCAGCGGGTCCGCGGTGCCCGCCGACCATGTCTGCAGTGTCTGCGGCATGCCTCGACGGATCCGCTATCGAGGCCCCGTCTACGGAGGGCAACCTGACTCCCTCTGCCTGCACTGCATCCACTCCGGGGCGGCGTCACGCGCCCTGGGCGTCACAGGCGGCGGCGATGACGGCTTCGAGTCGCCCGCCGTGTTCAGCGATGCCCTTGACGTACCCGACGACGTGCCGCTGTCCGTCGTCGAAGAGATCACCCGGCGCACCCCCGGCTTCTCCGGCTGGCAGCAGGAGTCCTGGCTGTACCACTGCGGGGACGGGGCGGCCTTTCTCGGCCCCGCCGGATACCGCGAGCTGGAGGCCTGGCCGGAGGCACTGGCCGTGCTCCGCGAGGACCGCCGGCGTCACGGCTGGGCGCCGCCGGAGACCGAGCGGTTCCTGCGGGGCCTGGACCGGGCCGGGGAGCCGACCGCCTACCTCTTCCGCTGTCTGCACTGCGGCGCGGCCCTGGCGTCCTGGGACATCGGCTGAGGAGCGTCAGACCCAGCCCTCCAGCGAGGCCATGAAGCCCTCGAAGTCGTCGCGGTGGATGGTGTGGCCGGCGCCGGGGACCGTGCGGACCTCGAAGCCGCGGGCCTCCAGCAGCGCGGAGTGCTCCGGCAGGACGACGGAGCTCGGGTCGGCGAGCTGGACGAGGGAGGGGACCAGCGGGGCCGCCGGGAGGAGGTCCCGGCCGAGGAGCGGTACGAGGCCCAGTGCGGTGGCCTCGTCCCACAGGGCCAGGGTCTCCCGCTCGACGTCCACGTCCGCCTCCTCCCAGCGCGGGTTCATCGCCCGGATCCGCTCCCGGTCCGCCGCCTTGAAGCCGGCGAGGGCCTCCGGGCCGAAGCCCGGCTCCGGCGGAGCCAGGTGCCAGGCCGGGTCCGAGTACACGGCACGGGCCGGCCGCAGCCGGTCCACGGCCAGGGAGAGGGCCAGGCCGCCCAGCGAGTGGCCGAGGGCCAGCTCCGCGCCGGCCGGCAGCGTCTCGACGAGGTCGGCGGCGAACAGCCCGGGGCCGTAATCGCCCCGCCCGCTGGCGCCGTGGCCGCGCAGGTCCACCGCGATCACGCGGTAGCCGAGCCCGGCGAGGGCGGGCCCGACCCGGCGCCAGGTGCGGTGGTCGGCCATGATGCCGTGGATCAGCAGGGCCAGGCGGTCGCCCTCGCCCCAGGTACGGGTGTGCAGTCGCACGGTGGTGACGCTCCTTCCGGGACCTTCGTCCCACACGACGGGTCAGCGGACGCCGCGGATCGGGCGTACCGCCAGCGCCCCCGCCACCGCCAGCACGGCGGCGACGACGAACAGCGCGGTGTAGCCGCCGCTCACCGAGACGACGACGGAGGCGACGAACGGGGCGACGATCTGCGGACCGGCGTTCGCGATGTTGAGCACGCCCATGTCGCGCGCCGCGTCCTCGGCCGTCGGCAGGACCATCGTCACCAGCGCCGTGTCCACGGCCATGTAGCTGCCGAACGCCAGCCCGTTGACCACGGAGAAGGCCAGCATCGCCGTCCAGCTCGCCGACACGGCCGGGATGACGAGCGCGACCGCCGACAGCAGCGCCGAGGCCCCCACGAACAGCTTGCGCCGGTCCAGCCGGTCCGACAGCCAGCCGCCCGCCACCGTGGAGAAGACCATCGCGACGCTGGTCAGCGGCATCAGCAGGGCCACCGCCGCCTCCGGTTCCATCCCGTCGGGCAGCACGGTGTGGTCCTGGAGGATGTACAGCTGGTACCCGCTCACCGCGAAGTAGCCGAGCACGAGCAGCGCCCGCCCGATGAACGCCCAGCGGAAGTCGTGGTCGCGCAGGGCCCCGGTGAAGGCGGCGAGCTGGGCCCGCAGGGGCAGCGGGGCACGCGCCGGGAGCCGCTGCTCACGGGTGCAGGCGGTGAACACGACCGCCGTGCCCGCCACGATCGCGCCGAAAACGAGGTAACCGGTACGGAAGTCGTCCGAGAACGCCGCCCCGGCCAGCGCACCCAGCACCGACCCGAAGGGCAGGCCGAGTCCGACCGCCGCCGAGGCCTTGCCGCGGGCGCTCACCGGCACCCGGTCGGGGACGACGGAGGTGATGGCGGCCTGGTAGACGTTCATCACGGCCTGGCCGAGGCACCAGGCGATGGTGATCAGCAGGATCGTGTCGGCCAGGCCCAGCAGCAGCATCGCCGGCACCGCCGCGAGCCCGCCGCCGAGGATCCACGGGTTGCGCCGTCCGGTGCGGTCGGACAGGGCACCCGCGACGGGGTTGAACACGGTCGCGAAGACCGCGGAAACCCCCGCGATCAGGCCGAAGTTGGCGACCTTGTCGGCGGGGTCCACGCGCTCCACCTGGAGCGCGAGCAGGATGCCGGCGACGCCGATGTAGAGCGCGTACATCGCGGTGTTGCCGAGCAGCAGCAGCGGCAGCAGCCCGCGGCCGGGGGAGGGTCTGTCGGAGGTGGCGGCGGCGGTGCCGGTGCCGTGGGAGGAAAGAGCCATGGTGCCCTCCTGGGCAGGGGTGGAGGGGTGCGCGCCGCCCCGTCGCGGGTGGCGGGGTGCGACGGGGTGCGAGGGGGCGGCGGCACGTCTGGGAGGGGGCCGGCGAAGAGTGGGTTACACGTGTCACTGAAACGTGTAAGCACTGTCTAGCATCCGTTTCCGGCCAACCGCTAGCCCCCGTGCGCAATCGGTCTGGAAAGATGCCCGGGCCATGTCTGACTCACCGAACCCGCCGGGCCGGCGCACCCCGTCCGCCCCGCCCGCCCCGCCCGCGGCGGCACCCGTGCCGACCAGCGCCGACGTCGCCCGCCTGGCGGGCGTCTCGCGCGCGACGGTCTCGTACGTCCTGAACAACGCGGAAGCCGTACGCATCAGCGAGCCGACGCGGCGCCGGGTGCGCGAGGCCGCCGAGGAACTGGGCTACGTACCGCACGCCGCCGCCCGCAGCCTGCGCGCCGGGCACACCCGCATCGTGCTGCTGCCCACCTCGCACGTGCCGGCCGGGCCGCTCTACAGCAACTTCCTGAGCGAACTCCAATGGGCCCTGCGCCGCCGGGACTACACCGTGGTCCAGTACGGCAGCCTCGGCCTCACCGGCGACGAGGCCGCCCGCGCCTGGGCCGAACTGCGGCCCGTGGCGGTGATCTCCCTCGGGGAGACCGCCCTGTCCCCGCAGAACGTCGCCACCCTCAAACGGGCCGGAGCGCGCGCGGTCATCACGATGGGCCCCGACACGGTCCCGGGCGCGCACGCCCTCGTGATGGACCAGGCGGAGGTGGGCGCCCGCGCCGCCGCGCACCTGGTGGAACGCGGCCGCCGCCGGATCGGGGTGGTCGTGCCGCGGGAGGACGGCCTGGAACTGTTCTCCGCACCGAGGCTGGCGGGCGCCGAATCGGTGGCGGGCGCGGAGGTCGTACGGGCACTGCCGATGGCCTACACGGAGGAGTCGGCGGCGGCGCTGGCCGCGCGGTGGGGGGAACTGGGGCTGGACGGGGTGTTCGCGTACAACGACGAGTACGCGATGCTGCTGATGCGGGCCCTGCAGGACGCGGGGGTGCGGATCCCCGGGGACGCGGCGGTGATCGGCGCGGACGACCTGCTCATCGGGCGGCTGCTGCGGCCGAGGCTGAGCACGGTGCGGATCGAGATGCCGACGGGGGAGCGGTTGGCGGGGCTGGTGGACGCGGCGGTGCGGGATCCTTCGGAGATCACGCAGCGGCACGACCTGATGGCGGCGACCGCGATCCCCCGCGACTCCACCGCGCCCTGACACACCGCCCGCCCCACCAGGCCCTGGCGGGCCATGCCCGGTCCACGCGCGGTGCGCACCAATCGGCCGCCGGCGGGCCACGCCACGTCCGCGCGCCGCTCGGCCGCCGGCGGCCTCACAGGCTTCGCGCCGCTGCGCCGGACTCCGTCCGTCGGGGCCGGGGCGGGGCCGGTTCGGGTGGCCGGGGCCGGTGAGGCGTCTGCGGGTCGGCGGGCCGCTGCGCGGGGCGAGGTCCCCTGCCCTCCCCCAGACTCCGTCCGGGGGGACCCCCACTTCCACCGTTCCTCCCCCAGCCACCGCTGGGAGGTGCCCCCAGGCGAGGCTGAACATCGCCGACCCCGGCCCCACGCCACCGCCCGCCCAGGGTCACCGTTGACACATCCCGACGCCTCGGCGGAGACTGCGGGCGCGCCCCACCGGGCGTGCCCGGGGGTGGTTCCGGTGTCGACGCCGGCAGCCGGGCCGCCGCCGACCGTACGGAGCCGCCCAGGAGAGCTGCCATGAGCATCCGCACCGTCCGCGACGTCTACGTCGTCGACGCCGTCCGCACCCCGATCGGCAAGTTCGGCGGAGCCCTCGCCGGGGCCCGCCCCGACGACCTCGCCGCGCACGTCGTGCGCGCGCTCGTGGACCGGACGCCCGACCTCGACCCCGCCCGCATCGACGACGTCGTCTTCGGCGACGCCAACGGCGCCGGCGAGGACAACCGCGACGTCGCCCGCATGGCGGTGCTGCTCGCCGGGCTGCCGGTCACCGTCCCCGGCGTGACCGTCAACCGGCTCTGCGGTTCGGGGCTCGAAGCCGTCGTCCAGGCGGCCCGCGCGATCGCGCTCGGCGACGCCTCCGTCGCCATCGCCGGCGGCGTCGAGTCGATGTCCCGCGCCCCCTGGGTGGTGCAGAAGCCCGAGCGCGCCTTCCCCGCCGGGCACCAGCAGATGTGGTCCACCACCCTCGGCTGGCGCATGACCAACCCCCGGATGCCCGCCGAGTGGACGGTCTCCCTCGGCGAGGGTGCCGAACTCGTCGCCGAGAAGCACGGCATCACCCGCGAGGCGCAGGACGCCTTCGCCCTGGAGAGCCACCGCAAGGCCGCGGCCGCCTGGGCGGACGGGCTGTACGACGGCGAGGTCGTGCCGTTCCCGGGAGCGGACCTGGCCCGCGACGAGTGCATCCGCGAGGGTTCCACCCCCGAGGCGCTGGCCCGCCTCAAGCCGGCGTTCCGGACGGACGGTTCGGGTACCGTCACGGCCGCCAACGCCTCCCCCCTCAACGACGGCGCCGCCGCGCTGCTGCTCACCGACGAGGAGGGGCTGGCCGCGACGGGCCGGGAGCCGCTCGCCCGGATCAGCGCCTCCGCCGTCACCGGTATCGAGCCGCAGCTGTTCGGCCTCGGCCCGGTCGACGCCGTGGAGCGGGCACTCGGCAAGGCGGGCCGGTCCCTCTCCGACCTGACGGCCTTCGAGCTGAACGAGGCCTTCGCCGCGCAGGCGCTGGGCTGTCTCGCGGCCTGGCCGGAGCTGGACCCCGCGGTGGTGAACCCGCGCGGCGGTGCCATCGCCATCGGCCACCCGCTCGGCGCCTCCGGTGCCCGGCTGGCCGGCTCGGTGGCGCACCAGCTGGCGGCGGCCGGTTCCGGCACCGGCATGGCGGCGCTGTGCATCGGTGTCGGCCAGGGCATCGCCCTGGTGCTGGAGCGGTAACGGCCGCACACCGCCCCACGGGACCCCGTCGATCGTTTCCGGTCACGGGGTTCCGCCAACTGCCCAATAACTGAACAGAGATGACGCCCCCGGTCTGGCACGATGGCGCCTGCTGCCGCCCCCCGAACGCCCGCCCACCCCCACCCGGAGGCCCCGCGCCATGCCGCTGCTCGATCCGACCCTCTGGCAGGACGGACCCACGCTCACCGGCGGTACCGCCCCGGTCGTCGAACCCGCCACCGGCCGTACCCTCGCCACGGTCGACCTCGCCGCCCCCGCCGACGTCGCCGAGGCGGCCGTACGGGCCCGGGCCGCGCAGCTCGACTGGGCGCGCGCCACCCACCTGGAGCGGGCGGCCGTACTGCGCCGTGCCGGGGACCTGTTCGCGGCCCACGCGGACGAGCTGCGCGAGTGGCTGGTCCGGGAGTCGGGCTCCATACCCGGCAAGGCCGACTTCGAACTGCACGTCGCCGCCCAGGAGTGCTACGAGGCCGCGGCGCTCGCCTCCCGCCCGGCCGGGCAGGTGCTGCAGAGCGAGGCGCCCCGGCTCTCCTTCACCCGCCGGGTCCCGGCCGGGGTGGTCGGGGTGGTGGCGCCGTTCAACGCCCCGCTGATCCTCTCCATCCGCTCCGTCGCCCCCGCCCTCGCCCTCGGCAACGCGGTCCTGCTCAAGCCCGACCGCCGGACCGCCGTCGGTGGCGGGCTCTCCCTGGCCGCCGTGTTCGCGGCGGCCGGACTGCCGGCCGGGCTGCTGCACGTGCTGCCGGGCGGGGCCGACACGGGCGCCGCCGTGGTCAAGGACCCGCTGGTGCGCGTGGTCTCGTTCACCGGGTCCACCGCGGCCGGCCGGGCCGTCGGGGAGCTGGCGGGCCGTCACCTCAAGCGCGCGCACCTGGAGTTGGGCGGCAACTCGGCGCTGATCGTGCTCGCCGACGCCGACGTCGAGGCTGCCGTCGCGCAGGCCTCCTGGGGCTCCTTCTTCCACCAGGGCCAGATCTGCATGACCGCCGGGCGCCACCTCGTGCACACCTCCCTCTACGACGAGTACGTGGAGCGGCTCGCCGCCCGCGCCGAGGCCCTCGCCGTCGGCGACCCCTTCCGCGAGCGCGTCCACCTGGGCCCGCTGCTCGACCGGACGCAGCTGGAGCGGGTCCACGGCCTGGTGGAGGCCAGCGTCGAGCAGGGCGCCAAGCTCGTCGCGGGCGGCACCCACCAGGGGCTCTTCTACCGGCCGACGGTGCTCGCCGGCGTGGCCGACGACACCCCCGCCTACGCGGAGGAGGTCTTCGGCCCGGTGGCGCCCGTACGCTCCTTCGCGACCGAGGACGAGGCGGTGGAGCTGGCCTCGGCGGGCCCGTACGGGCTCTCCCTGGGCATCGTCACCGCCGACGCGGGGCACGGCCTGGAGCTGGCGGGCCGCATCCCGACCGGGATCGCGCACGTCAACGACCAGACGGTGAACGACGAGGCGGTGGCCCCCTTCGGCGGTGTCGGCGCCTCCGGCACGGGCGCCCGGTTCGGCGGGGAGGCCAACCTCGACGCCTTCACCGAACTGCGCTGGACCACGGCCCGCACGACGGCACCCGGCCACCCCTTCTAGCGGTTCCCGCGCGGTCGCGGAATGCGGCGGGGCGGCCGGTCGTTCCTTCAGGACACCCGCAATACAGGAGGTCTGGAAACCGTGGCTACTGTCGAGCTCACCAAGGAGAACTTCGACGAGACGGTCAGCGAGAACCCGTTCGTGCTGATCGACTTCTGGGCCGGCTGGTGCCGCCCCTGCCTCCAGTTCGCGCCGGTCTACGAGAAGGCCGCGGAGGCCAATCCCGACCTGGTCTTCGCCAAGGTGGACACCGAGGCCCAGCAGGAGCTGGCCGCGGCCTTCCAGATCACCTCGATCCCCACGCTGATGATCGTCCGTGACCAGGTCGCCATCTTCGCGCAGCCCGGAGCGCTGCCGGAGGCCGCCCTCACGGACCTGATCGGGCAGGCCCGCGCGCTCGACATGGACGAGGTCCGGGCGAAGATCGCCGCCGACCAGGCCGAGGGCAGCGCCTCCGGCACGCCGGGGGCCTGAGCTTGCCGGACGCGGCCCGGCCGCTGCGGGGACACTGGACCGCATGACCGAAGCCGTGGAGTACGACGTCGTGGTGCTCGGCGGGGGGCCGGCCGGCGAGAACATCGTCGACCGGACCCGCGCCGCCGGGCTGAGCACGGCCCTGGTGGAGAGCGAGCTCGTCGGCGGGGAGTGCTCGTACTGGGCCTGCATCCCCAGCAAGGCCCTGCTGCGCCCGGCCCTCGCCCGTGCGGACGCCCGCCGCGTGCCGGGGCTCGCGGACGCCGTCCGGGGGCCGCTCGACACCGAGGCCGTCTTCGCGCACCGCGACTACTGGACGGGCCACTGGAAGGACGACGGCCAGGCCGACTGGCTCGACTCCGTCGGAGCCCACCTCTACCGGGGCCACGGCCGCCTCTACGGCATCCGCAAGGTGGCCGTGACCAGCCCGGAGGGCGTGCACCACGTGCTCTCGGCCCGGCACGCGGTCGTCGTCGCCACCGGCAGCCGGGCCGTGCTCCCGGACCTGCCGGGCCTGGCCGGCGCCGGGGCGTGGACCAGCCGCGAGGCCACCTCCGCCCGGGAGGTGCCCGGCCGGCTGCTGATCGTCGGCGGTTCGGTGGTGGCCGCCGAGATGGCCACCGCCTGGCAGGCCCTCGGCTCGCGGGTCACGGTGCTGGTGCGCGGCTCGGGGCTGCTGCCCCGGATGGAGCCCTTCGCCGGGGAACTGGTCGCCGAAGCCCTGACCGGGGCCGGCGCGGTGGTCCGTACCGGGGTGGCGGTGGAGGCGGTCGTACGGGACGGCCCGGCCGGCCCCGTCACGGTGGTCCTGGAGGGCGGCGAGCTGCTGGAGGGCGACGAGCTCCTGATGGCGACCGGCCGGGCGCCCCGTACCGAGGACATCGGGCTGGACACGGTGGGGCTGGCGCCCGGGGACTGGATCGGGGTCGACGAGAGCTGCCGGGTCGCCGGCCACGAGTGGCTCTACGCCGTCGGGGACGTCAACCACCGGGCGCTCCTGACCCACCAGGGGAAGTACCAGGCCCGGATCGCCGGGGCCGCCATCGTCGCCCGGGCCGCCGGGCCGGGCGCCCCGGCCCCGGACACCGGCCGCTGGGGCGCGCACGCGGCGACCGCCGACACCGGGGCCCTGCCGCAGGCCGTCTTCACCGAGCCGGAGGCGGCGGCGGTCGGCCCCACCCTCGCCGAGGCGGAACGGGCGGGCCACCGGGTCCGCGCCGTCGACGTCGACCTCGGCAAGGTGTCCGGCGCGGGCCTGTACGCCGACGGCTACCGGGGCCGGGCCCGCATGGTCGTGGACCTCGACCGGCAGGTGCTGCTGGGCGCCACCTTCGTCGGCCCGGGCGCCGCCGAGCTGCTGCACGCGGCGACCGTGGCCGTGGCGGGGGAGGTGCCGATCGACCGGCTGTGGCACGCGGTCCCCGCCTTCCCCACCATCAGCGAGGTCTGGCTGCGCCTCCTGGAGGCCTACCGGGGCTGACCCCCGGTGCTCCCGTTCCCGCGCCTGGCCGCGGCCGCGGCGAGCACGGCCACGACCTCCTCGTCGGGGGTCTGGGAGAAGTCCCGGTACCACTCGCCGACCGCGCGGAACGCGGGCGGCGCCGACAGGCACACCACCTCGTCCGCCGCCCCGCGCAGCCGCACCACGGCCTCCGGCGGGGCGACCGGAACGGCCAGCACCACCCGCGCCGCACCCGCGGCGCGCGCGATCTCGCAGGCGGCCGCCGCCGTGGCGCCCGTGGCGATCCCGTCGTCGACCACGACCGCGGTCCGGCCGTCGAGCGGCACCCGCGCCCGGCCCTCGCGGAACCGGTGCGCCCGCCGCTCCAGCTCGGCCTCCTCCTCGCGCTCGACCTCGGCCAGTTCCCGCTCCGAGGCGCGGCTGTGGCGGGCGACGTCCTCGTTGACGACCCGTACCCCGCCCTCGCCGATGGCGCCGAAGGCCAGCTCGCGGTGGTGCGGCACGCCGAGTTTGCGGACGACGATCACGTCGAGGTCGGCGCCCAGCGCCCGCGCCACCTCGAAGGCCACGGGCACTCCGCCCCGCGGCAGCCCCAGGACGACGGGGTCCTCGCCCCGCAGGTGGCGCAGCGCGTCCGCGAGACGCCGTCCCGCGTCCGCACGGTCGGTGAAGATCACAGCGGCTCACCCCGTTCCGGGCGTCCCCTTCGAACGAACCCCATCCCGGGGCCGTCCGCAACCGGAGCCGGACCGGGGGCCGGCGGGGCGTACGGGGGGCGTACGGGTGCCCACCCGCCGATGATCACGTCGGATAGGTTGAACGCGGTTGAACCCAGCCCGCCCGGCGGCACGGTGACCGGTCGTCACCTTCCGCGCCGGGTCCGGACCGGCGACGAAGGAGCCACCGCCCGTGATCGTGATAGCCCACCTCAGTGACGTCCACCTCGACGGCGGCCCCCGGGCCGCCGAGCGCACCCGCGCCGTGCTGGACTACCTGGACGGCCTCCCGTACGACCTCGCCGCGGTCCTGGTCAGCGGGGACATCACCGACAACGGGACCCCCGGCGAGTACGAGGAGGCCCGCAAGCTGCTGACCTCGCGGCACCCGCTGGTGATCTGCCCCGGCAACCACGACGAGCGCCTCGCCTTCCGGCGGGGCCTGCTGGGCGAGGAGGAGCCCTCCGCCGCCCCGGTCGACCAGGTGCTGCGGGGCGAGGGCTTCGTCCTGGCGGTGTGCGACTCCTCCGTCCCGGGGGAGCACCACGGGTACCTGGAGGACTCCACCCTGGAGTGGCTGGACGGCGTCCTGACCGGGACCCCGCGGGAGGTGCCCGTCCTCGTCGCCTTCCACCACCCGCCGGTCGAGCTGCACACCCCGTACGTGGACGACATCCGGCAGTTCGGCGAGGAGCGCCTGGAGGCGCTGGCCCTGCGCCACCCCCACCTGCGCGCCTTCCTGTGCGGGCACGCCCACACGGCGGCGGCGAGCACCTTCGCGGGCCGCCCGCTGCTGGTGGCGCCCGGGGTGGTGTCCACCCTGAGGCTGCCGTGGGAGGAGCAGACGGACCCCGGCCACCACGTCCACCTGGACGAGCCGCCGGCCGTCGCCTTCCACGTGCTGGGCGGGGACGGGCGGCTGACGACGCACTACCGGGTGGTCGTCGCCCGGCGGTAGCTGCTGCCGTCGCGGGTCCGGGTGAGCAGGCCCGAGGTGATCAGGTAGCGGCGCAGGGCGGAGCAGTCCTCGTGCACGGTCCGCAGCGCGTCGTTCACCTCGGGCTCCGAGTACTCCCGGTCCGCGGCGAACAGGGTCTCGCTCAGGTGCTCCAGCAGCTGTTCGCGCCGGGCGGCCTTGCGCGGGATGGCGACGAGACGCCCGCCGGAGAAGAGGTCGGCTACCCCGCGCGGCTCCCGCCGGTCGGTGCTGTGTCGAGCGGTGCTGGTGCTGGTGCTGGTGCTGTGGGTATGGGAGCTCTGTGACATGCCCAGAGCTTCACCCGCACCCTTCGGGCCGTGCAACGCGTTTTCCCCGCTCCCCGGGACGGCCCGGGGAGCGGGGGACGCGGAGCGGGAGCCGTCAGGAGGTGACGGTGATCTGCTGGGACGGGTCGGTGGTGTCGGTGACCTTGTAGACGGCGTTGAAGGTGGACGTGGTCGCGCTCGTCGGGCAGCCGAAGCCGCCGGTGACGGTCACGGGGACGGTCGCGTTGGTGAAGGTCAGGGCCGACGGGGCGCCGTTCGTCCAGCTGCCCGGGGCGCTGGCGGCCCCGCCGGGCGCGGCGGTGACGGTGCAGGAGGCCAGGCCCGAGGTCTGCACCACGAGCCCGCCGGCCGGAACCGTCATGGTCGCCGTGATCGGGGAGCCGTTCTGCATGGACACCGCCCAGGACCCGCTGGTGGTCACCGTCGCGCTGACGCCCGGCATGCTGGTCGTACAGGAGCTGTAGGTCGGCGGGGAGATGGGCGAGGAGACGGGACCCGCCGGGTTCTGGTTGCCGGGGGCGGCCGGCACCGAGCCGGTGGAGACGGAGACCGTGCAGGTCACCGTGACCGAACCGGCCTTGAGGGTGGCCTTCCCGCTGAGGGCGGCCTTGAAGGCGTGCCCGGCCGGGGTGACGGTGGTCGACCCGGCCGCCGGTAACGGCGCGGCGGTGGCGGTGGCGGAGGCCGCCGTGAGTGCGGCCGCGGCGGCCAGGCCGAGGGCGAACGCGGTGCGCGTACGGCTCATGGCTGTGCTCCTTGGGGATCGGGGTGCGGAGTGGGGGAGTTCCCGGCGGGGGAGGGCCGGGCGGGGGCGGCGGAGCCCCCGGCGCGCGGGGCGGCGTACGGCTGCCAGGCGAACATCAGCCCGCCGCCCAGGATGCCGAGCAGGGTGCCGATCAGGAACCCGCCGAGGTTCGACATGACCAGCGCGGCGGTGGCGACGAGCGTGGTGAGGATCCCGGCGAGGGTGCGCTGTGCGGGGGAGAACCAGCCGGTGAGACCGAGGACGATCATGACGACGCCCATCAGGACGGACGGGATGCCCGCCACCCCCTGCTGGAGCATGATCTTCAGCGGGGCCAGCGGCAGCACGCTGATCCACGCCCCGGCCAGGACGGCGAAGAGCCCGCCCCAGAAGGGCCTGCCGCGCCGCCACCGCCGCCAGCGGCTCAGAAGCATTCCTTCTTGCCCTTGCTGATGCTCATGCTCAGCCCGGAGAGCTTGAAGGTGCCGGCGTTGGTCGCCCACGCCGTCTGCTGGAGACTGCTGATGCTGACCTTGTCCGCCTGCTGGGCGAACAGGTCCTGCATGCCCTGGGCCTCCGCCGGACCCTTGTCGAGGGTGGAGGCGTCGCGCCCGATCTCGATGTTCGTGAACTCGGCGTCGCCGGCGAGCTGGGTGGCGTCCACGAACAGGTTGGAGGCCTCGACGGGGGTCTTCCCGCCGGCCGTCAGGTTGAGCGAGATGTCCCCGATGACGGGGAGGCTGGTGACCACCGACTGGCAGAGGTCGTGCAGCTTGGCCTCCCTGATGGCGGTGACCGCCACCGGGATCAGCTCCTGGCGGGCGTTGACGTCGACGCTGCCGTACTGGGCGAAGCCCTCGCCCTCCAGGCTCTTCGCCGACACCTTGAACTGCTGCCCCGACACCGCGAAGGAGGCGGCGAGCGCACCCTGGGCGAGGGCGATGCCGAGACCGGCGGTGACGGCGACGGCGGGGGCGGTCAGGAGGACGAACCTGCGCCAGCGGACCCGGCCGCCGTCTCTGACGAGCTCTTCGCCGGGCGGCTCGGCACCGGAGCCGGGCCCGGATTCGGATAAGTTCGGTGAGTCTGCCATGAGATGTTCCTTATCTCGGCTGTGCACCTTTGTTACCGACGAGTTGAATGTAAGAGTGCCAATGGTGGTTGGCAAGGTTGTGCGAGAGCACCCTTTAGGCCGACTCCTACTGCTCCGTACGCAGCAGTTCGGCGACCTCCGCCTCCACCCGCCGGCCCATCGCCCGGGCGAACTCCGTGGCCACCACCTCGCCGGCCACCGGCCGCAGCGCCGCCACCGCCTCGCGGACATGATCCAGCTGACTGGCCGAAAGTCGCCCCAGCCCCTCCGCGCCGATCACATGCCGCCGGAACAGGCCCACGAACCGGTCCGCCAGCGCCGCCGCCTGGACCTGTACGAAGTCCCCCGCGTCCAGGATGTCCCCGAGCGGCACCCCCTGCCGCACCAGCGCCACCGTCGCCTCCAGCAGCCGCCGGCTCGGATACGTGACCCGCTCCCCGTCCAGGCGTACGTAGCCCAGCTCGGCCGCCCGCCGGGTGTGTTCGGCCGTCGCCCCCGGGCCGAACAGCTCGCGCAGCTCGGCCCGGGTCATCGTCACCGGCTCCTCCTGCACCCAGTCCCGGGTCATCTCCCGCTCCAGGCCCAGGAGTTGCGACAACCCGCCGCCGCGCTCCCAGGCGGCCAGCAGCTCGCCGATGCCGTTGACCGTGTACCCGCGCCCCAGCAGGTCGCTGATCAGGCGCAGCCGGGTCAGGTGGTCGTCGGAGTACCAGGCGATCCGGCCCTCGCGGCGCGGCGGGGGCAGCAGCCCGCGCTCCTGGTAGTAGCGCAGGTTGCGCACCTTGACCCCGGCCGCGCGGGCCACGTCCTCCCGGCGGTAGCGCCGCTCCTCGCCGGCGGCCTCCGCCATGTCCTCCGTACCGTCCGTCTGCGCCTCGGTGCTCACGCGGCCGAGTGTAGGACCTACCGGCGGGTGTACCGGCAGGTCACATGGGGCGGGGCCGCGACTCGCGCTTGACCGCCCGCAGCACCACGAACTTCGGCTCGCTCGCGGCGACTTCACAGTTGCCGAAGAGCCGCTTGAGGTGCGTGTGGTAGCCCATGTGCCGGTTGGCGACCACCCACAGCTCCCCGCCCGTCCGCAGCGCCTTGCGGGACTGCGCGAACATGCGCAGCGCCGTCGCGTCGGTCGTCGCCTGGTGGGAGTGGAACGGCGGGTTGTTGAGGACGAGGTCCACCGAGGAGGGCGCCAGCATGGCCACCCCGTCGCCGACGAGGAACTCCGCCGTCCGCCGGCCCGGCCGGACGTTGGCCTCGTACGTCGCCCGCGCCGAGGCGACCGCCTGGTACGACTCGTCGGTGAAGACCACCTCGGCGTCCGGGTCCGCCACCTGCACGGCCGTGCCGACGACGCCGTTCCCGCAGCCCAGGTCCACGACCCGGGCGCCGTCGGTGTTGGTCGGGATGCTCTGGAGGAAGAAGCGGGTGCCGACGTCCAGGCGGTCCGCGCAGAAGATCCCGGCGTGGTTGACCGTGGCCAGCCCGGCCCCCGACCCGCCGTCCTCGTCGACCGTGTACGTCACCGGCCACGGCGAGGGACCGGCGGCGCCGAGCAGCGCCGGGTCGGGGGTGCAGAAGATCAGCCGGGCCTTCTTCTCCGCCAGAGAGGTGCGGGTCGGCCCGAGGACCTTCTCGAAGAGGTTCAGCGTCGAGGTGTGGATCTCCTTGACCATGCCGGTGCCCACCACCACCGTGCCCTCGTGCACGTGCGGGGCCAGCCGGTGCAGCTGGTCCTCCAGCAGCGCCAGGCTCTTGGGGACCCGGACGAGGAGTACGTCGATCCGTGCGGGCGGCGCGTCCCGCGTGGTCAGCAGGGTCACCGTGGACTTGGAGGTGCCGATCCCGGCCCGGTCCAGGTTCGCCTCGGTCGCGGCGCGGGCCAGCGAGGAGTCGGTGATCTGGGCGGGACGGTACGCGGCCAGGGCCGTGGTCAGCGCCCCCCAGCGGTCGCCGACGACCGTGATCTGCCCGGCACCGGCCAGGTCGACCGGGCCGCGCTCGCCGGTACCCGCGTCGAGGTGGTGCAGCAGATACTCGTCGGCGGCGTCCCAGGCGCGGAGCCGGTCGCGGGGGTCGGCGGGGAAGCGGGTGAGTTCGTAGGAGCCGAAAGGCGTGGTCAGGCGGTTCATATTGGCACCCAGGCTAGCCGAGGCGGCCCCGGACCCGTGCCCGGCCGCACCCGCGCCCCGACATTCCACGCGAAGGAGCGGTGCCGGCCCCCCGCCGCGCCACTAAGTTGTGCGCATGAGCAATCTCGATCGCCAGCCCGCTCTCTCCGCCTGCGGCGGCCGCGGCTTCGTCGTGGCCGAGCCGGTGCGCGAGCTCCTCAGCCCGCGCACGGTCAAGCTGGGGGAATCCACCGAGGTCCGCCGTCTCCTGCCGAACCTGGGCCGCCGCATGGTGGGCGCCTGGTGCTTCGTCGACCACTACGGCCCGGACGACATCGCCGACGAACCCGGCATGCAGGTCGCCCCGCACCCGCACGCCGGCCTCCAGACCGTGAGCTGGCTGCACGACGGCGAGGTGCTGCACCGCGACAGCACGGGCAGCCTCGCCACGATCCGCCCGCGCGAGCTGGGCCTGATGACCTCCGGCCGGGGCATCAGCCACTCCGAGGAGAGCCCCCGCCCGCACGCCCGGTTCCTGCACGGCGCCCAGCTGTGGGTGGCCCTCCCCGACGCCCACCGCGACGTCGCCCCGCACTTCCAGCACCACGCCGACCTGCCCCGGGTGACGGCCCCCGGCCTGGATGCGACGGTCATCCTGGGCACCCTGGACACGGCGACCTCCCCGGGCACCGCGTACACCCCCATCGTCGGCGCGGACCTCGCCCTGGCCGCCGGCACCGAGACCCGCCTCCCCCTGAACCCGGACTTCGAGTACGCGGTCCTCTCCATGTCGGGCGAGGCCCACGTGGACGGCGTCCCGGTCCTCCCCGGCTCGATGCTCTACCTGGGCTGCGGCCGCACCGAACTCCCGCTCCGCGCCGCCTCGGACGCGGGCCTGATGCTGCTGGGAGGGGAGCCGTTCGAGGAGGAGATCGTGATGTTCTGGAACTGGATCGGCCGCTCCCACGAGGAGATCGCCCAGGCCCGCGAGGACTGGATGAACGGGACCCGCTTCGGCGAGGTAAAGGGCTACGACGGCCCCCCGATTCCGGCCCCGGAGCTCCCGCCGACGCACCTGAAGGCGCGTGGACGGGTGCGCTGACCTGCGCATCCCCAGGGTCATTCCGGCTTCCCGATTGACCGGGCAGGACCTCTTGCCCGTGCTGATCAAGCGTGCCGAGAGCCAGGGAAGGAGAGAGGCCGAAATGAAGGAACGCGTCCGCGCCGTTCTCGTCACCGCTGACGACACGATGCTGGTCATCCGCCGCACCAAGCCCGACGTCCCCG
This sequence comes from Streptomyces sp. NPDC004126, assembly GCF_050275515.1. Taxonomy (NCBI): domain Bacteria; kingdom Bacillati; phylum Actinomycetota; class Actinomycetes; order Kitasatosporales; family Streptomycetaceae; genus Streptomyces; species Streptomyces sp. NPDC004126. The sequence goes on along the minus strand of NZ_JBNNPF010000002.1, from coordinate 54,496 downwards.
AGTACTGGGTGCTCCCCGGCGGCGGCGTCGACCCCGGCGACGAGTCCCGGGAGGCCGCCCTCCACCGGGAGATCCACGAGGAGATCGCGGGGAAGGCAGACATCGTCCGGCTCCTGCACACCATGGAGTCCGACGACGAGCGCCAGCTCTTCTACCTCGCCCGCATCGCGACCTGGTCCTTCGAGGACCGCACCGGTCCCGAGTTCAGGGCCGAGGGCCGCGGCGAATACGCGCTGGAGCAGATCCCGCTGACCGTGGAAGGGCTCGACGGCATCGACCTCAAGCCCGAAGAGATCGCGAACGTCCTGCGGGGCGCCATCAGCGCCGGCAGCCTTCGGGCTGGGCCCCCGAGAGCGGGCCGGGGTCTGCGACCGGGGCAGTCGTAGCCGCGGTTTCCCCGGCTCCCACGCCGAGGAACCCGCTCGGCCGGCGGTCTGGGACTTGTCCGGCCGATCCTGAGCAGAAGCGGGCGTCTCGACTTGGCCGTCCGGCCCGCGCGTGATCGTCGGCGAGTCTTTCGCACACCACGCCGACTACGGCGACCTCGGTCCCGCAGGAGTCGATCATGTCCCATTCTTTCCTTGACGTTCCGAACGCCGAGGGAAAGAAGGAACCGATGAGCGACCTGCCCCCACTGGCCGAGAAGGACACATACAAGGTCGGCTTCGCGCAGGTCGAGGCCAACAACCCGTGGCGCATCGCGCAGACCGAGAGCATGAGGGCAGAGGCCGCGAAGCTCGGCTACCAGCTCGTCTACACCGATGCGCAGAGTTCGGCGGCGAAGCAGGTCTCCGACATGAACTCCTTGATCGCGCAGGGCGTCGACCTGATCTTCCTGTCGCCGCGCGAGGAGAAGCCGCTGATCCCGGCCGTCAGGGCTGCCAAGGACGCCGGCATCCCGGTGGTGCTCCTCGACCGGAGCGTGGACTCGGCCCTGGCCAAGCCCGGGGTCGACTATGTGACCTTCATCGGCTCCGACTTCGTCATGCAGGGCCGACGCGTGGGCGAGTGGCTGGCGAAGAACGCGAAGGACAAGAAGAAGATCATCCAGATCGAGGGGACCACGGGCTCCTCGCCGGCGGCGGACCGCAAGAAGGGCTTCGACGACGCCGTCAAGGCCGCCGGCGGCTTCGAGATCGTGGCCTCCCAGTCGGGAGACTTCTCGCGCGACAAGGGCTGCCAGGTGGCCGAAGCGCTCCTCAAGGCACACCCGGGCGCCCAGCTGATCTACGCCCACAACGACGAGATGGCCTTCGGGGCCATCGCCGCTCTCGAATCCGTCGGCAAGATCCCCGGCAGGGACGTCCTCGTCCTGTCTGTCGACGGCGGCAAGGAGGCTGTCGACGCGATCAGCAAGGGCAAGCTGGCCGCAGCCGTCGAATGCAACCCCCGCTTCGGTCCCATCGCTTTCGAGACGCTGAAGCGGTACGCGGCCGGCGATCGGGTCGCATCGTGGGTGAAGGTCACCGACAAGTTCTTCGACGCGGGCAACGCCGCCGCCGAGGTCGCCGGCGCCTACTAGGACTTGTCCGGCCGCTCGCATGACGAACGTGGCCGTGCTTTCTCCGGCCGCCAACTCCCCGCCCGTCGGCGGGGCGGCAGCGGCATGCACAACCGACGGGCCCGCAGCGCGCCGTCCGGGTCAGTGCCCCTCGCGGACTTCGAAGACGCCGCTGTCCCAGTACACGGACGGCTCCTCGGCATCGCTCGGCCAGTCGCTCTGCAGATGGCGGCGGCCGTGTCCCAGGGCCCCTACCCGGTGCGGGCTCAACCGCCCCGCCACCAGGTCGTCCGCCTCGGCGTCCGTGATCGGCAGCACGGTGCGGTACTGCGCGTCCTGCGAGGCGACCCCGTCGACGTACTCGGTGAACACGCTCACGAAGGCCTGCGAGCACAGGCCGCACCGCTGAACAGAGACGATGAAATGCGAGTCGTCCCGAATCATCCTCTCGAGCCGAACCCCGTCGCGGCTGCGGTGGTGCGCCCGTGCCACCGCAGCGTCCTCGGCGCAGCACGCCAGGCACCCGAAACCCGCACGGTCACTACCGTCTTGCGAACCCATGGAGCCCCACCCCTTAGCCGTCCCTGACCGGCCCCCACCGTAACAACCCACAGTGAGGCCCGGCCGCCCCCGACCTCGACCCGTGCCCGTCCTGCTCAAGCCGTCGAACGGTAGATGAATATGATTGTCGTGAGCTAGTCTGTGTCCGCTCGTGCCGGGCCGCCTCCGGTCGGGCTGGGCGCGTTCTGCCGCGCGCCGGAGGATGAAGAGCGAGGGGCGCGGCGTGGTCGAGGGCTCGGCGAGTGCGGCGACGGCACCACCACCTGCTTGTGACCCGCACGGCGACGGGGACGGCTCGGGGCGACGGCGCCGGGCGGCGACCGGCGCGGTCGGCCCGGCCCTGATCGGGGCCGCGGTGGTCGCGGTGCTCGCCGGACCGTGGCTGGAGCGGCGTTTCGGGCTTGCGGCGTTCGAGGCGTGGCGCACGCTGCTGGTGGCCATCGTCATGCAGGGCGTGCCGTTCCTCGTTCTCGGCACCGTCGTCTCGGCGGCCATCGGCGCGTTCGTGCCCGCCCGGGTCTTCTCCAGGATCCTGCCCCGCAACCCCGTCCTCGCCGTTCCGATGGCCGGTGCCGCCGGAGTGGTGCTGCCCGGGTGCGAGTGTGCCTCGGTGCCGGTCGCGGGCAGCCTGATGCGGCGGGGTGTGGCTCCTGCGGCGGCCCTGACGTTCCTGCTCGCCGCGCCCGCCGTCAACCCGGTGGTGCTCGTCTCGACGGCGATCGCGTTCCCCGGCAAGCCCGAGATGGTGGCCGCGCGGTTCGGGGCCTCGCTCGTCACCGCAGTCGCCATGGGCTGGCTGTGGATCCGGTGGGGACGCGACGAGTGGCTGCGGCTCCCGAAGGGGCCTGCGGAGCACGCGCCCGGAGCGGGCCGGCCGGAGGTCTTCCGGCGCGGGCTGCAGCACGACTTCCTGCAGGCGGGCGGCTTCCTGGTGGTCGGCGCCATGGCCGCGGCGACCTTCGACGTCCTCGTACCGCCGTCCGTCCTGGAGACCTTCTCCGGTGCTCCATGGCTGGGCGTCCTCGTGGCGGCGCTGCTCGCGGTGCTCCTGTCGGTGTGCTCGGAGGCGGACGCGTTCGTCGCGTCCTCGTTCGCCGGCTTCTCGCCCACCGCCCGCCTCGCCTTCATGGTGGTGGGCCCCATGGTCGACATGAAGCTGATCGCCCTGCAGTCGGGGGCGTTCGGACGGGCGTTCGCGGTGCGGTTCTGCGCCGGCACGTTCGTCGTGGCGATCCTGTGCTGCGTACTCGTGGGAGGCGTACTGCTGTGAACGCACGACCCCCCGCCCGCACGGCACGGCCGGGCCTGATGAGCGGACTCGGTTCGCCCTTCCTGCTGGTCCTGACCGGCTCGGGCCTGCTGCACACCACCCTGCGCAGCGACGTGTACCTCCGGTACGTGAAGGAAGGGCTGCGGCCGTACCTCGTCGCGTCCGGATTCCTGCTGGCCGCCCTGGGCTTCGCGGGGCTCGCGGTCGAGCTGGTGCGGCGCCTGCGGGAGCTGCCGGACGACGACACGGAAGGGCACGACGGATACGAGGACGGACACGAGGACGGACACGAGGACGGCCACGGGCATGGCCACGGGCATGGCCACGGGGGTGCCGCGCACGTCGCCTGGCTCCTGGCCGCACCCGCCCTCACCCTGATGTTCCTCGCCCCGCCGGCGCTCGGCTCGTACACGGCCTCGCGGGACGGGGCCGCGTCCGGCGTCGAGCAGAGCGCCTACGCGGAACTGGCGGACGCGCCGGTCACACCCATGGCCCTGGAGGAGTTCATCGGACGCTCCGTGCACGCGCCGAAGACCCTGGACGGCCGCGAGGTCCGGCTGCTGGGGTTCGTCTCCGCCGGCAAGAGCCCGGACACCTGGTACCTCAACCGCCTGAAGCTCAGCTGCTGCGCGGCCGACGCCCGGACCCTGCACGTGGAGATGCGCGGCGTGAAGGCACCCGGCAACGACACCTGGGTGGAGGTCACGGGCGTCTGGCGGGCCGGGCACGTCCCCGTCGAGGACCCCGTCCCGGCCCTGGAGGTCGGTGTCCTGAAGCCCGTCGGGCAACCGCGCAACCCCTACCACGACGCGCCGCCCGCGGACGGCTGAGTCTTCGACCGGGGCCTGCCGCGCCTCCTCGTCCGCCGCGGCCCGGCGGATGCCGGCCGTTCCAGGAGGGGCCGGGCCGGGCGGTGCCGTGGCTGCGACCACCGCCCGGCCCGGAGTCTCAGGCTGCCGCCGTCGCAGGTACGGCGGCGTGCTCGTGCTCGCAGGCGTCGTCGATGCCGTACGTCTCCCACTCCGGGAACTCGTCCTCGGCCGGCACCGGTTCGCCCGGGCTGAGCAGGCACGCTTCGAGTGCGGCCCGAAGCGCCTCGGTGCGCAGGCCGGTGCCGATGAAGACCAGTTCCTGGCCCTGGGTGGTGTCCGGGCCGCGGGCCCCCGAGGGCTCGAACCGGGCGACCGCGCCGGCCTGGGACCAGAGGCCGGTCACCTCGGGACGGCCGGCGAGCCAGAAGAAGCCCTTGGAGCGCAGGACGCGCCCGAAGGTGCCGCTGTCGAGGCCCTTGGTGACGAAGGTCCAGAGCCTGCCGGGGTGGAAGGCCGCGTCTGCGCGGAACACGAGTGAGGAGATGCCGTACTCCTCGGTCTCCGGGACGTGGTCCCCGTTGAGCTCCTTGACCCAGCCCGGGGCCTGCTGGGCCCGTTCCACGTCGAACAGTCCGGTGCCCAGTACCTGTTCGAGCGCCACGTGGCCGCGTACGGCGGGCACGATCCGGGCCCCGGGATTGAGTCGGGAGAGGGTGGCGCGCAGTCGCGCGGCGTCGCCCGGCCCGACCAGGTCCAGCTTGTTGAGGACGATGACGTCCGCGAACTCCACCTGGTCCATGAGGAGATCGCTGACGGTCCGCTCGTCGTCCTCGTACTGGTCGAGGCCGCGCTCCACGAGTTCGTCCCCGCCGGCGAGTTCCCGCAGGAAGTTCGACGCGTCGACGACGGTGACCATGGTGTCGAGGCGGGCCAGGTCGCCGAGGGTGGCGCCGTCGTCCCGGGGGAAGGAGAAGGTCGCGGCGACCGGCATCGGCTCGGAGATGCCGCTGGACTCGATGAGCAGGTAGTCGAAGCGGCCTTCGCGTGCGAGCCGGTCGACCTCCTCCAGCAGGTCGTCGCGCAGGGTGCAGCAGATGCACCCGTTGGTCATCTCGACCAGCCGCTCCTCGGTGCGGGAGAGCGCAGCCTCGCCACCGCGTACGAGCGCGGCGTCGATGTTGACCTCGCTCATGTCGTTGACGATCACCGCGACCCGCAGGCCCTCGCGGTTGCTGAGCACGTGGTTGAGCAGGGTGGTCTTGCCCGCACCGAGGAATCCGGAGAGCACCGTCACCGGCAGGCGGTCGTACGAAGCCACGCGATCAGCCTTCGGGGCGGATGAGGCCGCGTTCGTACGCCTTCACCAGCCGCTGGGGGACCTGGTGGACAGAGCCGTCGACGGTGATCGGCACCAGCTGGGGCGTGGTCGCCTTCCACTGGGCGCGGCGGTGGCGGGTGTTGCTGCGGGACATCTTCCGCTTGGGGACGGCCATGGTGGGACTCCTCGGTCGTGGGGCTGACTCGGAAAGGCTATATGAAAATGGGTCCCATTATCAATTCTGGGGCGCCGTCGGCCCTTCGGAGGTGTACGCGTGCGGCCCTCTCGGAGCCTCCCTCGCTTGCCTGTTGAGGTGCCGCACGCGCACGGAGCGCCCCCCTGACCCTTAATGGCAATTAACTTCAACAACTGCTCGCGGGGTGGTGGATGGGTGGAGCTCGGTCCGGGTGTCGCCTACCAGGACGACTTCACCACTCCCGGCAGGAAGCCCGCGTGCGCCTGCTGCCGGGCCCGCACGCGCGAGAGCCCGAACTTGCGCAGGTAGCCGCGCGGGCGCCCGTCCGCGCTGTCGCGGTTGCGTACTCGGGTGGCGCTGGCGTTGCGCGGTTGCCGGCGCAGCTCCGTGAGGGCGGCCTCCCGTTCGGCCGCGGTGGCGGACGGGCGGCGGATGACTTCCTTGAGTTCGGCCCGCCGGGCGGCGTACCGGGCGACGATCTCCTTGCGCTTCTCGTTCTGCGCGATCTTGCTCTTCTTCGCCATCAGGCCCTCCCTCCCCGCGCGCGGATCCGGGCCACGGCGGCCTCGACGCCGATCGCGTCCACCGTCTTGATCGCCCTGGCGCTCAGCGTCAGGCGGACGTGCCGCCCCTCGCTCGCCAGCCAGTAGCGCTTGCGCTGGATGTTCGGGTCGAAGCGGCGCGAGGTGCGCCGGTGCGAGTGGGAGATGTTGTTGCCGAAGCCGGGCTTGGCGCCGGTCAGTTGGCAGTGGGCAGACATGGGTCCTGCTCCTTCTCTGGACGGGTCCCCTTGTTGGTAATGGAAACCATTGCCATATAGTAGCGTCATGGCACGCAACGAGATCCGCCCCGTCATCAAGCTCCGCTCCACCGCGGGCACCGGGTTCACCTACGTCACCCGCAAGAACCGCCGCAACGACCCCGACCGGCTGATGCTGCGCAAGTACGACCCCGTCGTGCGCAGGCACGTCGATTTCCGCGAAGAGCGCTGATCACCCGAACGTCGCGCCCCCACCCGTCGAAAGGCCCATGCCATGAAGCCCGGAATCCACCCTGCCTACGCGCCCGTCGTCTTCCGCGACTCCGCCTCCGGCACCGCGTTCCTCACCCGCTCCACGATGACCAGTGACAAGACCGTCGACTGGGAGGACGGCAACACCTACCCCGTCGTGGACGTGGAGATCTCCTCCGCGAGCCACCCCTTCTACACGGGGACCGCCCGCGTCCTCGACACCGCCGGCCGCGTCGAGAAGTTCCAGCGCCGCTACGGAGCCGGCTGATGGCCCGCGACCACCAGCTCCCCGTCGTGATCGTCGCCGGCCTCCACGCAGACGCGCGGAAGGAGGTCGTCGAGCGGCTCCTGGGGACCGTTCCGGGCAGTGTGGCGCTGCACCACGACCTGGCGGCCGCATCCGACGGCACCGTGCTCCGCCTGATCCGCGATGCCGACGGCAGCGTCTCCAGCGGTGAGACACCCTTGGTCAACGACTGCGCGTGCTGCGCGCTGCGCGAGGACCTGGTCCCGGAACTCGAGCGGATGGCGGACGGCGGCCTGACCCGTCTCGCGGTGGTCGAGCTGTGGGACTCGGTCGAACCGAAGGCCATGGCGGAGGTCATCGCCGGGCACGGCGGCGACCGCCTGGCCCTGACGGGCGTGATCACCGCCGTGGACCCCGCGCTCGTCCTGCCCTACCTCGCCAACGGCGACGACCTCGCCGAGGCCGGTCTCGCCGCAGCCCCCACCGACCAGCGGACCGTCGGCGACACCTGGGCCCGTCAGCTGGAGTACGCGCCCGTACTCGCCGTCGTCGAAAGCGACGGGGCCGACGACGAGGACCGCGCCCTGCTCGCGCAGCTGCACCCCACCGCGCGTCGGGTGCCGGCCGGCTCCACCGAACTCGCCCGGGCGGCATTCGCCGGCTTCGACATCGAGGCCGCGGCGGCCGCCCAGCACCCCGCGTGCGCGCTCCTGCCCCAGGAAGCCGACGAGGCCGGCGTCACCACGTTCGTCTGGCGCCGCAGACGGCCGTTCCATCCCGAACGCCTCTACCGGGCACTCGAAGACCTGTGCTGCGCCGCCGCCCGCAGCCGCGGCCGTTTCTGGCTCGCCGACCGCCCCGACACACTGCTCGCCTGGGACGCGGCCGGCGGGGCGCTCTGCGTGGAGAGCGCCGGGCCGTGGCTGGCGTCCCTGCCCGACGCGGCCTGGGACATGGTCCCGCCCATGCGCCGGGCGGCAGCCGCGCTCGACTGGCACCCGGACCACGGCGACTGCTGCCAGCACCTCGTCTTCACCTCCCCCGGCCTGGACCGGGACGGGCTGGAACAACTCCTCGACTCCTGCCTGCTGACGGACGCGGAGTACGAAGCGGGGCGCGAAGCCTGGAAGCACCTGCCCGCCGCCTTCGACTCCCTCCTCGACGCCGCCTGACACCCGCACACGCCTGATCGCGGCCCGAACGGGGCCGTAACCGAACCATTCCTGCAAGGAGAAGCCGTCCCATGGCCCGACGCCCCCACCCCGGCAAGCCCGTGAAGTCCCGGCCCAACCCGCTCGACGCGGCCGAGATCACCTACATCGACTACAAGGACACCGACCTGCTGCGGAAGTTCATCTCCGACCGCGGAAAGATCCGGAGCCGACGCGTCACCCGGGTGACGGCCCAGCAGCAGCGGGCCCTCGCCACCGCCATCAAGAACGCGCGTGAGATGGCGCTGCTGCCGTACGCCGGCCGCTGACGCCGTCGTGGGCAACTCCGCCCGCCTGGTCACCCCCCCCGCACCTGCCGGCGACGGGTCACATGACCGCGGCCGTTTCGAGGCCGTGTCCCGTCCGCGGCGCGGAGCCGGTTTCCGCTGAGAGGAGCGGCATCTCGAAGTGGACGGTGCCGAATCCGCCGTGCTCACCGGTGGAGCGGGCGTCGAACACTTCGGTGGCCATGCTGCGCCAGAAGCCCTCCGCCCCGGGGATGTCCACGTTGGTGTGCAGGTAGATGCGCTCGTAGCCCGGCACGGCCGCGGCGAACGCGCAGGCGGTCCGCACCATGACGCGGGCCAATCCGTGTCTCCGGTGCTCAGGACGTACGTACACGCGCAGCAGCTGCGCGGTCCGCCCCGAGGGGTAGCGCTCGACGAGGCTTCGCGGGTGCGGCGGGTGGGCGGGGCCGCGCGAATGGAGCGCCGTGGTGCCCACCACCTCCCCGTCATCGCGCACGGCCACGACCAGGGTGTGGCGCGGCTGCCGCACGTACGTGCCCTCGAGGTCGACGACGTCGGGGTGCCAGTCCGGCACGTATCCGTAGCCGAACTCCCGGTAGAAGGTGTCCAGCATGACGCTCCGGGCGCCGGGCAGGTCCTCGCTCCCCGCGTGCCGCACCGTGTACGGCCCGACCCTCTGATCTCGCGTCAGCTCTTTCATCGCGCTCCGCCTCTCATGCTCCGGGGCCGCAGGCTATCGGAAAACCGTCGTATTGGAAATGAAAACGATTTCCTATAACGTCTGCGTCGCACAGAGCCGACGGCAGTCTGGGAGGAAGTCCGGTGGGACATCTGCTGGTGATCGAAAGCTGGGTGGGGTCGATGAGCAGGCTGCTGCCCAGGGCCATCCGCGAAGACGGGCACGAGTTCACCTTCGTCACCCGCGACCTGCACCACTACCTGCGCCCGGCCCCTGCGGGCGAGGGGCCGCACCCGCTGCTCACGGCGCGCAACGTCCTCACGGCGGACACCAACGACACGGCCGCCCTCCTGGAGCGGATCGAGGGCCTGCACGCAGTGCTCGGCTTCGACGGGGTGGTCTCCTCGTGCGACTACTACCTGCCGGCCGTCGCGCACACCGCCCGGCGGCTCGGCCTGCCAGGGCCGTCCCCGGAGGCCGTCGAGGCGGCTTGCCGCAAGGACCTGACGCGCCGTGCGCTCGCTGAAGCCGGCGTCCCCGGACCGCGATTCGCGCTCTGCGAAGGGGCCGCGGAGGCAGCGGTCGCCGCTCGTGAGATCGGGTACCCACTCGTCGTGAAGCCGGTGGACCTGTGTGCGGGGATGCTGGTCCGCTCTGTGCGCGACGAGGGCGAGCTGGAGCTCGCCTGCCAGGCGCTGGCCGAGTTCCCCGTCAACGCGCGCGGTCAGGACCGTGCCCCGGTCATCCTGCTCGAAGAGCTGCTGCACGGCCCCGAAGTCAGCGTCGAGACCGTCTCCTTCGGCGGTGCCACGCACGTCGTGGGGGTCACCGACAAGAGCATCGGCGGTGCACCCGCCTTCATCGAGACAGGCCACATGTTCCCGGCCGGCATCGAGGAGGTCCTGGCGGCGGAGGCCGCCGAGACCGCGCTGCGGGCGGTCAAGGCGCTGGGTCTGGACCAGGTGGTCTGCCACACCGAGATCAAACTGACGCCCGAAGGCCCCCGGGTCGTCGAGGTCAACCCCCGCCCGGCCGGCAACCGCATCACCGAACTGGTCCGCCACGTCACGGGCGTCGATCTCGCCACCGCTTGCGTGGACGTGGCCCTCGGGCGCGTGCCCGACCTCGCTCCGCGACCGACCGGCGTGCGCAGCGCCGCCATCTCCTTCCTGTTGCCCGATACCGACGGCGTTCTCGCCGGCATCGAGGGGGCGGAGGCCGTACGAGCCCGGCCGGAGGTGCTGGAGCTGACCCTCGCCGAACCCGGCCGCACCGTGCGGGCGGCCACCAGCAACAACGAGTACCTCGGCCATGTGATGACCGCAGACACCGAGGGCTGCGGTGCCCGCGTGGCCGCCGAGCGGCTGCTCGCCGGCCTGCGTCCCCGTTACGAACCCTCCCCGGTGGTGCTCGCGTGACGCTGCCGACCCTGCACACACCTGAAACGATCCCGGTGGGCGAGCGCTCGCCGGCCGATCCCGCCGTCCGGACCGTCGACCAGCTCTTCGACGCGGTGCTGGCCGGGGCGTACGGTCCCGACCCTGTCGGCGACAGGATCTCGCTCGCGTTCACCACCGCCCAGGCCGTGCGCCACGAAGGGCGCAGCGGCGGTTACCGCAACGAGGTGCTCAGCCTGCGGCTGGACGCGGCCGTCGGCTCCTGCGCGGTCGAGCCCGGGGCGCTGCCCGGAGGAGCCCTCGACGACTGCGTGGGCGCCACCGTCTCCGACCTTCTCGGTCATCCGCTGCTGCCCGTGCGGATCGCGGCGCTGGACGCCTACCTGGCCCGCGTACGGCCGCATACGCCGGACAACGGCGCCCGCCCGTACGCCCTGCCGGCCGGCAGTTCACTGAGCCGTTCGCGGGCCCGGGCCCGGGCCGTCGTCGACCTGCTGCCCGCCGGCCTGTCCCCGTCGGGTGAGCACCGCCCGGTCCTGGTGGTCGGTGTGGTCAACTCGCTGTTGGAGCAGCTTCGCGCGCGGGGCCTCGACTACCTGCCGTGCGACCTCAAGGGCGGCACCACGGAGTGGGGTGAACCCGTCCTCACCGACACGGCCGCGCACCTGGAACGCTGCGGCGCCGTCCTGGCCTCCGGCATGACCCTGGGCAACGGCTCCTTCCAGAGCCTGCTCGACCACGCCGCCGGGAGCGGGAAGCCCCTGGTGATGTTCGCGCAGACCGGCAGCGCCGTCCTGCCCCGATTCCTCGGGGCCGGGGTGAGCGCCGTGTCCGCCGAGCCGTACCCGTTCTTCTGGCTCGACGGCGGTCCCGGGGTCATCCACCGTTACGGAGGCCGGCCGTGACCCTCGCTCCGCTCGTGCACCGGGCGCACGTCGCTGCCGCCAACCCCGATCTGCTGCCCCTGCTGGGGCGCACTCCTGTGGCCCGCATCCAGACCGGCCTGCCCCACCCCCACCCCGGTTTCTGGGCCAAGCTCGAATGCCTCAGTGCCGGCGGGATGAAGGCACGCTCGGCGATGTCCATGCTCACCGGTGCCCGCAGGCGCGGCGAGCTGCGCCCCGGCGCCCCGGTCGTGGAGTCCACGTCCGGCACGATGGGCATGGGGCTGGCCTTCGCCGGACAGGCACTCGGCCACCCGGTCATCCTCGTGGGCGATACCGAACTCGAACCCTCCATGAGGCAGCTGCTGCGCACCTACGGCGCCCGCCTGGAGCTCGTGGACCGCCCGGCTGCGCAGGGCGGATGGCAGGCCGCGCGCATCAACCGCCTGCGCGAGGTCCTGGCCGGCACCGAGAACGCCTACTGGCCCGACCAGTACAACAACCCGGACAATCCGGCGGGTTACCTCTCCATGGCCGGCGAACTGATCGGCCAGCTCGACCACCTGGACGTGCTGGTGTGCAGTGTGGGCACGGGGGGGCACAGCGCCGGACTGGTTGGACCGCTGCGCCGCCGCTGGCCCCGGATGAAGGTCATCGGGGTCGACTCGGTCGGCTCCGCGATCTTCGGGCAGCCCGCGAGGCCCCGCCTGATGCGCGGACTCGGCAGCAGCATCCACCCCCGCAACGTCCGTCACGGGGCCTTCGACGAGGTGCACTGGGTGGGCGCCGCCGAGGCCGTGGACGCCTGCCGCCGACTCGCCCGCGGCAGCTTCGTCAGCGGCGGCTGGAGCACCGGCGCCGTCGCCTTGGTTTCCGCTTGGGCCGCCAGGGCCGAGCCCGGCGCCATCGTCGCGACCGTCTTCCCCGACGGCCCGCACCGTTACCTCGGGACCGTCTATGACGACGACTTCTGCCGCGCCCACGGACTGACCGACACGGCCCCGGCCACCCGCCCGCTGGAGATCCGCCACCCGTACGCGGCGGAGGCTCTCGGCTGGACCCGCTGCCGGACGGTCGTCGATCCCGCCGTCACCACCCCCGGTGCCCACGTCTGCTCCGCCCGTGTTCCGGCCCCCGGAGGTTCCGTATGAGACTCACCTGGCACACCGCCCCGCTGGAACTGGCGGAGCCGCTGCGCATCTCGCGCTCCGTGATGGCCCGCCGCGACGCGGTGTGGGTCCGCCTGGAGCACGGCGGGCTGCGCGGCTGGGGGGAGGCCGTCAGCAGCGTGTACCTCGGACTGCCCACCGAGCGCATCCTCCGCGCCCTGGGCGCCGTGCGCGAGGCGGTGGAGCGCCTGCCTGACCCGGAGACCGCCTGGGCCGAACTCGCGCCTGCGGGCCCCGTGGGCGCGGACCTGCCCGCAGGGGTCCTCGCCGCCGTCGAGTCGGCCGTACTGGACCTCGTCGGCAAGCGGGCCGGTGAACCCGTGCACCAACTGCTCGGCAGTCCTCTGCCGCCCTCTGCGGCTACGGCACGCACCATCGGAATCGTCGCGCCCGCCGCCGCTGCCGCCCAGGCAGGCCGGCTCGCCCGTGCCGGTTTCAGCGTGTTGAAGGTCAAGGCCGGATCGCCCGACCCGGCCGAGGACCTGGCCCGGGTCGAGGCCGTTCATGCAGGAGCGCCCGCCGTGGACCTGCTGCTGGACCCCAACGGTGCGTGGACCGAGGAGCAGGCCCACGCGCTGTTGCCCCGTTTCGCGGCCCTCGGTGTCACCGCCGTGGAGCAGCCGATCGCCGCGGGCCGGCCCGAGGCGCTGGCCCGGGTCGCCATCGCCTCCCCGATCCCGGTGATCGCCGACGAGGACGCGGTCTCCTACGAGGACGCCGCGGCCCTCGCCGGGCGCGTCCACGGGGTCAACGTGAAGCTCGCCAAGTGCGGGGGCGTACGCGCCGCGTTGCGGATCCACGCGGCGCTGGCCGGCAGTGGCACCGACCTCATGCTCGGCTGCCTCGCCGCCAGTTCGCTCGGCATCGCGCCCGCCGTCCACCTGGTCGGCCGGGCCCGCTGGGTCGACCTCGACGGGCACCTGCTCCTCGCCGACGACCCGTGGACCGGGATCGGCGGCTCCGACGGCACCGTACGCCCCGCACCGCGCGGAGGCCTCGGAGTGCTGCCCCTCGCCGGCATACCCGTGGGTGCCGCACGATGAGAACCCTCGCCGCGGTGAGCGGTTTCCCGCCGGCCGTGCGGCTCCTGCTCGTCAACCAGCTCGGCGTCAACCTCGGCTTCTACCTGCTCATCCCGTACCTGGCCACGCACCTCACCGACGACCTCGGATTGTCGGCGGCGGTGGCGGGCCTGGTCCTGGGCCTGCGCAACCTGAGCCAGCAGGGGCTGTTCCTGATCGGGGGCTCGGCCGCCGACCGCCTCGGCGCCCGCGGCGTTATCATCGCGGGCTGCGGCCTGCGCACCCTCGGCTTCGCGCTCTTCGCCCTGGGCGACGCACTGCCCGTGCTGATCGCCGCATCCGTGCTGAGCGGACTGGCCGGTGCCCTGTTCAACCCGGCAGTACGGACCTACGTCGCCCAGGAGGCCGGGGACCGCAAGGCCGAGGCGTTCGCGCTGTTCAACGTGTTCGCCACGGCCGGGGCACTGCTCGGGCCGCTGCTGGGGAGCCTGCTGCTGTTCGGCGGCTTCCGGGCGGCGGCGCTCACCGCGGCGGGCGTGTTCGCGCTGCTCACCCTCGCGCAGGCGATGGTGCTGCCCGCCCGGGTCGTGCCGCGTCCCACCGGCTCCGTCCTCGGCGACTGGCGGGAGGTTGCAGGCAACCGGCGCTTCGTGGCCTTCGCTCTGGCCATGGTCGGCATGTACGGCATGGAGAGCCAGCTCTACCTCCTGCTGCCGCATGCCGCGCGGCAGGCCACCGGCCGGGCGGGGGCGGTCGGACTGATCTTCGTCGTCGGGACACTCGCCAATCTCGCGCTCCAGCTGCGCCTCACCCGAAGGCTCGCCGGGCGGAGCGGCGGCCGCGGCCGGTGGATCGCCGCCGGGCTCACCGTCAGCGCGCTCGGCTTCATGCCTCCGGTGCTGGTCGCGGGAGCCGAGGGGACGCGCCCGGTGCTGCTGTTGCCCGTCCTGGTCGGCGTGCTGCTCCTGTACCTCGGGTTGATGACCGCGCAGCCGTTCGCCATGGAGCTCATCCCCTCCTTCGGCCGTACGGAGCTCACCGGCACCTTCTACGGCTTGTTCTACGCCGTGTCCGGAGTGGCCGCCGCGGCCACCGGTGCGGGGGTCGGGTGGGCCATGGACGCCGCCACCCACCGCGGCCCGGTCTGGCTTCCGTACGCCTGCTGCACGGCCCTCGGTCTCACCTCGGCGGCGGCCGTCGCCCTCCTGCACCGGCACCGGGCCCTGCCCCGGCTTCCTGCCCCACCAGCCGCATCCGCCGGCCCGGATTCCCCGGCCCCCGAGGACCCGTGCCCATCCCCGGACGCGATGTCCGCCACCCCCGACCCCCGCCCCCTGAGCGAGACCAGATGAACACCGGCAACCTCCTCACCGACCACCCCGAGCTCTACGAAGAGCGCTTCCCCGACCACGAACGTCTCGCAGCACGCTGGGCCGAGGACGCCCTGCGCCGTCATGATGCGGGATCCCGGGTCCTGGACCTCGGCTGCGGTACCGGCCGCGACGCGGCCTGGCTCCATCACCAGGCCGGACGGCAGGTCACCGGCGTCGACACCGCCGAGGCCATGCTCGCCCACGCGCGCCGCCGTCACCCCGGCCCGGACTACCACCGCGCCGACATGCGCGCCTTCGACCTCGGCCGCACCTTCGACGCCGTCCTCTGCCTGGACAGCGCCCTGCTCTACTGCCACACCAACGACGACCTCGCCTCCTGCCTCACTGCCGTCCGCCGCCACCTCACCCCCGGCGGACTGCTCATCGCGGAGATGCGCAACGGGGCCTTCTTCCTCGGCAACACCGAACTCCTCGACGGATCTCGCACCACCTCATTCGACCGGCGCGGCACCACGTACACCTCCCACACCACCCTGTGGATCGACCACGGCGCCCAACTCCTGCGCCGCCGCCGCACCTGGACCGCCGACGACGGGTCGGCACCAGAGGAGCAGCAGTCCGCCTGGCGGCTGCTGTTCCCCCAGGAACTGCGGTACTTCCTCACCACCGCCGGCTTCGAGGTCATCGACCTGTACGACCGCCCCGGGCCGCGCACCGAGCCGCCGTGGAGCGAAGGCGACTCCCCGCACGGGACCACGAGTTCCGACCGCCTGCACCTCGTCGCCCGGCTCAGTCCCCAGAACCACCCCCAGCGCAACAGCAACGGAGACAGCACACCGTGAACAACCGCCGCTCCGGCCTCGCCCGCCGAGGCTTCCTCCTCGCCACGGCCACGGCCACCGCCGCCGCCCTCACCGCAGGCTGCTCCGCCGACACCGGCAAGACCACCGACTCCAAGAACGCCGCCGAGTCCGGCACCCCCAAGCGCGGCGGCACCCTGCGCGCCGCCTTCGCGGGCGGCGGGGCGAACGAGACG
The DNA here is from genome assembly GCF_050275515.1 of Streptomyces sp. NPDC004126. NCBI lineage: Bacteria > Bacillati > Actinomycetota > Actinomycetes > Kitasatosporales > Streptomycetaceae > Streptomyces > Streptomyces sp. NPDC004126. The sequence goes on along the minus strand of NZ_JBNNPF010000002.1, from coordinate 38,599 downwards.
CTCGACCCGCACGCCGCCAACCTGTTCGTGGACGCCGCCCGCGCCAAGGCCATGTACGACAAGCTCGCCGACTTCGGCGCCGACCTCGCGCCCGTGCCGCGGCTCGCCGAGCGCTGGGAGCCGGGCGGGGCCCTCGACACCTGGAAGATCACCCTGCGCAAGGCGTCCTTCCACGACGGCCGCCCGGTCACCGCCGAGGACGTCCTCTACAGCTACCGCCGGATCGCCGACCCCAAGGGCACCTTCCGCGCCAAGGCCTCCCTGGAACCCATCGACCTCGCCGCCAGCCGTGCCCTGGACGTGTCCACCGTCGAGTTCAAGCTGAAGCGTCCCTACGCCGAATTCCCCAACGTCTTTGCCGCGTTCGGCGCCTACATCGTCCCCAAGGACACCACCTCCTTCGACAAGCCCGTCGGCTCCGGACCCTTCACCTTCGGCTCCTTCACCCCCGGCAAGTCCCTGGTCGTCAAGCGCAACGACGCCTACTGGGAGGGCGCGCCGCACCTCGACGAGGTCGAGTTCGTCGTCGCCACCGAGGAATCGGCCCGTACGAGCGCCCTGCTCGGCGGCCAGGTCCAGTACGCCCACGAGCTCAGCCCCGCCACCGCCCGCACCCACGAGGGCAAGGGGAAGATCGGGATCGTCCGGCTGCCCGGCAGCTCCATGCAGGGCTTCGTGATGAAGACCGACCGGCCGCCGTTCAACGACAAGCGGGTCCGGCAGGCCTTCTTCCTCATCGCCGACCGCAAGGAGCTGGTCGACGGAGCCCTCTCCGGCGCCGGCGAGGTCGGCAACGACCTCTTCGGCAAGGGCTACCAGTACTATGCCTCCGACCTGCCGCAGCGTACCCAGGACCTCGACCGGGCCCGCGCCCTCCTCAAGGAGGCCGGCGCGGAGAACCTCAAGGTCACCCTGGACACCGCCCCCGCCGCCACCGGTTTCGTCGAGGCCGCCGGCATCTTCAAGGAGCAGGCCGCCAAGGCCGGCGTCACCGTCGAGGTCAAGGTCGGCAACAAGGACACGTACTGGAAGGACATCCTCGACAACGGGACTTTCGCGTCCTACCGGTCCGGGTCCATGCCCATCGAGTCCCACATCTCGCAGCGGCTGCTCACCGGATCCACCACCAACGCCACCAAATGGCAGCAGAAGGACTTCGACGACCTCTACCAGCAGGCCCAGTCCACCCGCGACGAAAAGGAGCGGGCGGCCCTCTACGAGCGGATGCAGCGCCGCCTGCACGACGAAGGCGGCTTCCTGATCTGGGGCTTCGCCGACTGGATCGTCGCCACCGCGCCCGGCGTGCACGGGGTCTCGAAACAGGCCCCCGCCAACACCCTCGACTGGGCCCGCTTCGACAAGCTCTGGCTCGCGTGACCCGGCACCTGAACTGGGTCGGCCGCCGTCTGCTCCTCGGTCTGGGGCAGACGGCGGCCGTCGTCCTGTTCGTCTTCGTCCTCACCGAGTCACTGCCCGGCGACGCGGCGGTCGCCCTGGCCGGCGACCAGCCGGACCCCGAACGCATCGCCCGGATCCGCGCGGCCCTGGACCTGGACCGGCCCGCCGCCGAACGCTTCCTGGACTGGGCCGGCGGACTCGTCCAGGGCGACCTCGGCACCTCGCTCGTGAGCGGACGGCCGGTCTCCGGCTACCTGACCGGCGGTCTCGCCACCACTGTGACACTCGCCTGCGCCACCCTCCTCGTACTGCTGCCGCTGTCAGCCGGGCTCGGCGTGCTGTGCGCCCGCCGCGAGGGCGGCCTCGTGGACCGGACCCTCAGCGCGCTGACCCTGGCCGTGCACTCCGTACCCGAATTCGCCTTCGGCGTGCTGCTGGCCACCCTGTTCGGGCTCTGGCTGGGCTGGCTGCCGCCCACCGCTGTCGGCGCCGACCCGCTCACCGAGCCGGCCGTGCTGGTCCTGCCCGTCCTCGTACTCGTCGCGCGGCCCGTATGCACCATCAGCCGCCTGGTCCGCGCCGGGATGATCGACGCGATGGCCTCGCCGTACGTCGCCCAGGCCCTGCGCTACGGCGTCAGCGGCGCCCGAGTCCGCTGGACCCACGCCCTGCCCAACGCCCTCGCCCCGGCCGCCCAGCAGCTGGCCCGGACCTGCGACTGGCTGCTCAGCGGAGTGATCGTCGTCGAAGCTCTCTTCGTCATTCCCGGACTGGGAACCGTACTCATCGACGCCGTCACCGCCCGCGACGTGCCCGTCGTCCAGGGCATGGCTGTCATCTTCGGAGTGGTCACCGTCCTGGCCAACCTGGGAGCCGACCTCGTCGCCCGCCGCTTCGCCCCCCGCGCGGAGGCGGTCGCGTGAGACGCCATGCCTCCAGGTACGCCCTCGCCGTCAGTCTCATCGCCCTCCCGCTGCTGCTGGCCGCCCTCGGACCGCTGCTCGCCGGACCGGCCGGACCGCGCTCGGTCTCCTTCGAATCGGGCGTCGGACACTGGCTGGGCACCGACTTCTCCGGCCGGGACGTCCTGCGGCAGATCCTGCTCGGCGGCCGCTCCGTCGTCCTCGTGGCACTCGCGGCCACCGGACTCGCCTACCTGGTCGCCGTCCCGCTCGGACTGACAGCCGCGCTGACCCGCCGCACCTGGCTGGAGGAAACCCTCATGCGGCCCCTCGACGTTCTGATCGCCGTCCCGTCGCTCCTCCTGGTACTGCTGGTGGCTTCGACCCTGACGCCGGGGCCGACCGGGCTGGCCGCCCTGGTCGGACTGGCCGCCGTACCCGACGCCACCCGCGTAGTCCACGCGGCGGCGGCCGAGATCGCCGCCCGGCCCGCCGTCGAGGCCCTGCGGATGCAGGGCGAATCCTGGTGGCGCACGGCCTTCGGCTACGTCGCCCGTTCCATGCGCCGAACCCTCGCCGCCGACGCGGGGATCCGGCTGACCGGAGCCCTGTACCTGGTGGCCACGGCCGCCTTCCTCGGGATCGGCGTCCAGCCGGACGCCGCCGACTGGGCGGTCATGGTGGACCGCAACCGCACCGGCCTGTTCCTGCAGCCGTGGGCCGTGGTGGTGCCCGCCCTGCTCATCGCGGCCCTGTCGACGGGCACCAACCTGCTCTTCGACGCCGCCCTGCACACACCGGCCCAGGCCGCGAGGAAAGGAGGCCGGGGATGAAGCCGGTCGCGGAAGTCGAAGGACTGCGCGTGGAACTGGCCGGCACCACGCTCGTCGACGGCGTGAGCCTCACGGCCCGCGCCGGACGCATCACGGCCCTCGTCGGCCCCTCGGGCAGCGGGAAGACCACCACCGGACGCGCCCTCCTCGGAGAGTTCCCCGCCGGCGCCCGCGTATACGGTCGTGTCGACACCCCGGGGCCCGGCTCCGTCGGCTACGTACCCCAGCACCCGGCCGCCGTCCTCAACCCCGCCCGACACGCCGGGGCCCTGTTGCAGGACATCGCCGCCCGACAGGGCGGGACGCGTCGTGAGATCCGCGACCGGGTGGAGCACGCCCTGCGCCGGGCTCAGCTGCCCGACGCGGAGATGGTGCTGCGCCGCTACCCCCACCAGCTCTCCGGCGGCCAACAGCAGCGGGTCGTCATCGCCCAGGCACTGCTGCTCGGAGCCAAGGTGATCGTCGCCGACGAACCCACCACCGGCCAAGACCCGGACACCAAGCAGGGCATCGTCAAGGCCCTGGCCGAGGTTGCCCATCAGGGAATCGCCCTGGTCCTGCTGAGCCACGACCGGGACGCCATGAGGGAGTTGGCCGACGAGGCGGTCCTGCTGCGGGACGGCCGGGTCGTGGACCGGGGCCCCGTGGACGAGGTCCTGCCCGCCCCCGCGCGGCTCGTGCTCCCGAACCCGCGAGCCGCCGTCGGGCCCGCTGTCGCCGCCCGGATCGCGGTACGGGAGCTGACCGCCCGGCACCGCACGGCACAGGGCACCGTCCCGGTGCTCCACGGCGTCACGCTGTCGGTGGCGCCGGGGGAGTGCCTCGCCGTGACCGGCCGATCCGGCAGCGGCAAGACCACGCTGGGCCGGTGCCTGGCCGGCCTGCACTCCGCGTACGACGGTGCGGCCCTGCTCGACGGGGACCCGCTGCCGCGCAGCCTCCGCTCCCGCACACGCCGTGAACTGGCCTCCGTCCAGTACGTGTTCCAGGACCCCAGGGCGGCCTTCGACGAACACCGGCCGGTCCTCGACCAGGTCGCCCGCACGGCGGTCCGCCTGCGCGGCGCCGACCGCGACACCGCACGCCGGACGGCCGCACGGACCTTGGGGGAGCTGGGCCTGGCCGAGGAACTGACCCTGCGCCCTCCCGGAGCGCTGTCCGGCGGCGAACTCCAACGGGCGGCCCTGGCCCGGGCCCTGCTGGCCGAGCCCGAGGTCCTGGTGTGCGACGAGATCACCTCCGGCCTCGACGCGGCCACCCGTGACGCCATCCTCACCCGCCTGGCCGTACTCCGGGAACGGAACGCCCTCAGCCTGGTGTTCATCACCCACGACGGAGCAGCCGCCGAAGCCCTGGCCGACCGAATCGCGGTCCTCGACACCGGCCGATTGGTCACCTGCCGGTAGCCGACGGATACGATCCGCGTGCGGGCTCTTCGACGGGACCACATGCCCCCATGACGAGGTCTTGCCGCAGTCTTGGCGGCGCTTTGGCGCGTGGCGCCCTCCCCGGCGCTAGCGTTCCCGTCATGCCGTCTCTGCCGTCACACCCCCCACGCCACGGCAGGCTCCGGGTTCTGCCGTACCGCAAGCCGACGCGCGGCCGGGACTACTGGATCCTGGACGACGTCCTGCCCGACCCCGATGCCGTACGGGCCCGCGTGCTGGAGCGGGACGACTGGGTGGAGGGATACCCCCACAGGCCCGAGCCGTGGCCGGGGCTGCGCACGATGCCCGGTCTGGAACCGGCGGAGCTCGCTCACGTGGAGAAGCTGGTGTGCAGGACCGTCGGAGCCCGGAAGGTCTGGGCCGTGGACCCGGCCGGAGGCGGCACCCTCAACCACAACTGCGTCCAGGTCGTCGGCAAGGACGAATGCGCACCGCGCCCGCACACCGACTCCCGGAGCGTGTGCCGCTACGCGGCGGTGCTGTACCTCAGCCCGGACCTGCCCAAAGACTGCGGCACCAGCTTCCACCGCCAGAACCTGCCCGGCGGCGTCCTCGGCGGCAACCAGGTGCTCGCCCCGCACAACAACCTGGTCGACGCACTCGGCACCCGCTTCGTGCCGGAGGACTCCTTCACCGAGGACCTGCGCGTCCCGCCCCGCTACAACCGACTGCTGCTGTACTCGGCCAACCTCATCCACACCGCGACCAGTTACGCCGGCAGCACCTTGGAGGACAAGCGGATGACTGCCGTCTTCTTCTGGATGGTCTAGCGTCCTCCTTCGTCCGAAGACCAGGGACATCCAGGCGTTCGTACGGGGCGACTACCGCCGACGCCGCCCAGGAGCCCGGCCTCGCCGCCGGCACCTCCGTGGTCGCTCTGATCAAGGCCACCGAGATCTCCCGCGCCGCTGCCTGATCCACCCCCATTCGCCGCCGCTCCACCCGCGACGAGAGGCCCGTCCCCCGGGGGGTGAGCGTCACCCCCGGGGGACGGTGATGACCGCCTTCAGGCATGCGCGGCATCGCCGGAGCGGTCACCGCCAGCCGGAGACCTTGAAGACGCCGTGGGCCGTCTCGCGGTCGATGCGCTGCGCCAGCCGGCGCAGGGCGGTCGTGCCGCGCCGGAGGGTGCCGCGCCGGATCGATGTGCGGCTGTCCGCATCGAGGACGTGCCACATCGCCGGGTTGCGGGTCAGGACCGTCGGATCGATCTCGACCCGGCTTCCCCGCGTGTCCTGGAGGACCAGCCGCTGTGCCACCCCGTCGCACCAGCGGACCGAGACGAGGGAGTCGGTACGGACCGTGCCCGTCGTCAGCATCCCGCGGGCGCTCAACCGTCCCGGGCGGACGGAGACCCGCCGCGGCAGCATGATCGCGAAGACGAGGAAGGCCAGGCCGCTCCACAGGAGGCCGCGCGTCACGTCGAGCCTTCCGGAAGCGGCGTCCACCACGAACAGGGCCGTGAGCAGGAGGGACGCGACGCCGATCGCCGAGCGCAGCTCTGCGGCCCAGTGGACGTCGTGCGTCCAGGGGCCGGCAGGCTCCGCCGAGGTGCCCTGTGCTCCCGGCGCGGCAGATGTGAAACGTCGTCCCATACGAGCGACGTTAGGCCCGGCCGTGGCCCCGTGGTCGGACCCTGACGCACCTCTGATGTGTCGGCAACGCCATGTTGACGGGGTTCACACAGGAACCGGGGTCGCCCGCAGGGCCTGTGCCAGGGCCCGGCCGGTGGCGTGGTGGACGTATTCGCGGGTCAGCCGGAACCCGGCCGTCCAGGCCAGTAGCCGGCTGGGCCGGTTGTCGCGCGAGCAGCACCAGCTCGCGGTGTGCCCCCGGGCCTTGATGTCGGCCGTCAGGCCGGCGACGCAGGCCAGGGCGAGGCGTTCGCGGCGGCGGTCGGGCACGGTGACGACCGCGATGTCCTCGTAGCCGCTGCCGAGGAAGTAGGTGCAGGCGACGGAGAGGAGCCGGCCCTTGGCGAGAGCACCCCAGGCATGGCCGGAGGCCGCGAGCCCGGCGGGTCCGCCCCAGCTGGCGTGGACCCAGGCGTTCTCGGAGCGGAGGCCGGCGAGCGCCGGTCCGTCCGCGGGCGTCAGCCGCCGCACCGTCACGCCGCGCGGCGGCCGGGGGAGGGACACCGGCACCTCGGCCCGGTGGACGTACAGCATCCGTTCCCAGGGGACGACCCGTTGGAAGGCGGAGCCGAGGGCCGGCCAGAGCCGCGGCGGCGTCTCGACGCAGTGGTCCGCGAACCGGGCCAGGGCGTACGGCGCGAGCGCTCCGGGGTCGCCGCGCAGCAGCACGTGGCCCGCGCAGCTGACGGCGAGGACCCGGGGCCGGTCGGGGCGGTCGGCCCACCAGCGGCCGGTGCCCGTGGTCAGCACGTGCTCGGGGAGGGCGCCGAGGCCGGGGGAGCCGGTGGGGAACCAACGGCTGAGGGTGGGAACGTGCTGCGGACCGATTTCGATCACGAATCGTCTCCAGGTGGTGCGCGGGTTCTCCGACCGGGGCGCGGACGGTGGGGACCGCGCGCTCCCGCGGACGCCAGGACGGGCGGGGAGCGCGGGCAGCGGCGGAAGCGGCCGCCCGCGGTGAGGGTGGGGCGGGCGGCCGCGGACCGGGCGGTGCGTCAGGGCACCGGCAGGTGAGCAGGGCGCGGGGCCGGGGGCACCGTATGCGGTGGCCGGTCGTCGTGGCGCAGACCGCTGTTCACACGACCCATCCAACTGCCCTGCGGGGGCTCCGCTCAAGACGGACGGTCAGTCCTTGACACAGCTCTGACGCCCCCGTCCGATGTCAGGTCACCGTGGACGTGGGAGCTCCGGTGACACCGGAGGAGTGCCGCCCGCCATGGGGAGGGTGAGGACCATGGTGAGGCCGCCGCCCGGGGTGTCCTCGGCGGTGAGGGTGCCTCCGATGGCCTCGGTGAAGCCGCGGGCGACGGCGAGGCCGAGGCCGACTCCGGCGCCGCGCGGGGCGTCGCCGTGGCGCTGGAAGGGTAGACGCGCAGGTAGTTGGTGTTCTCCCGGTAGGTCGGGCCCCAGACCTCCAGCAGCAGCCGGCTCTGGGTGATCAGGCGACCGGGGTGGGTGAGGAGGATCTCCAGCAGGTGCCATTCGGTCGGCGTCAGGCGCACGGTGCGTTCGCCCCGGTACACCTTCTTCGCGACCAGGTCGACGGTGAACTCGTCGGTGGTGACGATCGGCACCTCATCGGCCTGCGACGCGCCGGCCGGCTCCTGTCTGCGGGCGGCCGCCCGCAGCCTGGCGAGGAGCTCGTCCATGCTGAACGGTTTCGTCACGTAGTCGTCGGCGCCCGCGTCAAGCGCCCGGATCTTGTCTTCCGACGTGTGTCGGGCGGACAGCACCAGGATGGGCACGCGGCTCCACCCGCGAACGCCCTTGATCACCTCGACGCCGTCCATGTCGGGCAGCCCGAGGTCGCACCCACGCCGGCTGACCGACGGCGTAGGACCGAATCCGGCTCCGCGACGAAGTCGCGGAGCCGGCGGACACTGCCTAGCCCTTGTCCTCGTCCTTGTGCTTGCCCTCCTTCAGCGTGACGGCCTCCGTGTCGGTGAAGTCGATGCGCGTCTTGGCCCGCGTCGTGTGCGGGTAGGCGACGAGGACCGAGCCCGAGCCCGACTCGCCGTCGGACTCCTGCTTCAGCAGGCCCTCGGGCGAGCCGGCGCGGACGATCAGCTCGTCACCCTTCTCCGGCCGCACGTGGGACGGGTCGCCGCCGTCGACCGAGATGTTGGCGCTGACGGAGTCATTGACGAGGAAGTCGACGGTGTCCTTGCCGCCGCGGGCGAGGACGCCGATCCGCTCGGTCTGTGCCGTGGTGATCCGCAGGCCGAGCAGGGCCACGAGCGGCTCCGGCTTGCGGACCAGCGGCAGGGATTCGACGTGGAGCGTGGTGAACGTGTCCACCACACCGCGGATCCGGTCGCCCCGGGTGGTGCCCACGATGGTGACTTCGTCGTCTCCGCCGTCGGTGCTGATTCCCACGTCACCGGTGACGTTGTAGAAGTTCAGCACTTGCGCGGAGTCCCCGCGCGTCAGCCGGCCGCTGTTGACACTGAGCGGGGTGAAGGTGAGCCGGTCGTCACCCGTGCCGCCCGTGACGGCCGCGCCGTGCCCGTTCGCGTCCAGGTTGACCACGGGGATCCCCTGGATGCCGACGAAACCGCCCGGGATGCCCGGGTAGCCCGTGACCTGGCCCTGGGCGACGTCGACCAGCACGTCCGTCGTGGCACCGGCGAGGCTGAGCGAGTGGTGCGCGATGGTCACCGGGAGGGCGGGGGAGGCCGGGCTCACGTTGCCGGCGAGGTCCTCCAGGAGGATGTCGGCCTCGTACCGGCCGTCGCGCAGAGCGGAGCTGACGACCTCGTACTCACCGGCCGGGGTGACGGTGTCCTTGCCGACCACGGCCGTGCCGCCGTCGGCCGGGGTGGCCCGGAGCCGGACCAGCGCGTTCGGCTCGACCGACCAGCCCTGGAACGCGGGCTTGACGATGGTGGTGATGTTGTCGATGTCGCTGCCCGCGCTGTCGCTGGAGGCCAGCAGGTCGGGCGCGGCGGCCGGCCGGGCCGGCGCGGTCGTGTCCAGGGTGATCACGAGTGCGTGCGCGCTCTCCGCGCCCGAGCCGGTGACGTGGGCGGTGCCGGCGACCCGGGGGTCGTCGGACGGGTCGACGACGATCACCTCGGCGGTGATCTGGTTCTCGCCCTCCCGCAGGACCGGGTCCAGGCGGATCTGGTACAGCCCCGGCTTGTTCGCCGGGTCGACCGGGGTGGCGAAGCCGACGCGCTCCCCGTCGCGCTCCACGGCCACCTTGTAGCCGGGGGCGTCGTCGGTGAGGGCGGGCGTGGCGTTCTCCGGGGACAGCGTGATGCCGGCCGCGCGCAGCTCGGCGTCGTTCACGCGCAGGAAGAGGTCCGGTCCGACGGTCCTGGTGATGTCGTCGTTGTCGGAGCGGCCCGAGTCGGACTGCTGCTTGAGGTCCAGGGCGAACGGCTCGGGGGCCGCGCGGTTGACGACGACGAGGTCGTACGTGCCCTGCGGAGGGTCGGTCGGTGAGGCGTCTCCGGGCCGCGTCGGGTCGGTCACGCCGGCGGCGCTGACCACGACGTAGTACTGCTCGTCCTGGACGACCGGGATCGCGAGCCGGCCGGTGGAGGTGCCGGCGCGGGTGGTGACGGTGCCGGTGGCCACGCGGTTGCCGAACTTGTCGTACGCGCGCACCGCGAGCGGGGCGATCACCTCGTTGAAGCGGATCTCGGTGGTGAGGTGGCCGGTGTGGCGGGGCGTGATCCGGAAGAAGTCCACGTCGGTCGCGGTGTGCAGGGTGAGTCCGCGCCGGTTGAACTGCTCGTTCGAGCCGAGGTCGGCGGCCACGGCGTGGTCGATCGACTCGTTGGGCTCGTGGCCGTCGGGGAAGGCTCCGAGCGTGGAGAACACGTCGAAGTAGGTGTCCTGGGCGCCCGCGGAGGGGGTGGTGGGCGTCGGCGGGGTGGCGTTGCCGGTCCAGGACGCGTAGGCGATCCCGTCCACCGTCCACACACCGTTGTACTCGCCGATCCGGAGCGTCTGGCGGGTCTCGCCGGCGACGACGGTGCCGCAGCCGGCGACGTTTCCGAAGCGGCACGGGGCGTTGCGGTCGGGGTCGAAGGGGGCGTCGCTGATGCGGAAGTCCTGCGCCCAGGTCTGGCCGCCGTCCCGGCTGGCGGTGCCGTACAGCTCCAGCAGGAAGTTGTCGGCGCCGTTCGGTCCGGTGCCGCCGTTGCGCCGGCCGCTGCGGTTGTCGTACCAGGTGACTACGGCGTTGCCGTCCTGGTCGATGTGGGCGTTGGGCATGACGGCGAAGGTCTGGCCCGGCCCGTGGTCGACGCGGCTCCGGCTGAAGTTCAGGCCGTTGTCCGTGGAGCGGGCGATGACGACGTCGGCGTCGTCGCCGTCCCCGTAGTTGTTGTTCGGGTCGTCATTGGCGACGACGTAGACGTTCCCGGCCCGGGCCGGGTCGGGCAGGATGTACGGCTGCACGCTGCCCTGCAGCCAGAAGTCGGTTCCGGGGATCTCGGTGGTCGCGTCGTTCTGCCGGTTGCAGGTGACACTGGCCTCGCCCGCCCCGAAGGGCACGGTGCGCTGGCGGGGAGTGCCGACGGCGAAGTCGGCACCGCCGGAGCCGTCCCGGATCAGCTGGATGGTGCCCGCCGTTCCGTCGCCCGCGCAGGTGTCGGTGTGGTAGGCGACGTAGAGGTCGCCGTTCTGCGCCACGGCCGCGTGCGAGGGCCAGACGAACCCCTCGCCCGCCTGGGAGACGGACGCCGGCGTGGACCACATCGTGCCGCCGTTCGTGGACCGTGAGAACAGGATCCGCGAACCGCCGGCGGCGGGGAGTTCCGTCCAGACGATGTAGAGGTTGCCCACGTACGGGCTGGTGGGGTTGGCATCGACCACCAGCCACGGCTTGTCGTGGTCGATGTTGCCGTTCCCGCTCACCTGGACGGGTGTGTAGGTCTGCGTCCCGGTCGTCGTGGTGTCGTTGATCCGGCCGACGCCGACCCCGAGCCGGGCGGGCGTCGGGTTGGTGTTCAGGCCGCCGCGCGACAGGTGCGTGACGAAGAGGCGGCCGTCGGCGTCGAAGGTGAGGACCGGGTCGCCGTTGCAGGGGGTGACGGTCGACGTCCGGGTGATCGGGAAGCCGTCCCGGCCGTAGTTGAGGTCGATGCGGACGGTGCACCCCGACATGACGGCGACCTGTCCGGGCCTTCGCGGATTGGCGGTGGCGTTGTGCGGCTCGTTGTTGCCGGTGCCGATCCTCCGGTCGTCGCCCGCCCACGCCGGGGAGGCCGCGGGGCCGAGGATCACGAGCGACTGCAGCACGAGGAGAATGGTGCCGGCGATGGTGAAGGCACGCTTCCGTAGGTGATGGCTCAGCATGCGTCCCGCTCTCTTGCTCTGTACATCCCTCTCCTTCCAGCCCGACGGCCGCACCTGACCTGCGACTCCGCGCGCTGTTCGGGAGGACTGTGGCAGCGGGGCGTCCGCGCGGCCGGGCGTCCGGCACTGCGTCACGGGAATTCACCGGGTTCCCTTGAAGAACCACCCGACCGGAGCAAGTCGAAGGGGCGAGGTCCGCGCCGACCCGGGGGAGGGTGACGGAAGTCTTACGGCGCGGTGCGGGAGCCGTCGTCCGGGGGGCCGGTTCCGTAGCGTGCCGGGCATGCGAGTACTCGTCACAGGAGGAGCCGGGTTCATCGGCTCGCACGTCGTCGCCGTCCTGGCCGCCGGGGGACACACGCCGGTCGTGCTGGACGCGCTGTTGCCCGCCGCCCATCCGCGGGCCCCCGAGCCGCCGGACGCCGAGTTCGTCCGGGGCGACGTCCGGGACGCGCGGGCGGTGGGGAGCGCGCTGCGCGGCGTGGACGCCGTGTGTCACCAGGCCGCCATTGTGGGGCTGGGGAAGGACTTCGCGGACGCGCCGGAGTACGTCGCCTGCAACGACCTGGGGACGGCGGTGCTGCTGGCCGCCATGGCCCGGGCCGGGGTGCGGAGGTTCGTGCAGGCGGGGTCGATGGTGGTGTACGGGGAGGGGCGGTACGATTGCCCCGCGCACGGGGTGGTGCGGCCGGGGCCGCGGGCGGCCGCGGACCTGGAGGCGGGCCGGTTCGAGCCCCGCTGCCCGCGCTGCGGGGACGGGCTCGCCCCGGGGCTGGTGGCCGAGGACGCGCCGGCGGACCCGCGGAACGTGTACGCGACCACCAAGCTCGCGCAGGAGCACCTGGCCGCCGCCTGGGCGCGGTCGACCGGCGGTACGGCCGTGTCGCTGCGGTACCACAACGTGTACGGGCCGGGCATGCCGCGGGACACCCCGTACGCGGGTGTCGCCTCCTTCTTCCGGTCCGCCCTGGCCCGGGGCGAGGCCCCGCGGGTGTTCGAAGACGGCGCGCAGCGGCGGGACTTCGTGCACGTCCGGGACGTGGCCCGGGCGAACGCGGCCGTCCTGGCGGGCCTCGAAGGCCTGCCGGCCGGCGGGCACACCGCGTACAACGTCGGCAGCGGCGACCCGCACACCGTGGGGGAGATGGCCGCCGCGCTCGCCGCGGAGCACGGCGGCCCGGCGCCCGTGGTCACGGGGGAGTTCCGGCTGGGCGACGTGCGGCACATCACGGCGGACTCCTCCCGGCTGCGGCGCGAGCTGGGCTGGCGTCCCGAGGTCGGGTTCGCGCGGGGCATGGCCGAGTTCGCGCGGGCCGGGCAGCGGGCCTCCGCCGGGGCCGGGCAGCGGTAGCGGCGGCCCGGTCAGGTGTTCGCGGCGGCCAGCGGCAGGGTGACCTCGAAGCGGCAGCCGCCGGGCACGTTGTGGACCCGGGCCCGCCCGGCGTGGGCCTCGACGATGCCCCGTACGATCGCCAGCCCGAGCCCGGCGCCGGCGGGGGGCGTACGGGCGGAGCTGCCGCGCCAGCCGGTGTCGAAGACCTTGGGCAGGTCCTCCTCGGGGATGCCGCCGCAGCCGTCGGTGACCGACAGCACCGCGGTGTCCTCGTGCCGGTCGACGCGCACCGCCACGGTGCCGTCGGCGGGGGTGTGGCGGATGGCGTTGACGAGCAGGTTGGTCAGGACCCGGGTCATCTCCTTGCCGTCCACCTCGACCGGGACGTGGGCGATGTCCCCGCCGCACAGCCGCACCCCCCGCTCGCGGGCCAGCGGGTCGGCGCCGAGGAGGGCGTCGGCCGCCAGGTCCCGGAACGAGACGCGGCTCGGAGTCAGCTCCAGGGCCCCGGCGTGGATGCGGGAGAGCTCGAAGAGGTCGCCGACCATGGTGCCGAGGCGTTCGACCTCGGTGCGGATCTGCCGGTGGTAGCGGGCGGGGTCGGCGGCGACCCCGTCCTCCAGGGCCTCGGCCATGGCCCGCAGTCCGGCCAGCGGGGTGCGCAGGTCGTGGGAGATCCAGGCGACGAGCTCGCGGCGGGAGGACTCCAGGGCGTTCTCGCGCTCCCGGGAGGCCGCGAGCCGGGCACTGGTGGCGGCCAGCTCCCGGGTGACGGCGGCCAGTTCCGCGGTGGCCCGGGCCGGGGGTGCGGCGAAGCCGCCGCCGTCACCGAAGTCCCTGGCCGCACGGGCGAGGTCGCGGCCGCGGGCCACCACCCAGCGGCCGAGCAGCAGCGCGGTGGCCAGCGACACGACGGCGGCCATGGCGGCCACGAGGGTGACGACGCTCAGGTCGTGGGGGGAGAGGAACATCGCCCAGGCCACGGCGAGGGTGCCGGCGAGCATGGCGGCGACGGCGACCGCGGCGACGACGGCCAGGGAGACGGCGACCGACCGGTGCCGCAGCAGGCGCAGCGCGACCGCGCCGAGCAGGCCGGCGCAGGCCGCGCCCCCGAACGCGAAGGCCGCCATCAGCAGGACGTCCTTCACCGGGGTCCCTCCTCCCCGGCCGGGCCGACGCCCGGGCCGACGCCCGCCTCGGAGCCCGCGTCGAAGCGGTACCCCACGCCCCAGACGGTCCGGATGAGCCGGGGCGCGGCCGGGTCGTCCTCGATCTTGGCGCGCAGGCGCCGTACGTGGACGGTCACGGTGGACAGGTCGCCGAAGTCCCAGCCCCACACGTCCCGCATCAGCTCCTCCCGCCCGTGGGCCCGGCCGGGACGGGTGAGGAAGTGCGCCAGGAGGTCGAACTCCCGCAGGGTGAGCGTGAGCTCCCGCCCGTTCCTGTCGGCCCGGCGGGTCCGCGGGTCCAGCCGGATCCCCGCCCCGGTCAGCAGCCCCCGCCCGGCGGGCTCCGGCGCCGCGGCCCGGCTGCGGCGCAGGACGGACTCGACGCGCAGGACCAGCTCGCGCGGGCTGAAGGGCTTCGTGACGTAGTCGTCCGCGCCGAGCTCCAGCCCGGCGATCCGGTCGTCCTCGTCGCCGCGCGCCGTCAGCATGATCACCGGGACGGGGCGCTCGGCACGCAGCCGCCGGCACACCTCCAGCCCGTCGATCCCGGGCAGCATGAGGTCGAGGACGACCAGGTCCGGGGCGTACCGGGCGGCGGCGTCGAGGGCGGCGGGGCCGTCGGCGGCGTGACCGACGTCGTGGCCGGCCCGGCGCAGGTAGCCGGTGACGACCTCGGCGACGGTCGGGTCGTCGTCGACGACGAGGACCCGGGCGGGCGGGGAGGGCGGGTGCGTGCTCGTGGCCGTGCTCATGACGGAGAGCCTCCCACCGCGGGCCCCCTCCCGTCTGCGGCGGCCCGTCCCCGGACGGCAGGCGTCCGCGTTTCGTAAGGAGTCGATGTCCGCTATGTCCCCGGGGAATTCCTACGGTGGCAGTCGTGACCGAAGACTCCGTGGACGTCGTCCTGCCCTGCCTGAACGAGGCCGGGGCCCTGCCCTGGGTACTCGCCCGCATCCCCGCCGGCTGGCGGGCCCTGGTCGTGGACAACGGGTCCACCGACGGCTCCGCCGACCTCGCCCGCTCCCTCGGCGCCACCGTCGTCCAGGAGGCCCGGCGCGGCTTCGGCGCCGCCTGCCACGCCGGACTCCTGGCCGCGGAGGCCGAGTACGTCTGCTTCTGCGACTGCGACGCCTCCCTCGACCCCGGCCTGCTGAGCGGATTCGTCCGGGCGGTCGCCGCCGGCGAGGCCGACCTCGTGCTCGGCCGCCGCCGCCCCCGGGGCCGGGGCGCCTGGCCGGCGCACGCCCGGGCCGGCAACCTCGCCCTCTCCCGGATGCTGCGCCGCCGCACCGGCCTGCGCCTGCACGACCTCGGCCCGCTGCGGGCGATGCGCCGCGAGGACCTCCTGTGCCTGGAACTGACCGACCGGCGTTCCGGCTACCCCCTGCAGATGGTCGTGCGCGCCGCCGACGCCGGCTGGCGGGTGCGCGAGCAGGACGTGCCCTACCTGCCGCGCAGCGGCAAGTCCAAGGTCACCGGCACCTGGCGGGGCACCTGGCAGGCGGTCCGCGACATGCGCGCGGTGCTCGCCGAGCCGCCGTACGCCCCCGCGGGAGCCGCCCGCACCGAGCGGTCCGGGGGCGCGAGGTGACCAGCCTGCTCGTGATCGCCAAAGCGCCCGTGCCCGGCCGGGTCAAGACCCGGCTCACCCCGCCCTTCACCCCCCGGCAGGCGGCGGCCCTGGCCGAGGCCGCGCTCGCCGACACCCTGGCCGCCGCCCGGGCCACCCCGGCCGACCGGCACGTCCTGGTCCTGGACGGCGCCCCGGGGCCGTGGCTGCCGCCCGGCTTCGAGGTCGTGCCGCAGAGCGGCGGGGGCCTCGACGAACGGCTCGCGGCCGCGTTCGCAGGCTGTACCGGCCCGGCGCTGCTGATCGGCATGGACACCCCGCAGGCCACCCCCGCGCACCTGGCGCCCGCGCTGGCCTTCGACGCGTACGACGCCTGGTTCGGCCCGGCCGCCGACGGCGGCTTCTGGGCCCTGGGCCTGGCGGCGCCGGACCCGGCCCTGCTCCTCGGCGTCCCCATGTCCGCGCCCGACACCGGGGCGGTGCAGTACCGGCGGCTGCGCGCGGCCGGGCTGCGCACCGGGCTGCTGCCCCGGCTCCGCGACGTGGACACCGCCGCCGACGCCGCCGAGGTGGCCGCCCTCGCACCGGCCGGCCGGTTCGCCGCGTGCCACCGGCGGCTCAGTGCCCGTACGGCGGTGGCCCGATGACCGCCCCCGCCACCTCCACGCCCCCCTCCGCGCCGGCGCCGGCGTCCCGCGCCGGGTCCGGCCCGGCATGGCGGGCCGACCCCTACGCCCTGGCCCTGCGCACCGGCCGGGGCCCCCTCTTCCTGCGCAGGCCGGACGGCTGGCTGCTGCCCCTGGACGTCGAACGGTGGTGCGCCGGGACCGACGCCGCCGACGAGAGCGTGCTCGCCCGCTGCCACGGCGCCGTCCTCGACATCGGCTGCGGCCCGGGCCGGCTCGTCGCGGCGCTGGCCGGACGCGGCCACCGCGCGCTGGGCATCGACGTGACCCCCGCCGCCGTGACCCGGACCGCGCGCCGCGGCGGAACGGCCCTGTGCCGTTCCGTCTTCGACCCCCTGCCCGGCGAACGCCGCTGGGACACCGCCCTGCTGATCGACGGCAACATCGGCATCGGCGGAGACCCCGCCGCGCTCCTGGAGCGCACCGCGGAGCTGCTCGCCCCCGGCGGCCGCCTGGTCGCCGAGGCCGCGCCCGTCGAGGTGGACGAGCGGTGCGAGGTGCGCCTCGACGACGGCCGCGGCACGCTCGGCACCCCCTTCCCGTGGGCCCGGACGGGCATCCGGGCGCTGCTGGGCCACGCGGAGGCCGCCGGCTGGCGCACCGTCCGCAGCTGGACGCTGGCCGGCCGGCCCTTCGCCGAACTCGTCCCCGGGCCACGGCGCGCCGCCGCGGCCCCCGCCCCCGCCGGAGCCGCGCCGTGACCCGGCCGCCCACGCCCCTCCCGCGCGCCACCGTCCTTTCCCGCGCCGCCGCCGTCCCGCGCGCCACCGCCGCCACCGCCGTCCTGCTGACCGCCCTGGCCGGCGTGCTCGTCCTCACCGTGCGCGAGGACGGCTACTTCGCCGACCCGGCCGGCCTGTCCTGGCTGTACGCCGCCTGCTGGGCGCTGTTCGCGGCGGCCGTGTGGTCCCTGCGCCGGGTACCCGCCCGGCACGTCACCGCCCTCGTCCTCGCCGGCGGCGCCGCCGTCGCCCTGACGGGCCTCGCCGCCCCGCCCCGCACCAGCACCGACTCGTTCCGCTACGCCTGGGACGGGCGCGTACAGGCGGCGGGCATCTCCCCCTACGACCACGCCCCGGCCGACACAGCCCTGCTGCCGTACCGCGACGACTGGCTGTTCCCCACCGGCACGGCGTGCGGCGGACCGGACCTCGCCCCGGTGTCCGAGGGCGTCTGCACCCGCATCAACCGCCCCCGGGTGCACACCGTCTACCCCCCGGCCGGCGAGCTGTACTTCCTCCTCGTCCACGCCCTCTCACCCGACGGGGTCCGCCACAAGGCCCTCCAGACGGGCGGCGCCCTCCTCGCCGTCACCACCACCCCGGTGCTGCTGCGCGTCCTGCGCCGCCGCGGCGACCCCCGCACCGCGGCCTACTGGGCCTGGTGCCCGGCGGTCGCCGTCGAAGCCGTCAACAACGCCCACGCCGACGTCCTCGCCGTCCTGCTGTCCGTCTTCGCCCTGGGCCTGACGGTCCGCCACCGGGCCCGGGGCGGCGCCGTGCTCGGCCTGGCCGTCGCGGTCAAGCTCCTGCCGGCCGTCCTGGTCCCCGGCGCGCTGTCCGGCGTACGCCGCGCCCGTGACGCCGCCGCCACCCTGCTCCCCGCCGCCGCGGTGCTCACCGTCCTGTACCTGCCGTACGTCCTGCTCTCCCACTCCTCCGTGCTGGGCTACCTCGGCGGCTACGCCGACGAAGAGGGCTACCAGGACGCCTCCGCCGGCAACCGCTACGCCCTCCTGCGCCTGCTGCTCCCCGACTCCTGGGCCGTGCCCGCCGTCATCGCGGGCATGCTCGCCGTCAGCCTGTACGTGATGCGGCGGGGCGACCCCGGGCGGCCGTGGAGCGGAGCCCTCCTGGTCACCGGGACCGCCTTCCTCCTGACCACCCCCGGCTACTCCTGGTACGCCCTCCTGCTGATCGCCCTCGTGGCGCTCGACGGGCGCTGGGAGTGGCTCGGCGTCGCGGTCGCGGGCGCGGCCGCCTACCTGACGGGCCGGGTCGTCCCGTACGCGGGCACGGCCGTGTACGCCGCCGCCGCGCTGGCCGTCCTCTGCGGCTGGGCGGCGCGCCGGCGGCCCCCCGGGCGGAGCCGCACCCCCGACCGCACGACCGGCACGCCCTCCCCGGCGGAGGAGGCCCGGTGAACCCGCGAACGCACGACCCGAGGAGGCACCCCGTGGAAGCGAAGACCGGCGGAGCACGCACCCCCGGGGGCCCGTTCCGCCCGGAGTTCTGGCGCAGCCCGCTGCGCGGCCCCTGGCTGACCGCGGCGTTCGGGATCGTCCTGCTCTTCGGCATCACGGTCCTGTTCGTCACCGGCCTGCTGTCGTACGCCGCGTACGAGCCGGACCTCGCGGCGGTCAACGACCAGACCCCCGGCAAGGGATGGCTCGGCTTCTACCTCTTCTCCTGGCCGACCTCCCCCTACTGGCTCTACCGGGTCACCCAGGGCGTGCACGTCACCCTGGGCGTGGTGCTCGTGCCCGTCCTCCTGGCGAAGCTGTGGTCGGTGATCCCGAAGCTCTTCTCCTGGCCCCCGGTGCGGTCGCCCGCCCAGGCCGCCGAGCGGCTCTCGCTGCTCCTGCTGGTGGGCGGGGCCGGGTTCGAGTTCGCCACGGGCATCCTCAACACCCAGCTCAAGTACGTCTTCCCGGGCTCCTTCTACACGCTCCACTTCTACGGGGCCTGGGTGTTCACCGGCGCCTTCGCGGTCCACGTGGCGTTCCGGCTGGGACGGGCCGTGCGGGCGCTGCGCGCCGGGCCGCGGCAGCCGGACCCGGCCGGCGAGGAGGCGGCCGGCCTGGTGTCGCCCCGCCCGGCCGCCCCGACGATCTCCCGGCGGGGCGCGCTGGGCATGGTCGGGCTGGGCGCGTTCGCGCTGTTCGCCGTGACGGCGGGGCAGAGCGCGGGCGGGTGGCTGCGCCGGACGGCGCTGCTGGCGCCGCACGGACAGGAACCGGGCTCCGGCCCCAACGGCTTCCAGATCAACAAGACGGCCGCCTCCGTGGGCATCCGCCCCAGCGACACCGGTCCGGCCTGGCGGCTGACCGTGCGGGGTGCGGGCCGCCAGGTCGACCTCACCTACGACCGGCTGCTCGGCCTGCCGCAGAACGAGGCGCTGCTGCCCATCGCCTGCGTGGAGGGCTGGTCGACCGCGGACCAGCACTGGAGCGGTGTCCGCCTGACCGAACTGGCCGCGCTCGTGGGCCTGGGCGCGCACCCCGGGCAGGTCCTCGTCGAGTCCGTCCAGCGGGGCGGTTCGTTCGGCTCGGTCGTGCTGAGCGGCAGCCAGGTCCGCGACGCGCGCTCGCTGCTGGCCGTCCGGGTCAACGGGGCGGTCCTGTCCCGCGACCACGGCTACCCGGCCCGGGTGATCGTCCCCGGCGCCCCCGGGGTCCACAACACAAAATGGGTCACCCGCCTGACCTTCGGGGAGCCTTCGTGAAGCCGCCGGCCGCCGACTCCGCCACGACCCCCTTCCGGCACCGCTACGGGGCGTCCCCGCTCCACCTGCTGCTCGTCCTCGTCTCCTTCGCCCTGGCCTGCTACGCGGGACTGCGCCTGCTCGAAGGGGACCCCCTCGGGGTGGCCCTGTGGTTCGTCGGGGCCGCGCTCCTGCACGACCTCGTCCTGCTGCCCCTGTACGCGGCCGCCGACCTGGCCGTCCAGCGGATCCTGGGGCGCGGGGCCCGGGAAGGGGCGCGCACGCCCCGGGCCGGCGTGAACCACGTCCGGGTGCCGGCCTTCGTCTCCGGGGTCCTGCTGCTCGTGTACTGGCCGCTGGTCCTCGGGGAGGTCGGCCACTACACGGTCACCACCGGCCTGCCGTCCGACGTGTTCCTGGGGCGGTGGCTGCTGATCACGGCCGGCCTGTTCGCCGCCTCGGGGGCCGTCCTCGCCGTGCGGCTGTGGACCGGGCGGGTCAGCCGAGGACGAGGGGGAGGGCGGCCAGACCCCGGGTGAGGCGGGTCCGGCGCCAGGCCAGGGACTCCGGGGGGACGGCCAGACGGGTCTTCGGGAAGCGGGTCAGGAGGGCGCGCAGGGCGGTCTCCGCCTCGGCCCGGGCCAGGGGGGCGCCCGGGCAGCGGTGGATGCCGTGGCCGAAGGAGAGGTGGGCGCCGGCGTCGCGGTCGAGGTCCAGGCGGTCCGGGGCGGGGAAGACGGACGGGTCGCGGTTGGCGGCTCCGGGGGCGATGAGGACCGGGTGGCCGGCCGGGACGGCGGTCCCGCCGATGCTCAGGTCCTGCGTGCTGTGGCGGAAGGTGGCCACGCCCACCGGGGAGTCGTGGCGCAGGAGTTCGTCGAGGGCGCCGGGGATCAGGTCCGGGTCCCGGCACAGCCGGTCGAACGCCTCCGGGTGCCGGAGCAGGGCCAGGACGGCGTTGCCGATGAAGTGGGTGGTGGTCTCGTGCCCGGCCACCAGGAGGAGGGCGGCCAGGGAGACGGCCTCGTCCCGGTCGAGGCCGCCCTCGTCGCAGTCGCGGAGGAAGGAGTGGAGCGGGCCGTCCCCGGGGGTGGCGCGGGCCCGGTCCAGAAGTGCGGTGAGGTGGCCGCCGATGAGGTGCGAGGCCGCGTCGACGCGGGCGGTGTCCATGGCGTCGAAGAGGTCGTGGGACCACTCGGCGAGGCTCGCGCGGTCGGCTCCGGGCACGCCGAGCAGTTCGCAGACGACGGTGACCGGGAGGGGGACGGCCAGGCCGGCCACCAGGTCGATCTCCGCGCCCGGCAGCCATCCGGACGTGAGGTCGTCCACGACCCGGGTGATGAACGGGCGCAGGCCGCGGACGCGGCCGGTGGTGAACAGGGGGGTCGCCACCCGGCGGAGGCGGGTGTGGACGGGCGGGTCGCTCGACAGCATGGTGCGGGAGACGGCCGGGTGCAGGTCGCGGTCCGAGGGCCGTCCGGCGAAGAACCGGGCCGTGTCCTTGGACAGGCGGGGGTCGGTGAACGCCTCCCGGGCCTCGGCGTGGCCGGTGACCAGGTACGCGTGGTGGCCGCCGGAACCGGTGGGGATCCGCTGGACGGGGCACTCCCGGCGCAGCCGGTCGTAGGCCGGGTAGGGGTCGGCGAAGAACCGCGGGTCGCGCAGCGGGTCCTGCCGGGGGGCGGTCACGAGGCGGCGCCCGCGCGCCCGGCCGCCGGACGGCGCACCCGGGCGGCCGCCGCGGGAAGGTCTCCCCGGCGGGAGGGCCTCGCACGAGGCGCGCAGCTGCTCAAGGTCCATGTCCTCACTCTGGTGACGCCGGAACGCGCCCCATGCTGGCACGCCCGCGGCGCCCCGGGCGAAGCACGGCCACCGGGGGACGTGCCGGGCCGGTTCGGGTTCGAGTTCCACGGGGGTGGGCCCGGCCGGTGATCCGGGCCGCCCGGCGTACCGGGCCCGGGGCGCGCTATGGTGGTGTGCGAGGCCCCGCGTCATCCCCCGTGCGCGGGGCCTCACTTGCCGCCGCGCGGGACCCCGCGCCCCGGCCGGACGGTCAGACTTCGGGGAAGTCCTCCGGGACGCCCAGCGCCGGGGCGATCGTGCGCCAGATCACCGCGCGGGCCGTGGCCAGGTCCACCCGCGGGTCGTCGAGCATCAGCCGGATGCCCAGCCCGTCGCACAGCGCCAGCACCAGCGTGCTCACACCGGCCACGTCGCAGTCGGTGAACTCCCCCGACGCGATGCCCCGTTCCACCGCGCCGCCCACCCACGCGTGCAGCTGGTCGTACAGGTCGACGGCCAGGTGACGGGCCGTCGCGTCGCGCTGGGCCCGCACCCACAGCTCCTGCCAGAGCTTCCAGTCCTGGCGCAGCTCCTCGTCCGTCGGCAGCATGCTCCGCAGGATCCGGGCCAGCGCGACGGACGCCGGGACCGGACCCGCGTCGGCCTCGGTGTCCTTGCCGGTCTGGGCGAAGGAGTGCGTCATCGCCTCGGCGAAGAGCTTCTCCCGCGTGTCGAAGTGGTAGTGCAGCAGGGCCTTCGAGACGCCGGCGTGCTCGGCGACCTTGCGCATGCTGATGCTCTCGAAGCCGATGTCCGCGATGACCTCGCACGCGGCCGTGAGGATCCGCTCACGTGTCTCGATCGCGCGCTCGGCCTTGGTCACGTCGGCTGCTCCCCGTGTCGGCGCCCGTGGACCGGGCGGGCCCGCCCGGCTGACCGGGTCGGCACACCACCATCCTCGCTCATCACGCGGCCCCCCGGACCGCCGTAGACGTGGAAGCCCCTGCCCGTCTTGCGGCCCAGCCGGCCCGCCTCGACCATCCGGGCGAGCAGCGGCGGCGGGGAGTACTGCGGCTCCCGGTACTCCGCGTACATCGACCGCGCGATGGCCTGCACCGTGTCCAGGCCGATCAGGTCGGCCAGCGCCAGCGGCCCCATCGGGTGGGCGCACCCCAGGGTCATGCCCCGGTCGATGTCCTCGGCCGAGGCCCTGCCGCCCTCGGCCATGCGCACGGCCGCCAGCAGGTACGGCACGAGCAGCGCGTTCACGACGAACCCGGCGCGGTCCCGCGCGCGGACCACCTCCTTGCCCAGGACCACGGAGGCGAAGGCGTGCGCACGCCGGACCGTCTCCTCGCCCGTGAGCAGCGACGGCACCAGCTCGACCAGCGGGAGCACCGGCACCGGGTTGAAGAAGTGCAGGCCGACGACCCGTTCCGGCCGCGAGACGGCGGCGGCCAGCCGGATCACGGGGAGCGAGGAGGTGTTCGTCGCCAGGACGGCGTCCGGGCGCTCCACCACCTCGTCGAGCCGGGCGAACACCTCCAGCTTGGCCCGTTCGTCCTCGGCGACCGCCTCGACGACGAGGTCCCGGTCGGCCAGCCGGGTCAGGTCCGTGGTCACCGTCAGCCGGGCGGCCGCGGCGTCCCGTTCGGCGGCGGTGAGCCTGCCGGACGCCGTGGCGCGCCCGAGGGAGCGGCCGACCCGCTCCAGGCCGGCGGCCGCGGCCGTACTGCTCGTCTCCACGACGACGACGTCGAGTCCGGCGCGGGCGCAGACCTCGGCGATGCCGGATCCCATCAGCCCGCAGCCCACGACCCCGACCCGTTCGACACCGGAAGCGGCCCCGGCATCGATGTGGACACTGCTCATCCGTGCGTTCTCCCTCCACTGGCTCCGTCTGGTGGTGCCGGGGCGGTGCGGACCGTGCCGTCCGCACCGCCCCGGCAGGGGGTCAGCCGGCCGACGGCATCCGCAGGACGCCAGTGCCGCGCTTGACGAGCTCGCCCGCGATGATCAGGCGCTGGATCTCGGAGGTGCCCTCCCAGATCCGGTCGACGCGCAGCTCCCGGTAGAGGCGCTCGACCGGGTACGAGCGGTCGTAGCCGCGGCCCCCGAAGATCTGCACGCACCGGTCGACGACCCGGCCCGAGGCCTCGCTCGCCGCCAGCTTGGCGATGGCGGCCTTCGCGTGCAGCGTCTTGCGGTCGGTCCCGCCCTGGTCGGCCTCCCAGGCGACCTGGTGGGTGTAGGCGCGGTTGACGGCGATGTCGACGGCGCAGTCGGCGAGCATGCCCTGCACGAGCTGGAAGTCGGCGATGGGGGAGCCGAACTGCCGCCGCTCCACCGCCCAGTCCCGGGCCAGCTCCAGGGCCCGCTCCGCCGCCCCGATCGTCCGGGCGGCGATCATCAGCCGCTCCTCCGTGAACCAGGAGCGGGTGATGTCGTAGCCCTGGCCCACCTCGCCGAGCACCGCCCCGTCCGGGACGAAGACCTCGGTGAAGGTGAACTCGGGGTGCTCGTAGACGAAGGTGTGCATCCAGCGCGGCACCCGAGTCATCTCGACGCCGGTCGTGTCCTTGTCGACGAGGAACAGGGTCGGCGCGCGCTCCTCCCCGGCCGCGGCCAGCACGATCATGAAGTCGGCGTGGTCGCCGACGGTCACGAACCACTTCTCGCCGTTCAGCACCCAGCCGCCGTCGGTCCGCGTCGCCGTCGTCCGCAGGTTCTGCGGATCGGAGCCCGCCTCGGGCTCCGACACCGCGTAGCAGTCCCGGCGCCGGCCCCGGATCACGGGGACGAGGTAGCGCTCGCGCTGCTCCGGCGTGCAGTGGGACAGGGCGTTGGCCGGCCGCCACACCATGTCCCACAGCGCCCCGGTGAGCCGGCCGAGCTCGGCCTGGACCGTGACCTGCTCCAGCACGGTGAGGCCCGCGCCGCCCCACTCGGCCGGCATGTTGACGGCCTGGAGCCCGCTGTCGAGGACCGCGTCGCGGATCTCGGCGTGGGCGTGCGGCGGCAGCCCGTTGTTCTCCTCGCAGTCGGTCTCGTACTTCATGATGAAGTCGGTGAGCGCGCGTGCCGCG
Source organism: Streptomyces sp. NPDC004126 (assembly GCF_050275515.1). NCBI lineage: Bacteria > Bacillati > Actinomycetota > Actinomycetes > Kitasatosporales > Streptomycetaceae > Streptomyces > Streptomyces sp. NPDC004126. The sequence continues at coordinate 14,025 of NZ_JBNNPF010000002.1, read as the reverse complement.
CCGCGGAGCTCTTCCTGGCGGGGGGTGAGGCGGAAGTCCATGTCTGTCCTTCGGGTTCGGGGCGGGGGTGCCGTGGTCTTCGTCAGGAGGAGGCGGGGAGGGCCAGGGCCCGGGTGCCGCGCTTGACCAGCTCGTTGGCGACGATCAGGCGCTGGATCTCGGAGGTGCCCTCCCAGATCCGGTCGACGCGCAGCTCCCGGTACATCCGCTCGACGGGGTACGTGCGGTCGTAGCCGCGGCCGCCGAAGATCTGCACGCACCGGTCGATCACCCGGCCCGCGGCCTCGCTCGCCGCGAGCTTCGCCGTCGACGCCTTCGCGTGCAGCGTCTTGCGGTCGGTCTCCGGCCGGTCGGCCTCCCAGGCGACCTGGTGGGTGTAGGCGCGGTTGACGGCGATGTCGACGGCGCAGTCGGCGAGCATGCCCTGCACGAGCTGGAAGTCGGCGATGGGGGAGCCGAACTGCCGCCGCTCCACCGCCCAGTCCCGGGCCAGCTCCAGGGCCCGTTCGGCGGCGCCGACCGTCCGGGCGGCGATCATCAGCCGCTCGTCGGTGAACCACTCCTTCGTCAGCTCGTAGCCGTTGCCGACCCCGCCGAGCACGTCCTCGTCCGGGACGAACACGTCGGTGAAGGTGAACTCCGGGTGCCCGTTCACCGCGGAGTGCATGAACCGGGGGACCCGCGTCATCTCGACCCCGGGCGCCTGCTTGTCGACGAAGAACAGCGTCGCCGCCCGCTCCGGCCCGGCGTCGGCCTGCACCAGCAGGAAGTCCGCGATGTCGCCGCAGGTCACGAACCACTTCTCGCCGTTCAGCAGCCAGCCGCCGGCGGTACGGACGGCCGTGCTCGTGCCCGAACCGGGGTCGGAGCCCGCACCGGGCTCGGTCACCGCGAACGCGTCGAACCGCTCGCCCCGGATGACCGGCAGCAGGTACTTCTCCCGCTGCGCCTCCGTGCCGTACGCCAGCACGTTCGCCGGCCGCCAGGGGATGTCCCACAGGCAGTTGGTGGCCTTGCCGAACTCCTCCTCCACGATGACCTGGTCCAGCAGGGACAGGCCGGCGCCGCCCCATTCGGCCGGCATGTTGATCGCGTAGACCCCGGCGTCGATGGCGGCGCGGGTCAGGTCCCGGACCGTGGCGGCGGGCAGCGGGCCGCCCGCCTCCTCGGCCTGGTCCTCGTACCTCATCAGGAGCTTCGCGTAGGCGGCGGCGCGCGCCTTCAGGCCGGCCTGTTCGGGGGTGTAGCGGAAGTCCATGGTCCTCTTGCTCTCCTTCGGGTGACGGGGAAGCGGGTACGGGTCTCGGCGGGCCTCAGCCCAGGACGGCCCGGGCGTCCAGGGCCAGTGCGCCGCGCGGGCTCACCAGCAGCGGGTTGACCTCCAGTTCGGCGATCTCCGGATGGGCGGCGGCGACCTCGGTGATCCGCTCGATCACGGCGGCCGCGGCGGCCACGTCCACCGCCGGCCGGCCGCGCACGCCGTCCAGCAGGGCGCCGGCCCGCAGCCCCCGCAGGAGCCGCTCGGCCCGGGCGGCCGGTACGGGCGCCAGCGCGAACGCCACGTCGCGCAGGGTCTCGGTGAGCACGCCGCCCAGCCCGACCATGGCCACCGGCCCGAACCGCGGGTCCCGGTTCACCCCGACGATCAGCTCGACGCCGTCGGAGAGGTCGGCCATCGCCTCCACCGAGTGGGCGGCGGAACCGAGCCGGGCGCGCATCGCGCGGTACGCGGCCAGCAGCGCGGCCGGGTCGGGCAGGCCGAGGGCCACCCCGCCCGCGTCGGACTTGTGCAGCAGGTGCAGCGCCTTGAGCACGTACGGGCCCTCGAACTCCCCGGCCGCGGCCAGCAGCCCGGCCTCGTCGAGGACCTCGCGGGCCGCGGGGAACGGCACCCCCGCGGCGGCCAGCAGCGCCCGCACCCCGTGGTACCCGGGGTCGCCCAGCGGGACGGCCGGGGCGGGCAGCGGCGCGACCCCGGGCACGGGCCCGGCCGCCCGGCCGGTGACCGCCGCCAGCGCGCGGGCCGCGTCCTCGGTGGCGGAGAACACCGGCACCCCGGCCTCGGCCAGCACCCGGCAGCTCGGCGAGTGCGGGTACATCGACTGCACCACGAACGGCTTCGGGGCCGCCGCGAGGTGCCGGGTGATCTCCTTGGCGGCCCGGGTCTCGCCCTCCGCCAGGACGGAGCCGCCGGCCGGGCCGCCGCCGAGGCCGCCCTCGGAGGCCGCGTAACCGCCGAAGTACCCGGTCATCAGCACGGCGTCGACCTCCTCGGCGGCGAGGAGCCGCCCGGCCGCGTCGGCGTACGACAGCGGCCGCTGCTCGCCCATCCCGGCGAGGTCCACGGGGTTGCCGGTGGAGGACTGCTCCCACAGCACGGCCCGCAGCCGGTCCTGGGTGCCCGCGCCGAGCTCCGGTACGCCGAGCCCGGCGTCCTCGGCCGCGTCGGCGGCGATCGCGCCGTGGCCGCCGCCGTCGGTGAGGACCGCCGTACGCCGGCCCGGCGTACGGGCCCCCGAGCCCAGGGCCGCCAGGACCACGGTCATCTCCCTCGGCGTGCGCACGAGTTCGATGCCCGCGTCGCGGCAGGCGGCCGCGACCACGTCGGCCGAGGTGGTCAGCGCCCCGGTGTGCGAGCGGGCGCTGCGCGCGGAGGCGGTGCCCCGGCCGGCGGTGAGCAGCACCACCGGTTTGCCCGCCGCGGCGGCGGCGGCCGCGAAGGCCCGGCCGTCGCCGAAGTCCTCGGCGTACACGGCGATGGCCGCCGTGGCCTGGTGGCGGGCGCAGTCCGTGACGAGGTCGACGAGGGTGACGTCGGCCTGGTTGCCGAGGGAGACGAACCGGGAGAAGCCCAGGCCGTGCGGTTCGCCGCGGAGCTGGAGTTCGAGCGCGAGGTTGCCGCTCTGGCTGAGCAGGGCGACGCCGCCGGGGGCGAAGCGGTCCGAGGCGAGGTACAGCTCGGTGGTGTTGTCGGCGATGCCCAGGCAGTTGGGCCCGACGAGGACCGCGCCGGCGGCCCGTACCCGGTCGGCGACCGCCCGCTGCCGGGCCAGGCCCGCGGGTCCCGCCTCGGCGAAGCCGGCGGTGATGGCGACGATCGCCTTCGCCCCGCAGGACAGGGCCTCGTCGACGGCGGCCTCGAAGCCGGCGCCGGGCACGGAGACCACCACCAGTTCGACGGGTTCGCCGATCTCGGTCAGGGAGGTGGCGGCGGTGCGCCCGAGGACGGTGCCGCCGCGCCGGTTGACCAGGTGGACGGGCCGCCGGCCGGGGGCGCGCAGGGCCTGGGAGGCCACGGCGTGGCCGTACTTGGCGGGGTCGTCGCTGGCGCCGACGACGGCGACGGAGCGGGGGTCGAAGAGGGCGGTCAGGTCGCGGGCCACGTCAGCCCTCCACGCGGAGCGCGGAGTTGGGGCAGCTGTCGGCGCAGGCGCGGGCGGCCTGCTCGGCGCCGGCGGGGACGTCGACGGCGATGATCCGCGCGTAGCCCCATTCGTCGAGTTCGACCAGCTCGGGTGCGGGTTCCTGGCACAGTCCGTACCCCTGGCAGCGGGTGGAGTCCAGCAGGAGTTTCACGGCGTTCCTTTCAGCACGGGCAGCGGGATGTCGGTGGGGCCGGCGGGCACCCGGGCCCGGACGGGGTGCGGGGCGGCGGTCTCAGGTACCGGCACGGTGAGGCGGCGGCCGTCCGGGGGCGCGGTCTCCGCGCAGCCGGGGCAGGGGGCGGTGAGATGGGCGCGGACGGGGCCGGGGAAGGCGCGGAGCAGGCTGCCCGCGAGGCCGGCGGCGGCGTCGAGCAGTCCGCAGGCGCCGCGCCCGGGCAGGCCCCGCGCCCAGCGGTGCAGGCTGTCCGCGGTGTCCGGGCCCGCGGTGCCGGCGGCGAGGGCGCTCAGGGCGCCCGCGACCGCCGCGGTGCCGGTGACGCAGACCCCGCACTGCCGGGCGCTCTCGTCCGCGAGGTGGGCGGCCGCGTCGGCGGCGGCGGCGACGGGGCACTCCCGGGGGCCGAGGAAGCGGACGGCTCCGCAGCCGAGGGCGGTGCCGGCGGCGGCGAGGGCGTCCGGTTCGAGGGGGAGGCCGAGGGCGCCGGCGCCGACGAGGCCGCCGAACAGCCCGCCCATCAGGGCTCCGGCCGCGTCCGGGGCGCCGTACCGCCGGGCCAGCGCGCGCAGCGGGGTTCCGTAGGGGACCTCGGTGAGTACGGGCGGGGCGCCCGCGCCGGAGAGGGTGACCAGGGTGCCGCGGGCGATGGCCTCGCGCAGGCGGGGCCGGGCGGCGGTGAGCGCGATCCGGGCGAGCGTCTCGACGTTGGAGACCAGGGTCGGCGCCCCGCCCACGCCGCGTTCGTACGGGCGGGGCGGTTTGGCGGTGGGCAGCGCGGGCCCGCCGTCGATCCTGCGGACCACCGCCGTCTCCTCGCCGGCGACGTACGCGTGGCCGGTCTCGACCACCTCGACGGGCAGCGGCGGCGGGTGTTCGGCGAGGGCCGCGCGTACGCCCGCGCCCGCCACCGGGTCCGAGAGGTACACGTAGCCGCGTACGGCGCCGGTGACGGCGGCGGCCCGGGCGAGGCCGTCGAGCACCAGGTGCGGCCGGGCCCGCAGCAGCCAGCGGTCCTTGGCGGAACCGGGCTCCCCCTCCTCGCCGTTGGCCACGACGACGGGGGCGCCGCCCCGGTCGCGTACGGAGCGGAGTTTGACGGCGGCGGGGAAGGCGGCCCCGCCGCGGCCGCGCAGTCCGGAGGCGGTGAGGTGGGCGAGGAGTTCCTCCGGGCCGGTGCCGGTGCCGTAGCCGCCGGCGGCGCGGTAGGCGCCGGCGTCCTCCGGGCGGTGCGGGGCGGCCCCGAGGACGGTGCCGGGCGGCGGCAGCGCCGTCGGGAGGCGGATCGCGGTCATCGGCCGGCTCCTTGCGTGGTGTGGGTGCGCAGGGCCCGTACGGCGCCCTCCAGGGCGGTGCGGTCCCGTGCGGTGCGGCCGTATCCCGGTCCCGGGAGGCCGATGAGCATGCGGTGGTGGTCGAGGACGACCTCGCCGGCGAGCAGGGCGGCGGCGGGGTCGCCCGCCCGGGAGCCGGCGGCCACCGAGGTCACCAGGTCGGTGACCTCGGCGAGGTAGCGCAGCCAGCCCTGCCGGGTGCCGCGCAGCACCAGGCGCTCGACGCGGTGCCGCTCGGCGTCCGCCAGGTCCTGCTCGCGCGCCGGGGGAGTGCCGGGCGAGGAGGCCCGCAGGGCGGCGACCGCCGTGGGGAGTTCTCGTTCCGGTTCGGGGGTGAGCCCGAGCCAGTCCAGACGCCGACGACCGCTCATGCGTGCCTCCGGGAGGTGGGGGTGCCGTCCGCCGGCCGACGCCGGGTGGTGCGAGCCGTGGCGCGGAGTGCGACGGCTCGCCGCGGGGACGCCGGTCGGCGTGCGGCGGGGATCGGGATCGCGGGGGTGGGGCCCGGGCAGGTCCGGGCGGGCCGCGCGGTGGCCTTCCGCACCCCCGGTGACCAGGGCGAATGCGGAACAAAGGGCGCGAGGCGACAGGAAAGCGCGTTTGCTGACCGATCGGTCAGGCAAGAATCACGCTAGCTGACCGATCGGTCAGTGAACAAGTCTTGACCCGGCGGAAACGAGCCAGCAATCTGACTGTCCAATCGGTCAGCCCGGCCCCGGCTTCCCGCCCCGGCCGCCTGTCCCGGTCCGGCTCGCCCCGCCCGCAACGCCCCGCCATCGAACGCCGGCACCCATCGCCGCACGCCGGCACGGAGGAGTCCCCGATGCACTCCAGAGCCCCCGACACCCGCGTCCCGCACACCCCGCCGGCCGCCGACACCCGCGTCCCGCACACCCCGCCGGCCGCCGGCACCCCCGCCCCGCATACGCCGCCGCAGGCAGAGGGCACCCCCGCCCCGCATACGCCGCCGCAGGCAGAGGGCACCCCCGCCCCGCACGCGCCGCAGGCAGACGGCACACCCGGCCCCGCGCTCCCGGCGCGCTACTACACCGACCCCGCGACCGCCGCCGCCGAGACGCGCCACGTCTTCGCCCGGTCCTGGCAGCTCGTCTGCCACGAATCCGACCTGCCCGGCCCCGGAGCCCGCCTCGCGGCCACCGTCGCCGACCGCGAGGTCATCGTCGTCCGTACCGAGGACGGCGGCCTCGCCGCCCACCTCAACGTCTGCCGGCACCGCGGCACCCGCCTGGTCACCGCCCCCGAACCGGACGGCAAGGCCATCCGCTGCCCGTACCACGGCTGGACGTACCGCCTCGACGGAAGCCTCGTCGGCGCCCCCGAAGCCCGCCAGATCCCCTGCCTGGACAAGCCGCGGCTCGGCCTGTTCCCGGCCGCCGTCGAGTCCTTCCTCGGCTTCGTCTTCGTCAACCTCGACGTCGACGCCGAACCGCTGGCCAAGAGCTGCGCCGGCCTCGCGGACGCGGTCGGCCACTACGCCGGGGCCGACCTCGTGCCGGTCGGCCGCGCCCGCATCCACGACCTGGCCGGAGCCGAGGTCCAGCACGCCAACTGGAAGGTGGCGGTCGACAACTACCTGGAGGGCTACCACGTCCCCGTGGCCCACCCCGGCCTGATGCGGCTGCTCGACTACCAGGGCTACACCTGCGAGATCGAGCAGAACTACGCCCTCTTCGCCTCCCCGCTGCGCGACAAGCCCTCCTCCAACTGGGCCGAACGCCTCTACCAGCGCATCGCCGCCCCCATGCCCGGCCTCGCCGAGGCCGACCGCCGGACCTGGCGCTACGCGGTCATCTACCCCAACACCCTCATCGACTTCTACCCCGACCACGTGCTCGCCTGGACGGCCGTCCCCACGGCCGTCGACCGCGTCGCCGTCCCCGGCGCCTTCTACACCCGCCGCGGCACCGGCCTGCGCACCCGCCTCGCCCGCCGCCTCAACATCCACATCGGGTGGATCACCAACGACGAGGACGCCGAGCTCGTCGCCCGCGTGCAGAAGGGCCTCTCCACCCCCGGGTTCGAGCCCGGACCGCTCTCCCGCCGCGAATCGGCGGTCGCCTGGTTCGCCGGCCGCATCCGGGCCGACCTCGACGGCACCGGCCAGTAGCCCGCACCCGCCCCGGCCCCGCCGCCCCGCCGCACCCCGCCCGCGCGCCCGGCGCCCACCCCACGACCGAGCCCCCCACGGCCCACGCTCGTTCCCGCCGTCCCCCTGCGGCCCTACGGAGAGGACCCCATGTCCCCCGAGGCACTCCCCACGTCCAGACGCTCCTTCCTCCGCGCCGGCACCGCCGCCGCCCTCGCCCTCGCCGCCTCCGGCTGCGGCTTCTCCTCCGCCGACGACCCCGCCGGCCAGGAGGCCGCCCGGGCACCCATCGACGTCAAGGTCGACGGCGACCTCGTCTACTTCAACTGGGCGGACTTCGTCGACCCCACCGTCTTCGAGGGCTTCCAGAAGGAGTACGGCGTCAAGGTCGTCCAGTCGAACTACGACTCCATGGAAGGCATGGCGGCCAAGCTCAACGCCGGCAACCGCTACGACATCGTCTTCCCCACCGCGAAATGGGCCCAGCGGCTCGCCGCCGGCGGCCGGCTGCGCACCATCGACCACACCCGGCTCCGCGGCGCCGACGCCGTCTTCGGCGGCTACGGGTACTTCAACGACCCCTGGTACGACCCCCGGTCCGCGCACACCGTCCCCTTCACCATGTACAAGACGGGCATCGGCTGGCGCAGGGACCGCCTCGGCGACCTCACCGGCTCCTGGGACGACCTGTGGAACGCCGGCGCCAAGGGCAAGGTCTTCGTCCTCGACGACCGCGACGAGGTCCTGGGCCTCGGCGCGCTCAAGCTCGGCCTGCCCCTCACCACCGGCGACCGGGACCAGCTCACCCGCGTCACCGACACCCTCCGCTCGCTCCGCCCCCACCTGCGCGGCTTCTCCAGCGACAGCTACAACAACCTGCTCAACGGCAACGCCGACATGACCCAGGCGTGGAGCGGCGACATGGCCGCCATGCTCGCCCAGGCCGAGGACCCGAAGGTCTTCGGCTTCGAAGTCGCCCGCGAGGGCGCCCCCGTCAACTCCGACTGCTACGCGATCCCCGCCAACGCCCGGCACCCCGGCACCGCGATGCTCTTCATCGACTACATGCTCCGCCCGGAGAACGTGAAGAAGAACATCGAGTACATCGGCTACCCGATGCCGGTCCGCGGCACCGAGGACACCTACGCGGCCCTCGTCGAGCCGTTCCCGCAGTGCGTGGTCACCACCGAGGACCTCAAGGCGGACCTCTTCTTCCGCAACGGCGACCCGCACGGCGAACAGGCCCGCGACGCCGCCTGGACCGAGGTGAAGGCAGGCTGACATGGCACGAAGCAACCGCTCCGGGCCCACCCGGACCACGCCGCGCCTGTGGACCTGGCTGCTGCTCCCGGGCACCCTCTGGATGACCGGCTTCCTCCTCGCCTCCCTCCTCCTGGTGGCCACCCTCGCGCTCGGCACCACCGACCCGCTCGGCAACCCGCGCTTCGGACTCAACCCCGGCAACCTGACCGCCCTGGCCGACCCGGCGTACCGCACCGTCCTGCTGCGCTCCCTCGGCTACGCGCTGGTCACCTGCCTCGTCTGCCTCGCCGTGGCCTACCCGGTCGCCTACACCATCGCCCTGCACGGCGGCCGCTTCAAGAACCTGCTGATCGCCGCGATCGTCGTCCCGTTCTTCGCCAACTACCTGGTCCGCATGTACGGCTGGTCCGTCGTGCTCTCCGACGACGGGCCCCTCCTGAAGGCCCTGCGCGCCGCCGGGCTCGCCGACGGCGGCACGAGGATCCTGCAGACCGGCGCCGGCGTCATCGCCGGACTCGTCTACGGATTCGTCGTCTTCATGATCATCCCGCTGTACGCGGCGATGGAGCGCATGGACACCTCGCTCATCGAGGCCGGACGCGACCTGTACGGCGGCCCCCTGCGGACCTTCCTCTTCGTCACCGTCCCCGCCACCCGGCAGGGCGCGGCCGCCGGATGCGTCCTCGTCTTCCTGCCCGCCATGGGCGACTTCGTCAGCGCCCAGCTCATGGGAGGCCCCGACCAGCTCATGATCGGCAACCTGATCCAGGACAAGTTCTTCCAGGGCCAGAACTGGCCCCTCGGATCGGCCCTCACCATGCTCCTGATGGCGGTCCTGTTCCTCGGCATGCTCGGCTACCTGCGGCGCGCCCGCAAGGACGAGGCGGAGGCCGCCCGATGAACACCGCCGCACCCCGCAGGCGCCGCCGGCGCGGCGCCGAACGCCGGCCCCGCTTCGCCATCGCCGTCACCGCCGTCTTCTTCGCCCTCCTCTACCTCCCCGTCGCCGTCGTCGTCCTGTTCTCCTTCAACGCGCAGAAGTCCCTCACCGTCTTCCACGGCGCGAGCCTGCGCTGGTACGCGGCCCTCGCCCACGACCACGTCCTGCTCGACTCCCTCGGCATGAGCCTCAAGGTGTCCCTCGTCGCCATGGCCGGCTCGCTCGTCCTCGGCGTGACCCTGGCCCTGGGCCTCGTACGCAGCCGGGGCAGGCTCGGCTCCCTCGCCGGCCTGGTCATGCTCGTCCCGCTGATCACCCCGGAGATCGTCACCGGCGTCGCGGCCATGCTGCTCTTCAAGGGCCTCGGCATCACCCTGTCCACCACCACCGTGATGCTCGCCGAGATCACCTTCTCCATCTCCTACGTGACGGTCATCCTCCGCTCCCGCGTCGCCGCCCTCAACCCCGAGGTGGAGGAAGCCGCCATGGACCTCGGCGCCACCCGCGGCCAGGCCCTGCGCCTGGTCACCCTGCCCGCACTCCTCCCCAGCATCCTCGCCTCCGCGGTGCTGGTCTTCGCCCTCGTCTTCGACGACTTCGTCCTCGCCTACTTCACCACCGGCGTCGACCCGCAGCCGCTGTCCGTCCGCATCTACTCGGCGATCCGCTTCGGCGTCCAGCCCACCATCAACGCCGTCGGCACGCTGATGCTGGCCGGATCCATCGGCCTGATCGTCCTCGCCCTCGCCATCCCGCGCCTCTTCGGGCGCCGCGGCGGCCTCGACCTCCTCTCCGGGAAGTGATCCGCATGCCCCCGACCGACGCGCCCCCGCCGCCCGTCCCGCCCACCCCCGTACGGCCGGCGCCCGCCGTCCGGCTCGACCGCGTCAGCAAGCGGTACGCCGCCGGCCACGACACCTACGCCGTCCGCGAGGTCGAACTCGACATAGCCCAGGGCGAGTTCTTCTCCCTCCTCGGCCCCTCGGGCTGCGGCAAGACCACCCTGCTGCGCATGATCGGAGGCTTCACCGACCCCACCGACGGCAGCGTCCTGCTCGACGGCCAGGACGTCACCGGCCTCCCGCCCGACCGGCGCAACGTCAACACCGTCTTCCAGAGCTACGCCCTCTTCGAGCACCTCAGCCTCGCCGACAACGTGGCCTTCGGCCTCAAGCGCAAGGGCGTTCCCCGCGCCGAGATACGCACCCGCGTCGCCGACATGCTCGACCTCGTCCAGCTCGCCCACCTGGCGGGCCGCAAGCCCGCCACCCTCTCCGGCGGCCAGAAGCAGCGCGTCGCCCTCGCCCGGGCCCTCGTCAACCGCCCCCAGGTGCTGCTGCTGGACGAGCCGCTCGCCGCCCTCGACCTGAAGCTCCGCCGCCACATGCAGGTCGAACTCAAGCAGATCCAGCGCGAGGTCGGCATCACCTTCGTCTTCGTCACCCACGACCAGGACGAGGCCCTGACCATGTCGGACCGCCTCGCCGTCATGAACGAGGGCCGCGTCGAACAGTGCGGCACCCCCGAGGACGTCTACGAGCGCCCCGCCACCACCTTCACCGCCTCCTTCATGGGCACCTCCAACCTCGTCCCCGGCACCTACCGCGACGGCCGGGTCACCCTCGACGACGGCCCCGAACTGCCCGTCGGCCACCGCGCGTCCGTCCCCGACGGCAGTCGCGTCAACCTCTCGATCCGCCCAGAGAAGATCTGGCTGTCCGACCTGGAACCCGGCATGGCCCGCGCCGCCGGAGTCGTCCGCGAGACCGTCTACAGCGGCCCGACCACCACCTACCTCATCGAACTGGCCCCCGGGGTCACCGTCTCCGTCCTGGAGCAGAACACCGTCCGCTCCCGCATGGAGGACCGCTGGAGCGGCGGCGAACGCGTCGAGATCGGCTGGAAGCCCGAACACTGCCTCGTCCTGGACTGAACGCCCCGACCGGAGGACCACCCCCATGAACCACGACGTCATCGTGCTCGGCGCCGGCCTCGCCGGCCTCGCCGCCGCACGCGACCTCGCCGCCGGCGGAGCCGACGTCCTCGTCGTCGAGGCCCGCGACCGGGTCGGCGGACGCGTCGAACAGACCGCACTCCCCGACGGCCGGCTCGTCCAGCTCGGCGGCGAGGTCGTCGGCCGCGCCCACACCGCGTACACCGCCCTCGTCGCCGAACTCGGCCTCACCCTGACCCCCAGCTACGTCGCCGAACCCGGAGCCCTCACCCGCGCCACGCCCGAAGGGGTCTCGGCGGGCGAACCGCCCCACTGGTTCGGCCCCGGCGACGACGCCCTCCACCGCAAGACCACCGCCGCCTTCCGCGCCCTCGCCGCCACCGTCGACCCGGACGACCCCTGGACCCACCCCGACGCCACCGCCCTCGACCGGCTCTCCGTCGGCGACTGGCTGCGCGCCCAGGGAGCAGGCCCGGCCGTCGTCCGGCTCTGGGAGATCGGACAGCTCGCCCTCGCCGACGGCTCCTGCGAACGCACCTCGCTCCTCGCCGCCCTGCGCAAGCACGCCGCCGTGCCCGTACCCGACGACGCCGGCCCCGACGCCTACGACTACGAGGCCTGGGAGGGCCTGAGGGTCGCCGAGGGCTCCGCCACCGTCGCCCTGCGCATGGCCGCCTCCCTCGGCGGACGCGTCCGCACCGGCTCACCCGTCACGGCCGTCACCGTACGCCGGCCCGGCCGCAGCACCGTACGGCTGGCCGGCGGCGAGACCCTCACCGCCGCAGCCGTCGTCAGCGCCCTGCCCGTCGGCCCGCTCCGCGACGTGGACGTCACCGGAGTCTCCGACGGCCGCCTCGCCTCCCTGCACCGCCAACGCCAGGCCCTCGCCGCCAAGTTCACCGCCGCGTACGAGCGCCCGTTCTGGCGCGACCGCGGCCGCAGCGGGCTCTGCGAATCCGAAGGGGTCCTCGGCAGCACCTGGCCGCAGGGCGAAGGGGTCCTCTCCGCCCTCGTACCGCCCGAGCGGCTCGGCGTACTCCTCGGCATCCCCGCCCCGCTGCGCGCCCCCGAACTCCTCACCGAGATCGCCCGCCTCTACGGCGAACCCGCCCTCCACCCCCTCGCCACCCACATCCGCCTCTGGGGCACCGACCCCTGGACCCAGGGCTACGTCACCCAGTGGACCCCCGGCGACGTCACCGCCGTCGGCCCCCGCCACGGCACCCACGAACCGCCCTTCTACGTCTGCGGATCCGACCAGTGGGCGGCCGGCTACATGGAAGGCGCCGTACGCACCGGACGCGCCGCCGCCGAGGAGGCCCTGCGCCGTGGCTGACACCCCGCCGCTCAACCACATCGCCGGCACCGACCGGCCCGCCGCCTCCGGCGCGACCACCGAGCTGACCGACCCCGCCACCGGCCGCGTCCACGGCCGCGCCCCGCGCTCCGGCCCGGCCGACGTCGACGCCGCCTGCGCGGCGGCCACGGCGGCGTACGCGCACTGGTCCACGACCACCCCGGCCGAACGCCAGCGCGCCCTGCTGGGCATCGCCGACGCCGTCGAGGAACACGCCGAGGCCTTCACCGCCGCCGAGACCGGCGACACCGGCAAACCCCGCCACCAGTTCAGCACCGGGGAACTGCCCGCGATCACCGACACCCTGCGCTTCTTCGCCGGAGCCGCGCGCAACCTCCCGGGACCCGCGGCCGCCGAGTACACCGAGGGCCGCACCTCGCTGCTGCGCCGGGAACCCGTCGGGGTGTGCGCCCAGATCACCCCGTGGAACTACCCCCTGATGATGGCGGTGTGGAAGCTCGCCCCGGCCGTCGCCGCCGGCAACACCACCGTCCTCAAGCCCGCCGACACCACCCCCTCCTCGACCGCCCTGCTCGCCCGCGTCGCGGCCGCACACCTGCCCCCGGGCGTGTTCAACGTGGTCTGCGGCGACCGCGACACCGGCCGCCTGCTCACCGCCCACCCCGACGTCGCCCTCGTCGCGGTCACGGGCAGCGTACGGGCGGGCCGCCAGGTCGCGGCCGCGGCGGCCGCCGGCCTCAAACGGGTCCACCTCGAACTCGGCGGCAACGCCCCGGTCATCGTCCACGAGGACGCCGACCCGGAGGCGACCGCCGCGGCCCTCGCCCCCGTCGCCTACTACAACGCCGGCCAGGACTGCACCGCCCCCACCCGCTTCCTCGTCCACCGCCGCGTCCACGACGCCTTCCTCACGGCCCTCGCGGCCCACGCGGCGAAGCTGCGGCCGGGCACCGACTACGGCCCCCTCAACAACCCCGCCCAGCTGGCCGCGGTCCGGGGCTTCCTGGAGCGGCTGCCGGAGCACGCCGCGATCGTGACCGGCGGCGGCCGCCCGCCCGGGCCGGGCTTCTTCCACGAACCCACCGTCGTCGCGAACGTCCGGCAGGACGACGAGATCGTGCAGGAGGAGGTCTTCGGCCCCGTCGTGACCGTGCAGTCCTTCTCGGACGAGGAGGAGGCACTGCGCCTGGCCGACGGCGTCCGCCACGGCCTGGCCGCCAGCGTGTGGACGACCGACCACGACCGGGCCATGCGCGCGACCCGCTCCCTGCGCACCGGCATCGTCTGGGTGAACACCCACGGCACCACGGTCTCCGAAATGCCCCACGGCGGCACCGGCCAGTCGGGCTACGGCAGCGACCTCTCGATGGCGGGCCTCCTCGACTACACCCGGGTCAAACACGTGATGCTCTGAGCCCGTCCGGCTGAACCCGGGCCTCGTCCCCCTCGCCTTCCTCCTCGGCACCTGGGAAGGCGCAGGCGTGTTCGACTTCCCCGGCGAGGAGAAGT